>NZ_JBMDIQ010000002.1:0-328910 GCF_057808735.1 Chromobacterium sp. FG89 | reverse complement strand
TTATGCGACCTCTCGAAAATCAGATTATTCGAGAAGTCTTATCTGGGAAATGGATGAAAAGTTTAGGATGAAATGCAAAAAACTCATGCCAAGACGGTGGTAAAATTCACACTTTCCGTAACTGACTGGGGCAACTCTCTGTCCGCCATAGCCGCAGCCCGCCGCCAATAGTCATGCGGCGGTCTCCAAGCGCCTTGCGGCGCCATGCCCAAGCTGCGCATGACCGACGACAATTTGCTCACGCCACAGACAAGGTGCTTGATGTAGCGCTTGGCCGAACGCCCGCCTTGCTCAATAAACAGTTAAAAAAAGCCCCTTGCTCCAAGAGGCAAGGGGCTGTCATTTCCAGCCGGCGGCGCGCGGCCGCCGGCCGGATCAGACGCTTAGTTTAAAGCGGCGCCCACAGTGCGGGCTGCGAAGCCGGCGTCCAGCCTGCGCCTTCCCAAGCGGTATGCGGCTGCAAGCAGCGGTATTGCTTGGCTTCGAAGACGACGACCTGGCCGGCCTTGTAGCTTGCGCCTTCTTTCCAGACATCGCCCTCCAACGGCGGCGTGGGGCCGCTGTCGTCGGCCTTGACCGTCAGCGCATGCGCTGCGGTTTTCTCGCCCTTGCTGTTGCTGACCTTGACCTTGAAGCTGTAGGCAGTGTCCTGCTCCAGCGCCGGCGCCTTGAAATTGAGCGTGGCGGCGTTGAGCGCCAGGCCGGCGATCTTGGGCGTCACTTCCCACAGGTAGTTCAGATTGGTGCCGGAAGCGGCCGCGGCGGACAAGCTGACGTTGGCGCCGCTGTTGACGCTGGCCGGGCCGCTGACCGTGACATTCCCCGGCGCGATTTCATCCGGCGGCGGCTTGGTGCCTCCGTTATTCTGGTCGATGGCGAAACTCACCTGCTTATTGCGGCCAAACACCTGGTTTTCGGTGGCGCTGAATTGCGGCGTGATGTCCGAACCGATCAGCTTGCCCACCTTGACCACGCTGGAGCTTTGATTGACCTTGGTGGCCAACGCATGCATCCATTGCTCCGGCTTTTCCTGACCAGCCTGCACCACGATGCTGTGCTTTTCCAGGTCGCCGCTGCGCACTTTATCGAATACGCGCAAGGTCAGCGTGACGCCGGTGTTGACCTGGCCGCCTTCCAGCGCGCCGCTGGCCTTCCATTCGATATTGTTGGCCACCACGTCCACGTCGGAGCAGGCGTAGAAGGCTTCGGCGTTATCACTCGGATCACGCTGCCAAACGCTGTACACCACGCGCTTGCCGGTCAGCTCCGCCGGAATCTGCACCTCCAGCTTGGTGATGCTGCCGCTTTCTGGACGCGGCAGGGGACCGCTATTGCCAATCTCTTTCAGGTCTCTCCAGCGCAAACCCTGCTCCGGCTTATAGTCATCTGTGCTGATATAGGTCTTGAAGTAGCTGGAGATGTGGCCTGCGGTTTGCTTGTATTCGAACACGGCCTTGCCTTGGGCGTCCGGGGTCACCGTGGTGACGCGTCCTTTGAAATCGGCCGCATCCAGCTCTTTCCAGTCGATCTTGCCGCCGGCGCACAGCAGGCCGTCTTCGACCTTCTCTTTATGGTTGCTTTTCACGCCGCCCTGCACATTGGACATCCAGTTGCTGCTCAGCGATGCGATCTTGCCGCAGCTGGCATAAGTCGGGTTGCCCCACGGGGTATCGAAGGTGGCGCAGGCGTATTCGCGGCTGGGCGGGTTCACCATGGAGCCATGGGCGCTGGCGGTGGACGGGACAACGGCCATCAGGGAGGCGGCGATCTGGCTCAGGGCCAACACGGGCAGGACGAGCTTGCCGGCGGTGCGAGGTGCGGTCATGTTCTAAAACCTTGATCTTAAGGGTTGGGTTGCCGCCCTCCCTGGCCGCCGTCGGCCGAGGAAGGGCTTGCCCGCATTGTTCCAAACCCTTGCCCGCCGCCCAATCATTCTCAATAAAAGCTAAAGTTCAGCGATTTTTAATCAATATCGGCCATCAAACGGCAAAAGCCCGGCAGGCTTACGCCTGCCGGGCAGACCCCGAAACCGGGTCTTAAACCTGCGTCCAGCTGGGGCTCAGCCTGAAACGCGCGGCCATCCGGACATTACTTACCCTTGCACTGGCCATGCATGTCGGTCGAGCTTACCGGACGCCATACGCCCCACTGGCCGCCCGTGCCCGGCTTTTCGCCTTGGGTCCACCATCCGTTCATCCATTCCTCGCCCTGATATGTCACTTTGGCGCAAGGCTGGGCATAGGTCTTGGCCGCGTCCCAGGCACCGGCTACCGGCGGCTTGCCGCCTTCATCCTTGGCCTTGACCTCCAGCTTGTGCTCGGCGTTCTTGCTGCCCAGCGCATTGCTGACTTTGACCGTGAAGTTATAGCTGGTGTCCTGCTTAGGCTCCGGCGCCTTGAAATTGAGGGTGGCGGCGTTCAGCGTCAGGCCGGCGATGCTGGGCGACACCGTCCACCGGTATTTCAGGTTGGTGCCGGCGGCGGCTTGGGCCGACAGGCTGACCATATCGCCGCTGTTGACGCTGCTCTGGCCCTTGACGGTGACCTTGCCCGGCGCGATCTCGTCCACCGGCGGCTTGCCGCCCTCATCCGATTGTTCCAAGGCAAAGCTGTATTCCTTGCCCAGACCGAACACGGTGTTGCCGGTGGCGTTCTTGACCGGCACCACTTGGCCGTTTTGCAATTGGCCCACCTTGACCACGCTGGATTTGGCGTTGACCGCGGTGGCCAGCGCATAGGTCCAGTCTTTGGCCGCGGTTTGACCGGCGGCGATCTTGATCGAATGCTTTTCAAGATCCCCGCCGCGCAGCTTGTCGAAAACGCGCAGGGAGATGGTGGAGTCGGGCTTGGCCTCGAACGGGCTGGAGACCAAGGCGCCCAGCGGTTTGAAGTCCGCGCTGTTGGCCACGATGTTCACGTCGGAACAGCTGTAGAAGGCCTCGCCGCTGTCGCTGCGCTGCCATACGTTGTAGATCACGCGCTTGCCCTGCATGCCGGCCGGAATCTTGACGTTCAGCTTGGTCTTTTCGCTGGGCGCCACCGCGCCGGAATCGCCGATCAGTTGCAGGTCATTCCACTGCAGCGGACGCGTGAAATCATAGGAGTCATTGCTGATATAGGATTTGAAATAGGCGGTCTGGTGCTGGGCGGTCTGATGATAGGTCATCGTGTATTTGCCGTCCGGTCCCGGTTGGATGGTGGTGGCCGGCCAGTCGACGGCCGCATCCAGGCCACCGAAGGTTCCGGCATTGCCTCCCGCGCACAATTGGCCATTAGGCACCACTTGCTGGTGATTACCGCTGGCGTCGCCCTGACGCACGCTGTTCCAGTCGTAGATGGCTTGCGACTCGCCAATTTTTTTGACCGCCTGGCATCCCGGGGTTTTTGGATTCTCCGGATTATCGGAGCCATGACAATATTTAATGCGGCTGATCGGCTCTTCCATCGAGCCATGGGCGGAGGCGGCGGCCGGGGCCAGCAGCATCAGGGAAGCGGCGATCTGGCTCAGTACCAGCGCGGGCAGGGCGAACTTGCCTGCGGAGCGGGGTGCGGTCATTGTTGAAACCTTAAATTAAGGGGTTGGGTGACAGCCCTCTCCAGCCGCCATCGGCTGGGAAGGGCTTACCCGCATTGTTCCAAACCCTGGTGCGGCCCCCAATCAATCTCAACAGAAGCTCAAGCCGGCGGCCGCGCCTAGCGCTCTCCTCCCTCGCTCTCCACCCACGGCGCCAGCAGCAGAAATTCGCTGCCCAGCCGGCTTCTGGATTTGACCTCGACGCGGCCGCCGTGGGCCTGCATCACGGCCTTGACGAAGGGCAGGCCCAGGCCGGCGCCATCGCGGCGGCCTTCATCCACCTGATAGAACGGCTCGAATAGCCGCGGCAAGGCGTGTTCCGGAATGCCTATGCCCTGGTCCACCACGCTGATGCCGGCCATGTCCCCCCAGCGCGCCAGCCGCAGCACGATGTGGCTGCCGGCCGGCGAGTACTTGACGGCGTTATCCAGCACATTGACCACGGCGCGCAGCAGCATGTCGTAATGGCCGCGCACCCACAGCGCTTCCATCGCCTCCGGGCCGTGCAGCACGATGCGCTTTTGGCGGGCGCCGGCCTCGATCTGGTCCATCGCGTCTTCGGCCAGATCGGTCAAGGCCACCGGCAGAAAGCCGGCCGGGTCCAGTTGCTCGGCGCGGGAGAGGCGCATGAAGTCCTGCGCCACGCGCAGGCTGTAGTTCACTTGCCGGCGCAGATCGTTGAAGAATTGGTCCTGCCGCGGCCCGGTCTCGCCGCCGCGCTGTTCTATCATCGCCAGCATGGTGGTCAGCGGATTGCGCAGATCGTGCGCCATCTGCCGCAGCACGCGCCGGTCGCCGGACACGCTGGCCTTGACGCTTTGCAGGTCGACCAGGCTGATCAGACTGCTGGACAGGCCGTCGCACAGTTCCGGACAGGGCGTGACCAGCAACATGTGTTCGCCCTGGCTGCTGCGCACTTCCTCCACGCCGATGTTGCCGCTGTGAAGCGCTTTTTCTCGCGCCCGCCCGGCCAGGCCCAGCACCCAGGCTTCGGCCTCCTCCGGCGCGCCTTGCTCGCACAGCAGCTTGCGCGCCGCCTGGTTGCTGAGGATGATTTTGCCGCCCTGCTCGAAGAAGATCGGATAGGGCAGCATATTGAGCACGCTGACGTAGGAGTTTTGCCAGGCGCGCATCTGCCGCATCAGCCGTTCGATTTCGTCGGCGCCGGACTCGGACTCCTGGCCGCGCAGCGGCAGGTCCATGCCGGCTTCGCGCAAGCTCTGCCGCATCGCCTCCATTTCCTGCCGCAGCAGGAGATGAGTCTTGGTCTGCCAGCGCCAGGCGCAGCCGGCGTAGATCAGCAAGCCGCCTGTCAGCGGCGAACTGACCGGAATCCAGATCTGGGTTTGCAACAGCAAGAGGGTGGACGTCAGCCAGCAGCCGCCCAGCCACAGCCAGGCGCGGCCGTGCATGCGCGCCGGCGGCGCCAGCAGGCAGACCAGCAGCAGGCCGAACATGAGGCCGAAGTTGACCAGCAGCTTGTACGGGGCGGCCAGCAGGGTGACCGGCCCGTGGTTCATCAGGGTCTGAGTTTGCAAGGCCAGGATCTGGCTGCGGGTATGGCCTTCGCGGTCCAGCGGGTAACGGTTGGAGCGCAGGCCCTTGAACGGGTCCAGCGCCAGATGGCCGACAAAGACGATCTTGTTGTGAAACGCCTGCCGCGGCACCGCGCCGGTCAGCACGTCCAGCATCGAATACTGCTGGATGCGGTGGTGGGCCGGCAACACCAGCAGCCAGCCGTCGGCTTGCGGCGCGCAACGCCGCCAGAACGCGGTCAGACAGCGGGTGTTTTCCCGCGGCGGCAGTTCATAGCCGGCGACGCGGATGGCTTCCATCACCATATGCGGCGCCAGCTTCCGGCCATGTTGCTTGTAGGGGACGATGCCGGTGACCACGCTGCGGTCCCCTATCAAGAGGTCGCGGTGCCCCAGCCCAGCCGCGGCGGCGTAAACGGCGGAGGGCTCGGGACCGTCCCGCCCCGGCGCGGCGGGGGCGTCGGGCGGCAAGGCCAACACCACGCGGCCGTGGCGCCGGATGGCGTTCGCCAGCATGCCTTCGTCCCGGCGCGACAGCAGGTTCATGTTCAGCGCCACGCTGTCGGCCTGCTCCAGTCTTTGCAGCAGCACGGCGTAGAGCACGTTGCCGTTGACTTCCTCATGGCCCAGCGCCTGCACCGTGGCCTGGTCGACATTGACGAGCACGACATCGTGTTCGTCGTCTTCGGTTTGCAAGGCGGAGAGCAGTTCGAAGTACAGCCGGTCCAGCGAGTGGAACAAGGCGTCCTGGTTGGGGATGGCGAACACCACCAGCAGCAGGACGAAGGCGATCAGAAAGCGCGCGTCGTGCCGGTGTCCGCGCCGGAACGCTTGGCAAAGCCATTTCATAAGACGGCCCAAGCGCGAAAAAAGGACGCGGCCAGCCAAGCCGGCGCCTCATTCAAGGAGCAGCTCAAGGCGAGACAGGCCGAAGACCTTGGGCGCGCATGCGGGAAATGCGGGCTCGGGAGACGGCCGTCGATGCGCAATGCCAGAGTCAACGCGCAGCGGGTTGCAAGCGGGTCCTCAGACCCGCTCCAGCCGGTAACCGTAGTTGTACACGGTGGAGATCACCATGCCGTTGCGCGGCCGCAGGCCCAGCGCCGAGCGCAGATTGCTGACATAGGTGGCCAGGCTGGCGTCGTATTTGCGGTCCGCCTGGCCCCAGATGCGCTGGCTGAGAAAGTCCTTGGTCAGGATGCGGCCCAGGTTGCGGAACAGCAGCGTGGCCAACGCGAATTCCCGCGCCGGCAGCGTGGCGGCCTTGCCGCCGGGCAAGCTGACGCTGCGCGCTTCCGGATGGAAGGTGTAGCCGCCGGCCTCGAACGAGGCCTCCGGATTGCCCAGCCGCTGCTGCTTGCGAAACTGGGCGTTCAGCCGCGCCAGCAGCTCGCGCTCGCGGATCGGTTTTTGCAGATAGTCGTCGGCGCCGTGCTCCAGCGCCAATACGATGTCTTCTTCGTCGTCGCGCTGGGTCACCATCAGGATGGGCAGCGCCGACGGCAGCTTGGCGCGCGCCCATTTGAGCACCTCGACGCCGTTTCGGCCCGGCACCTCCCAATCCAGCAGCATCGCGTCGCAGCGCTGCTGTCGGAATTGGGCGACGAACTGGTCGCCGTCGGCACAGGCGACGGCTTGATGGCCATATTGTTCCAGCAGCTTGACCACGCTGGCGGTTTGGAGCGGACAGTCTTCTAAAATAGCAACAATCATCATATGCGTTTCGGTTGAAAGCGACGGACTCGCGGCGGGAGCGGAAGCCGCGCGCCTTTGGAGCCGCGGCGCGGCCGCGGGTGCAAAAGCGTTGGAAAGCCGCTGTCATCGGTCGCCAAAGAGGGTGATTCTTACGGAAGCATGGTCCGGGAATCTATAGGAGTACTCCTAACTTTCTCAATAATTCCTAAATTAATCCGGATGCATTGAGCCGAAACAAAACACAAATCATGCCTTTAGAATAAATCCGCCGGCCTCACGGCGCGGCCGGCGCCAGGAACACCCATTGCCGATAGCTGCTCTTGTCTGCGAAATCGCCCAGCTCCGCGGCGAAGCCCCGCTGCTTCAAGGGCCGGCCTTCCGCCAGGCTGTGCACGCCGACGATGCCGCCGTCCGCGCCCTTGATCAGCCCCCATTCCGGCTTGCCCGTAAGCGGATCGGCGTAGAGGCGGCGCAGGTGGCGGCGGGTGAAGGGCACGCGTTCGTCCTTGAGCAGGGCGTCCAGCGTTTTGGGATAGGCCGGCGCGGGGCCGGAACGATGGTAGGAGGCGATGGCGCGCTGCAATTGCAGGCCGATGTGCAGCAGCTCTTCTTCCTTGTCGCCTTGTTGTTGCCGGCTCCAGGCGCCGGCCGCCGCGCCCAGGGCCGCGCTCATGGCCAGCACCAGCGTCAGCGCCCCCAGATAGGCCAGCCCGCGCTGCTTACCAGCTGCCATAGCGGCTGCCGTCCAGGCCGGTTCCCGGCGCGCCGCTGGCCACGTCGCCGACGCCGCCCTCCTCCGCCGGTTTGGCTTGCCAGCCGTCGCGCCGGCCGGCGATGGGATCGAGCGGCAGTTCGCGCAGATAGCGGCCGGCCACCAGTTCTTGCAAGGCGGCCGGATTGGCGCCGTGGTCGGCGCGGTAGTCGTCTATCGCCTGACGCAGCGCGGCCAGATTGTGGCGCAGCACGGTTTCGCGGGCGCGGTCCTGCTGCTTGAAGTAGTTGGGGCCGATCAGGGCCATCAGCGCGCCGATGATGCTCATCACCACCAGCAGCTCGATCAGGGTGAAGCCGCGCGCCGCTTCACCATTGTTGGTAGCGTATGCCATTGATGCCCTTTCTGAGGCTCTTGGAACGGATGTCGTATACGTCGCCGCCGGAGGCGAAGGCTTCCGCCGAGCTGTCGTAGCCGCGCGTGTCCCAGCTCGCCGCCGGGTCCGCGCCGTCGCAGCTTTCGCACATCGGATCCGCCGGCAGACGGCGCAGAAAATAGAGCTTGCCGCCGCCGGCGTCGCTCTTGTCCGGCACGCCGTCCACCAGGCTGGCGAGGCTGGGCGGATAGCCGCTCCGATCCGGAGAAGCGTCTATCTTCTTGTCCGTCACCGCCTGCCGGTAGGCGTCGATGGCCGTGCGGATCTGGCGCAGGCTGTGGCGCAGCTCGGCCTCCTGGGCCCGCCGTCTGGCCAGTTCGCTCAGCGGCAGGCTGGCGCTCAGCAACAGCGCCAACAGGGTGAGCGCGGCCAGCATCTCGATCAGGGTGAAACCGGTTTGACGCGGCATAAGCACCTCAGGGCGCGGCCAGCGGGCTGTCCAGCGCCGGCGCGGAAGCGTCCCGCGCGGGCGCGGCGGCGGGCGGCTGCGCCTCGGTCCGCAGCGGTTCCACGCTCAGCCGGCTTTCGGTGCCGGAATGGAAATAGCTGTTGGAGGCGGCCGGCAGGTCCAGCGCCCGTTCTATGCGCGGGGTCAGCAGCAGGATCAGCTCGGTGTTTTCGACGCCGCGCTTCTGGCTGCCGAACAGGCCGCCCAGCCAGCTCAGGGTGCTGAGACCGGGCAGGCCGCTGCTGCTGCGGTCGTGCTGCTGTTTGACCAGGCCGGCCAGCACCTGGGTTTCGCCGTCGCGCGCGGTCATCACGGTTTCGGCGTTGCGGGTGCTCATCGGGTAGACGGTGCCGCCGCCGGCGGTCTTGACTTCGCTCTTGAGGTTGCTGACTTCCATATTGACCTTGACGCTGACCTCGTTGCTGAGGCTGATCCGCGGCTCCACTTGCAGGATCAGGCCGACGTCCTGGTAGTTGACCGATTCCGTCACCACGCCGTTGGCGTTGGTGGTGGTGACCACCGGCACTTTCTCGCCTATCTTGATGCTGGCCTTTTCCATATTGCGCACGCGGATCTTGGGGTTGGCCAGCACCTTGGTCTTGCCCTGTCTTTGCAGCAGTTTGATCGCCGCGCCCAGATCGCCGCCGTTGCTGCCGCCGACGCCGATGCCGTCGCGGTTCAGGCCCAGCAGATCGCCCACCGTCACCCTGTCCGAGCCCTCTTTCGGCAGCACCGAAAACCGCAGTTCCGCCGGATAGTCGACGCCGACGTCGAGCACGTCGTTGGTGTTCACTTCCAGCACTTGCACGTCCATGGTGACTTCGGACTGGGCGATGTCCAGGCTGGCCACCAGCCGCTCTATCACCGCCATCACTTCCGGCGTGTCGCGCACGATCACCGCATTGGTGCGCTCGTCCAGATGCACGTTCTTGGGCGAGCTGATCTGGCGCAGCGCGGCCAGCACCTGGCTGGCGTTGGCCTGGCTCAGGTAGAAGGCGCGGGTCATGAGCTCCCGGTATTCCTTGGCTTTTTCCGAGCGCGCCGGATAAATCAGCATGCTGTGCCGGCTGAGCACTTTTTTCTCCAGCTGATGGGTGCGCAGCAGCAGATTGATGGCGTCTTCCGCCGTGGTCCGGCTGGCGACGATGCTGGCCGGGGCGGCGACGGGCACTTCCGGATCGAACACGAAATCGATGCCGGCCAATTGCGAGATGGCGTCGAAGATGCTGGAAATCGGCTGAACCTTGAAGTTCAGCGTCACCGGCTGGCGCAACGCCTCGGCCAGGCTGGGGCGCGCGTCGCGGCGGGCGGCCTCCCGGCTTTGCAGCTCGTCGCGCAAGGCTTGCGCCTGCCGGTAACCGGGCTGCTCCTGCAGGATGCGACCCAGCCGCTCCAAAGCCTCTTGCGGGCGCTGCGCGCCGATCTCGGCGGCGGCGTCCAGCTCCAGTTTCAGCCGCAGCCGGCGCTCCAACTGCCGTTTCAGCTGCTGGGCGCGCATATGTTCCGGCGCCAGCGCCAGCAGGCGGCTCACCTCCGCCAGCGCGGCCGCGTCGTCGCCGGCGTCCATCTTGGTCTTGGCCGCCCGCAAGGCCTCCTCCGCCAGCGCCGCGCTCTTGGCCACGACGTTTTTGCGGCGTTCCACATCGTCGGGCTTCTGCCGCAAGGCGGTTTCGGCCGCGCGCAATTGTTCTTCCGCGCCGGGCTGATCGGCCGGGCCGAAGATTTTCTTGACCGGTCCGGGCAGCGCGCATCCGCCCAGGGTCAAACCGAGGGCGAGGGCCAGCAGTGTGGGTTTGCAATGTTTCATGATGCCTAATGCCTGGTGAAAACGGCGTCGTCGCGGTGGCGGCGACGCCTCAGTGAGCCAATGGAGTCAGCGGGATCGAGTGCTCCCGCCCTTCGGCGTCCAGCAGCAGCGCGCGCTCCGCCTCCAGGGCCTTGAACGTGTATTGCTCCGTCAGCCGGGCGCCCGGCTGCAGCGCATTGGGCGTCTTGCAGCCGACGCAGAGCAGGTAGCTGCGCGCCCGGCCTTCCAGCACCACCACGCGCTGGCCGTCCTGCCGCCATTCGCCCACGGCGCTGAACGGCGGCGGCGCGGCTTCCAGCGGCGGCGGCGGCAAGGGCGCCGCCAAGACCGGAGCGGCATCCGCCGCCGGGGCGACGGGCTTGGCCTCTTCGCGCAGCGACGCCCAGCTTTGGACCGGAAACAGGTCGACGCCGTCGGCCCGCGGCTCTTGCGCCTGGGCCAAGGCCGCCCAGGCCAGCGCGAGGCCGCTCAGCCAATGGACCCGCCGCCTCATTGTCCGGCTCCCAGCAGGCTGAAGCGCATGCGCATGCTCAAGGTCGCGGTATCGGTTCGCGCCCGGTCCAGCGTCAGCGCCTCCAAGCGCAACAGCGGCTGCGCCGTCAGCGCGCCCAGCGCCGCCGTCAGTTCCGGATAGCGCCCGCTGGCGCTCAGCTCCACCGAGACGCGGCGCAGCGCGCCGCCGGCTTCCGCCTCTTCGCGATAACTGGCCTCATGCACGCTCAGGCCGGACTGGCGCAGCTGCTCCAGCAAGGCCAGCTTGCGCGGGGCCAGCGCCAGCCGCAGCTGGGCCTGCCATTGCCGCTCGCGCCCCGCCGTCGCCGGCAAGGCGGGCGTCGGCGCGCTCAATTGCTGGCGGCGCTGTTGCAGATCCGCCTGCCGCGTCTCTTGCTCCAGCGCGCCAAAGACCAACAGCAGGCCGCAGGCCGCCAGCGACAGCCGGCCGCCGCGCCCCAGCCGGCAGGCCAGCGTCTGCCGATGCCAGCGCAGCCGGGCCCGCCAATGACTTCCGCCGCCGGCCGGCCGGCCGCCGCGTTTAAAGGCCGCCAGCCGGCGGCCGGCGTCTCGCATCCAGGCCCTCATCGCTCAGCCACCTGCACCGTGGCCAGCACCGCCTGATTGGGATCGCCGGGCTTAAGCCCGTGCCGCAGCAGCCGCGCCCGACCATGGCCGGACGGCTGGTTCAGCCTCTCGACGAAATGGAACACTTCCCGCACGTCCGCCGCGCTCAGTTCCAGCCGGGCCTGCTTGCCCGCGCCCTCAAGATGCAGGGACAAGATGCCCAGCCGCGGCGACCAGGCTTGTTCTATCGCCCGCAGCAGCGCCGGGCGCAGCCGGGTTTGATCGTCGCCCTGGACCAGCAGCAACGCCTGGGCCTTGCGCGCCTCCGGCGAGGCGGCCTGGGCGCGGCGCTGTTCGCGCTCGCGCAGAAACCGCTGTTGCTCCTGCCGCCGCTCCCAGGCCGCGGTGTCCTCCGCCAACCGTTCCAACTCCCACTGCCGCCAGCCCAGCGCCGCCAGCAGCATCAACAAAAGCATGGCGGCGACGCCGGCCAGCGGCGCGCTCGCCTCGGGGCGGCTGAAGTCCAGACCGCGGGCGTTCAGGCGGCGCATAGCTGGCTCGCAAGCAGGGGATGGGCAAAGCCCAGCCAACGCGCCCGCGCCGCCGGCGGCTGTGCCGGGTCATGGGTCGCGCACCAATCGTAGTCGCCGCCGGGCTCGCGGCCGCACAGCGCCTCCGCCGCCGCCACGCCCTCGGCCGCGCTCTGTCCCGGCGCCAGCGCCAGGGTGATCAGATCCTCCCAGCCGCGCTCGCCGCGCCACAGGCAGGTGACGGCCCCGGCCTCCGCCAACACCAGCGCGTCCGACGCCAACGCGCGCGGATGGGCTTGCAGGCAGGACGACAGCAGATCGCGGCAGCCGGCCAAGCGCCAGCCGGCCGCCCGCGCCGCCGCGCTCAAATCGGCCAGCAGCGGAGCCTGGGCGGCGAAGGCCAGCCGCGCCGCGCCGTAAGCCCCCGGTGCCAGGCGGATGTCCAGTTCGCCCGCGACGCCGCGCTCGCGCAGCAGACCCCGCGCATAGGCGCGCCACTGGGCGCGCTGCCCGGACAAGCCGTCTTGCCACGGCAAGAGCTGGCTGTGCGCCCACGGATAGCCCAAGAGCAGCCGCACGCGGTTGCGCCAAGCTGGACGCCGGCGCGCGGCCCCGCCCAGCAGCATGGCCAGCGCCTCCGCCGGTTTGCCGTGATGGCGGCAACGCCGCGGCTGGGCCGGGGCGCCGGCCGGCGGCAGCAAGGTCGCCAGTTCGGCGTCGATCAACACGGTTCTGTCATTCCATGGCCACGGCACGGCTGACCTCCTGATAGGTGGTGAGTCCGCGCGCCACCGCCTCGAGGGCGGCGTCGCGCAGCGATTGATAATCGGCGCATTGCGCCAGCGCCTGCTGGCGCTTCTGCGGCGAGCGCTCCAGCAGCGCTTCCTTGAGCCGGCTGTCCAGGCGCAGCACTTCCGCCAGCGCGATGCGGCCGTGGAAGCCGCCGCCGCGGCAGTGCTCGCAACCGGCGCCGGCGCAGGCGACGCACAGCCGGCGCACCAGGCGCTGCGACACCACGCCGTTGAGCGCTTCCAGGAAAGTGGCCGCTTCCACGCCCATGTAGAGAAAGCGGTCTATCACGCTGAAGGCGTCGTTGGCGTGCACCGAGGACAGCACGCGGTGGCCGGTCAGCGCGGACTGCACCGCGATGGCCGCGGTTTCGGCGTCGCGGATCTCGCCCACCAGAATGGTGTCCGGATCGTGGCGCAGGATGGAACGCAGGCCGCGGGCGAAGGTCAGGCCCTTTTTCTCGTTGACCGGGATTTGCAGAATGCCGGCCATCTCGTACTCCACCGGGTCTTCGATGGTGATGATCTTTTCCTCGCCGGTATTGATCTCCGCCAGCGCGCCGTACAAGGTGGTGGATTTGCCGCTGCCGGTGGGCCCGGTGATCAGGGTCAGGCCGTAGGGCAGTTGCGCCAGCGCGCGCACGCGGCGCGCGGTTTCGCCGTGAAAGCCCAGGCTGTCCAGGTTCAGGCTGTCGCCGCGCAGGGATTTGTCCAGCAGGCGCAGCACCGCGTTTTCGCCGTGGGCGCCCGGCATGATGGACACGCGGAAGTCCACTTCGCGGCCTTGCAGCGCCACCTTGAAGCGGCCGTCCTGCGGCACGCGCTTTTCCGCGATGTCCAGGCTGGACAGCACTTTCAGCCGCGACATGGTCTGGCTGGCCGCCAACTGCCCCGGCACCTTGCGTATGGCCTGCATCACGCCGTCGATGCGGTAGCGTATCTGCAGCCCGTCGTCGCGGGACTCCAGGTGGATGTCGCTGGCGCGGCTTTGCAGCGCGTCGTACAAGGTCATGTTGACCAGGCGGATCACCGGGCTTTCGTCCTTGGCCAGGCTGGTCAGCGAGATAGACTCCACCGCCTTGGCCAGGCTGTCCTCGGCCAGGTCCACCGCCGCGCCGTCCATCACCCGCTCGCGGGCCTCGGCCTGTTTCAGCCAGGCGTCGGCCACGCCGGGCAGGCTGAGGGCGAAGCGCTGGCCGCGGCCCAGCAGCCGGTTTTGCAGGCCGAGACGCGCGTCCAGCCGCAGCGGTTCGGCCAGCAGCAGGTACAATTCGCCCCGCCACTCCAGCGGCGCCGCCCGGCAGGACAGCGCTTCCGGCAGCGGCAGCAGATCGAAGCGCGCCGCCGCCTCCCCCACCTGGGCCTCGCTCAGCGCGGCCAGGCCCAGCAGCCGCGCCGCCTGCGGCAGGCTGGCCGGCTCGCGCTCCAGCTGCCGGTTCAGCAGCTCGGCCATCGGCAGGTCTTCCTCTCCGCTCTCGCGCCGCCATTGCCAGCCGGCCGTCGTCGTCGGGTCCATCAATGCTCGCATCACGTCTCCTCAGCCCATGCCGCCGGCCAGTTCGAATATCGGCATATACAGCAGGGCGACGATCAGGCCGACCAGGCCGCCCACCGCCAACATCAGAATCGGCTCGAACACTTTGCTGAACACCTCGATCGCCTGATCCAGCGCGCCGTCGTGGAACTGGGCGATGCGCTCGCACATGCCGCCCAGATCGCCGCTTTGTTCGCCGACGCGCAATAAGCGCTCCGCCACCGCCGTGGTCAGTTGGTGGCGCGCCAGGGTGTCCGCCACCGGCCGGCCGGCGCGCAACTCCTCCAGCGCGCGCGCCAAGCGCTGCGCGTAGGCGTCCGGCAACAGCCCCGCGGACAAGTCGAAAGCCTGCAAGGCCGGCGTGCCGCCGGCGATCAATAAGCCGGCGGTGCGGTAAAAGCGCGCCAGCACGAACAGGCGCGCGACATCCCGCAGCCGGGGCAGCGTCCACAACAAGCTCAGCAGCGCGCGCTGGGTTCGCCGGGCGCGCAGCAGCAGGCACAGCGCCGTCAGGCCGACGGCCAGGCCCGCGCCCAGCAAGCCGCCGTGAGCCTGGACCAAGCGCGCCCACCACAGCATGGCGGCGGCGCTGGCCGGCAGTTCGCGCAGCGATTCGAACACCACGGCGAAACGGGGAATCACGAAGAACAGCATGAACAGCAGAATGCCGAAGCCGACGGAGAGCACCAGCGCCGGATAGACCAGGGCGCCGGTCACCCGCTTGCGGATGGCGACGATGCGCAGCTCGTAATACTGATAGCGCTTGAGCGCCGCCGGCAGCTGGCCGCTGCCTTCGGACGCGGCCACGGTGGCCGCCAGCAAGGCCGGGAAGGCTTCCGGCTGGGCCTCCATCGCGCGCGACAGCGGCTGGCCTTGGTACAGCGCTTGCAATAGCCGGTCCAGCACGCCCTGCAAGGCCTTGTCGCCGCCGCCGGCCTTGTCGCGCAGCGCTTCCAGCGCCTCGATCAGCGCCAGGCCGGCCTCCAGCAGCGCCGACAGCTCCTGCAGCAGCAAGCCCAGCGCCGCGCCCTTGAGCGCGCCCTCCGCGCCGGCCTCGCGCCTCGCCTCCAGCACCAGGCCGTCGTCCGCGCCCAGCTGGGCCCGCGCGGCGGCCTCGTTGTCCGCCCGCACCAGGCGCGTCCTCACCTCGCCCTGAGCCAGGACGCTGATCCGGTAGGCCGCCATCTCAGCCCCTCGCCTCGCGCTCGGCGCGCAATTGCAGATACTGCCGCCACACCTTGTCCACATAGCGCTTGCGCGCGCCTTCGCGCGTCGCCGCGCCGCCGGCGTTGTAAGCGCCCACCGCGCGCCAGGTGTAGCCGTAGCGCGCGATGAAGTCCGCCAGGATGGACGCGCCCACCTGTATGCTCAGACAGGGCTCGTCCAGCAGGCGCTGACGCGTGATGCCGCGCTTGGCCAGCCCCGGCAGATGAAGGCTGTTGATCTGCATCAGGCCGATGTCGTGGCTGCCGTCCTTGTTGTAGTTGACGGCGCGCGGATTCAGCGCCGATTCCACCTTGGCGATGGAATACAGCAGCAGCGGATCCACCCGGTGGCGCGCGCCGGCTTCGCGCCAGCAATTGGCCGCCGCCTGCGCGCCGTCGGCCAGCGCGGCGCAGGCGGCCAGCAGCGGCAGCAGTCCCTTACAGCGCATGGACCAGTTCACCGTCGCCTCCCGCCCGCCCGGCCTCGCCCAGGGATACGATCTCAGCCTCGCTCTCGCCGCCGGGCACCCGCCATTGATACGGCCGGCCCCAGGCGTCCATCGGCACATCCTTGGCCAGATAGGGCCCATGCCAGCCAGCCACGCCCGGCGGCGCCTTCAGCAGCGCGCCCAGCCCCTGTTCCGCGCTGGGATAGCCGCCGACGTCCAGCCGGTATTGCGCCAAGGCGTCGCCCAGGGTTTTCATTTGCGCCTGGGTGGCCTTGACCTTGGCCTTGTCCACCTGGGAAAACAGCTTGGGCCCGACATAACCGGCCAAGAGGGCGATGATCAGCAGCACCACCAGCAATTCCAGCAGCGTGAAGCCGCCTTGTCCGGCGGAGCGCCGTCTAGCGTTCATCGTCGTCATAAGATTCGCTTGTCCAAAAAACCGCGCCGCAAGAGCGTGCGCTGGAAGATATAAGCGGCGTCCGCGCCGGACCCCGGCAGGGACGGCGACGGTTCCGCCCCTTGCCAGCGCATGCTCACACGGGGCTTTCGCCGTTCTCAATATTTCTGAAAGGAATCTAAAACGGCCGCGGCGGGGCCTGACGGCCGGCGCCGGGAAGGGCGTCCGGCGGCGCGGACGGGCGGCTTGAGAATGGTTTCAGAATCATGGCGCCGTCGCCGGCGGCGGCGCTTGAATAGCGTTTTTAATCGAACGCGCCGCGGGCATCCGTCCCAGCGGCCGCGCCTTGGAGAAACGCATGCCCTCTTCCGCCCCGGCCGCCAACCATGGCTATCCGCGTCTGCAAATCCTGTTTCACTGGCTGAGCGTGCTCTTGATGGCCGCCCTGGCGCTGGCCGGCGGCTTGCGTCACCTGCTGGCCGGCCACGCCGTCGCCGACATGCGCAGCGTGATGATCGTGCACATAGGCTGCGGCATGGCCCTGCTGTTCCTGACCCTGCTGCGCGCCGCCACGCGGCTGGCCGGTCCGGCGCTGCCGCCGCTGGCCGGCAGCAGCCGCGCGCAGCGCGCTTGCGCCCATGCCGCCCATCTGGCCATCTACGGCCTCATTCTGGCGTCCTGCCTGCTGGGCTGGATCATCGTCAACGCCAAGGGGCTGGCGATCCCGATGCCGCTGCTGGGCTTCGACTTCCCGCGCCTGGTCGCGGCCGACCCGGCCCTGGTCGCCGCGACGGTGGGCCTGCACGAATGGCTGGGCTGGATCTTCTACGGTCTGCTCGCCGTCCACATCGCCGCCGCCGTCTGGCACCATGTCGCGCTGAAGGACGACACACTGCGGCGCATGAGCTGGCGGCGGCCGGCGCCGGCGGCGGCTCCCGCCGCGGCCGACTGCCACCGTTGCTCGCCGGACACCCTGGCGCAGAACGAGGAACTGACGTCCGCGGACCGGCTGGCCTCCTGACGCGCGCCCGCCCCACCCGAACAGCCAGGCTCCGGCCTGGAACCGGGATGGCACAATCGAGGTCTTGACTGTTCCCCCGCCTATACGGAGAACCTACCCATGTTACGTCCCCTATCCGCCGTCTTGTGCTGTCTGCCCGCGCTGGCCCTGGCGCAAAGCGTGGAGCTGTCCTTCGTCGACGCCAAGGGCGACGCCGGCCCGGCCGGCAGCGTCCTCATCGAGGACACGCCCTACGGCGCGCTGTTGACGCCCAAGCTTGAAAAACTGCCGCCCGGCGTGC
Organism: Chromobacterium sp. FG89; assembly: GCF_057808735.1. NCBI lineage: Bacteria > Pseudomonadati > Pseudomonadota > Betaproteobacteria > Neisseriales > Chromobacteriaceae > Chromobacterium > Chromobacterium sp. FG89. Next base: position 311,441 of record NZ_JBMDIQ010000002.1, on the reverse strand, counting down.
ACGGTTTCCACGTCCATGAAAAACCCTCTTGCGCGCCGTCCGTCGGCGCCAACGGCGCGGTCACGCCGGCCGGCGCCGCCGGCGGCCACTGGGACCCGGACAAGACCGGCGCGCACGCCGGCCCTTACGGCCGCGGCCACAAGGGCGATCTGCCGGCGCTGTACGTGGGCGCCGACGGCAAGGCGAGTTATCCGGTGCTGGCGCCGCGGCTGAAAGCGGCGGACTTCTCCGGCCACGCGCTGATGGTGCACGCCGGCGGCGACAATCACAGCGATCATCCGCAGCCCTTGGGCGGCGGCGGCGCGCGCATGGCCTGCGGCGTGGTCGAATAAACCGTACTCGGCAAGGAAAAACCGGCGCGATTGACAAGGCCGGTTTTTTTATTGACGATGACAGAATTCAAACGACCGTTTCAACCGAGATGAAACCACCCGCCTGGCTGTTCCGATTCCTGCTCAATCTGTGGCCGCCCTTCCTGGGCGCCGGCATCCGCGTCAAACGGCTGGCCGCCGATTTCAGCGATATCGAAGTGCGGCTGAAACTGGGCTTCAGCAACCGCAACTATGTCGGCACCCATTTCGGCGGCAGCCTGTACGCGATGACCGATCCCTTCTTCATGCTGATGCTGATGCACCAACTGGGGCGGGACTACTATGTGTGGGACAAGAGCGGCAGCATCGACTACGTCAAGCCGGGCCGCGGCACGGTGAGCGCGCGCTTCCGGCTGGCGCCGGGCATGCTGGAGGACATCAGGCTGCGCACCGCCTCGGGCGACAAATACCTGCCGCAATTGCAGGTGGACATCGTCGATCAACAGAACGAGCTGGTGGCGAGGGTGTTCAAGACGCTGTACATCAAACGCAAGAAGAAATGAGGCGCCGCGCTTCAGCGCGCGGAAAACGCCAGCAGGTAGCGCTTGCCGTCCAGACTCAGGACGGCCAGCCAGTCGCGGCTGCCGCTGACGCACAGCGGCAGCGTCACCGTCGCCTTCCAGTCCGCGCCGTCGCGCACAAAGGTGTAACGGTTGAAGCCCATGTCCATGTCGGCCATATTGAACTCCACCTGCGGCGCTTCCCGCGCCGCGACGCCCTGCAAGCGGATTTCAAACGGTCTGCCGTGCTGCGGCGGCGAGGCGAAACGCCAGACGCCGCCGCCAGGCAGGGCGCAGCTCGCCTGGCCGGCGACGCAGGCCAAGGGCGACGGCTTGACCGCTTGCCGCTCGCTGTACCAGCGGTAAATCAGGCCGAACTTGATACAGGCCAGCAGCAGCAAAACGCCGCCCAGCGCCAGCCATTTACGCTGTTTGGCCGTCATCGCCAAGCCCCCCGCATCAGCGCCACCCCATGCGCGCCGTGGCGGCGGGCGGCCTCCAGATCATCCATGCTCATGCCGCCCAGCGCGTAGACCGGCGTCGGCGCGCCGTCCGCCAGACAAAGCCGGAAACCGTCCCAGCCCAAGGGCGCCGCGCCGGGATGGCTGGCGGTGGCGGCCACATGGCCGAGCAAGGCGTAATCCAGCCCCAGTTCACCTATCCGCGCCACCTGCGCCGCCTCGTGCGCCGAGGCGCCCACCCAGGCAAACGCCGGGCGCTCCTTCAGCGAGGCCAGCCGCGCCGTGTTCAGATGCACACCGTCCACCGGCCATTCCGCCACCCAGGCCGGATCGGCGTTGACCATCAGCTTGCCGCCGCGCTCATGGACAATGGCCGTCGCCTTGGCGACGAAATCGGCGAGCTCGGCGCGCGCCATCTGCGGCTCGCGCACCTGCACCATGCCCCAGGCCGGCCCCTGCTCCAGCCGCCGCAATTGGGCGTCCACGCCGATTTCGTGCGCGCAGGTGATCGCGTAGGCCGCCGGCAATTCCAGCGATTTGAGAATGGGCCCGTTGGCCGGCAACATGGGCTGCACCGTGCAAGCGCCTGGCCTCTGCCAGGCGAAGCTTTGGCCTTCCCGCGGCTGCGGCTCGCCGCGCCAGGACCAGACCCGGAAGAAACGCAGCCGCACCGAGGCGTGCTCATAATGATGGACCTTGCTCAGCCACGGCGTCGCGGCCAGCGTTTCAATGCCCATTTCCTCGTAGAGTTCGCGCGCCAGCGCCTGTTCGCCACTTTCGCCCGGCTCCACCTTGCCGCCGGGAAACTCCCAGTAACCGGCGTAAGGCTTGCCCTCCGGCCGGCTGCCCAGCATGAAACTGCCGTCAGGCCGCATCAGCGCGCCGGCCACTACCTCGATGATCTTGCTGTCGCTCATTGCTTGGTCTTGCCCGGTGAATATCGTTCCGGCTCTCCGCGGCCGGCAGCGCATTCTACCGCAAGCGCTCCCCAGCAATAAGGGCGCCGCGGCGCCCTTATTGACTCAACCAACGGTCTAAGACCTCAGCCCGGGCGGCCCGGCTTGGTGCAGCCGGCGTCCTTATAAGGCTGGGAGCTGAACTGCGTCCAGCCCGGCCCCAGGGAGAATTGCGAGCAAGCGAGTTTGCCGTCGAGCTTGCTTTGCCACAGATACCAGGGCGCCGGCGCGGCCAGGGTCATCAAGGGGAAGGACAAGGCCGCCAGGGCCAGAATGATTTTGCGAGTCATTGCGCATACCTCAGACAAAGTGAAGGAGAACATGGTCCGAATCTGCCGTGACCATGCGCATAAAATGCCAAACAAATATACAACACAATACTGTTGGCATAAAGCGCGATTTGCCGCCGGCATAAAGTCGCCTGACACGACGTTTTTTGCAAAAAATGCGTCCAGCGGGCAGATCCATCCCGGCCAATCGGTAACAAAGTGTTACCATTAGCCCTGTAAGGCAGCGAATTCAACACATTTGTCCCCATTGTCATGAACCCTCCGCCATGAGAAGGCGTTCAAGGACGCGCGCACGGAACAGAGACAAGACGAGAACGGCCTGAGACCAGGGAATGTTCAACAAGAGCATTCCGCACGCCTTCCGCCATGTCGGCTTTGGCTCCGCGCAGCGGACTTTGACCCCCGTCTTGCGGCGCGGCAGTCGGCTTCATCTCGCCCCGGCAAGTCCCGATTCGCAGCATCCCCCGCTCGCATCATCGATGCGGCCCCGCCACCGCCAGAAGGAGATTTTGCTTGGACACCCTGAATTCACTCATTCTGGCCGGCTCGCTGGTATTCCTCGCCAGCCTGGTGGTGTCCTCCATCGCCTCCCGCTTCGGCGCGCCGCTGCTGCTGGTCTTCCTCGCGCTGGGCATGCTGGCCGGCGAGGACGGCCCCGGCAAGATCGTGTTCAGCAATTACCAGCTCAGCTATGTGGTCGGCACCATCGCCCTGGTGGTGATCCTGTTCGACGGCGGCCTGCGCACGCGCCAGGACAGCTTCCGCATCAGCCTGAAGCCGGCCGGAGTGCTGGCCACGCTGGGCGTCTTGATCACCACCGGCGTGACCGGCCTGTTCGCCGCCTGGGTGCTGAATCTAAGCTGGCTGGAGGGCTTGCTGATCGGCGCCATCGTCGGCTCCACCGACGCCGCCGCGGTGTTCGCCCTCCTGTCCGGCCGCGGCCTGGAGATCAACCGCCGCGTCGGCAGCGCGCTGGAGATAGAATCCGGCAGCAACGATCCGATGGCGGTGTTCCTGACCTCGGCGCTGATCGGGGTCTTGGGCCAGCAGGGCCAGGACGCCGGCGTCGCCGCCATGCTGTGGCTGTTCGTCAAACAGATGGGCCTGGGCGCCTTGGCCGGCTGGGCCGGCGGTAAGGCCATGGTCTGGCTGTTCCAGCGCCTGGGGCCGCGCGGCGCGATGTTGGCCCTGTTCAGCCTGGGCACCGCCGGCGCGCTGTTCAGCCTGACCACGGCGGCCGGCGGCAGCGGCTTCCTCGCCATCTACCTGGCCGGCATCGTGGTGGGCAACGCCCGGGTGGCGGACCTGCCCAATCTATTGAATATCCACGACGGCTACGCCTGGCTGGCGCAAGTGACCATGTTCCTGGTGCTGGGCCTCTTGGTGACGCCGTCCAATCTGCTGCCGGTGGCGCCCTACGCGCTGGCGATCTCCATCGTGCTGATGCTGGTGGCGCGGCCGCTGGCGGTCTGGCTGTGCATGCTGCCCTTCCCGGTGCCCAAGGCGGAAAAGCTGTTCATGAGTTGGGTGGGCCTACGCGGCGCGGTGCCGGTGATTCTGGCCATCTTCCCGCTGATGGCGGGGCTGCCCAATAGCCAGCTCTTCTTCAACGTAGCCTTCTTCGTGGTGATGATGTCGCTGCTGTTCCAGGGCTGGACCATCGCGCCGCTGGCTGAAAGGCTGAAGTTGAAACTGCCGGCGCGGCCGGACGTGGAGCACCGGGTGCCGGTGGTCAGCGGCCAGGAAGCCCGCTATGAGGCCGCCTCCTGCCAGGTGCGCGCCGACAGCCCGGCCGAAGGCCAGCTGGCCGGCGAGCTGGCCTTGCCCAGCGGCGTGCGGCTGGCGGCGCTGTACCGCGACGAACAAGCGCTGGAACCGACGGCGAGCCAGACGCTGCGCGCCGGCGACTGGGCCTGCCTGATCGGCCCCGGCCCGGCGCTGGAAACGGCCGGCGAAGCCTTCCACCCGCCCGGCGAAGACCCCTATTACGGCTACTTCACCGTGTCCGGCCTGGCGCGGCTGGCCGATCTGGCCGACAGCTACGGCCTGAATCTGAGCGACCGCGACCGCGCCGACAGCATCGCCGACTACTGCAAGCGCGCTTGCGGCTACCCGCTGGTGGCCGGCGACGTGCTGCGGCTGGACCGGCTGGAGATGGTGATACGCGCGGCCGCCGACGGCCAGGTCAAGAGCGTGGGCCTGCGCTATTTGAAATCACAATAAGGCTTTGCGCTCCTTGGCGCCGCGCCCGGCCCAGTCGCAGGCGAACTGCCAGGCGACGCGGCCGGAGCGGCTGCCGCGCAGATGGCTCCAGTGCAGCGCCGCCTTTTCCGCCTCCGCGTCCAGCTTCAGGCCGAAATGCGCCAGCCACTCGGTCGCCGCCGCCAGGTAGGCGTCCTGATCGAAGGGATAGAAGGACAGCCACAGCCCGAAACGGTCGGACAGCGACACCTTTTCCTCTATCGCCTCGCCCGGATGGATTTCGCCGTCCTGCACCCAGCCTTCGCGGTTTTCGCTCATTTTTTCCGGCATCAGATGACGGCGGTTGGACGTCGCGTACACCAGCACATTGTCGACGCGGCGCGCCAGGCCGCCGTCCAACGCGGTCTTCAGCGCCTTGTAGGCGTCGTCGCCCTGTTCGAAGGACAGATCGTCGCAGAACAAGATGAAACGCTCCTTGCGTCCGGCCACCATCTCGACGATGCGGTTCAGATCGCCCAGCTGCGCCTTGTCCACCTCGATGATGCGCAGGCCCTTGGCGGCGAAGGCCGGCAACAACGCCTTGACCAGCGAGGACTTGCCGGTGCCGCGCGCGCCGGTGAGCAGCACATTGTTGGCCGGCCGCCCCTTGACGAACTGGCGGGTGTTGCGCAGCAATTGCGCGCGCTGAGCGTCGATATGGGTCAGCCGCTCCAGTTCCGGCGCGTGCGGCTCCGCCACCGCCTCCAGCCAGCCGGCCATGCCCTGGCGCTGCCAGCGGAAAGCCAATGTGCTCCAATCCGGCTCCGGCCGCGCCGGCGGCAGCAAGGGCTCCAGGCGCGCCAGCATGGCTTCGGCCCGGGCCAGGAAGGCTTGCAACTGCTCCATGATTTCCCCTCGATGCGAAACGACAAAAACAAACAGCCTGGCAGAAAGCCGCCAGGCTGTCGATATTCGCGGCCGCGGCCGAACTCAGTCCGCCAGATGTTGGAACAAGGGCGTGGACAAATAGCGCTCGCCAAAGGAGGGAATCACCACCACGATCAGCTTGCCGGCGTTTTCCGGACGCTTGGCCAGTTCCAGCGCCGCCCACACCGCCGCGCCGGAAGAGATGCCCACCAGCAGGCCTTCGCGCGCGGCCACCGCGCGCGCGGTCTCCATCGCGTCCTCGTTCTTCACGCGGATGATTTCATCGTAAATGCCGGTGTTGAGGATGGCCGGCACAAAACCGGCGCCTATGCCCTGGATCGGGTGCGGGCCCTTGGCGCCGCCGGACAGCACCGGCGAGGCGTCCGGCTCCACCGCCACGATCTGCACGCCGGGCTTGCGCGCCTTCAGCACTTCGCCCACGCCGGTGATGGTGCCGCCAGTGCCCACGCCGGCGACGAAGATGTCGACCTGGCCGTCGGTGTCGTTCCACACTTCTTCGGCGGTGGTATTGCGGTGGATGGCCGGGTTGGCCGGGTTCTCAAACTGCTGCGGCATGAAATGGCTGTCCGGATTCTGCTCCACCAGCTCGCGCGCCTTGGCGATGGCGCCGCCCATGCCGTCCGGCCCCGGGGTCAGGATCAGCTCGGCGCCGTAGGCGCGCAGCAGCTGGCGGCGTTCGCGGCTCATGGTTTCCGGCATGGTGATCACCAGCTTGTAGCCGCGCGCGGCGCAGACCATGGCCAGGCCGATGCCGGTATTGCCGGAAGTGGGTTCGACGATGGTGGTGTCCGGGCCGATTTTGCCGGCCTGCTCGGCGGCGTCTATCATCGCCACCGCGATGCGGTCCTTAACGCTGTGAGCCGGGTTGAAGAACTCCAGCTTGGCCGCCACGGTGGCGCCGCAGCCGTCGGTCACCCGATTAAGCCGCACCAGCGGGGTGTTGCCGATCAAATCCGTCACTGCATTGGCAATTCGCATCTTTATTCTCCACAGACAGTTTTGAAGAAAACCATATTACCCAGCATCATAAACAAGCCGAGCGACGATCCAAAATATTGTTTGCTTATAATCGACAAACTTGGCAGTCTCAGCCGGCCACGCGCTCTCCGCGGCCCGGCGGCTACACTGAAACCATCGCCCATCACCCGCAGACCAAGGTCCATTCCCCGCCTATGCCCACACAGGAAACCCTGATCCCGCTCACCGGCTGGCGCCGCAAGCTCTACATCATCATTTACGAGGCAGACACCCGGCCCGGCCGCATCTTCGACCTGGCCCTGATCGTCGCCATCCTGCTGTCGGTGCTGACGGTGATTCTGGAGAGCGTGCAAAGCATACAAGCGGCCTGGGGCGTCCAGCTCAAGATTCTAGACTGGTGTTTCACCATTCTGTTCACTATTGAATACGCCTTGCGGCTGATCTGCATCCATAAACCGATGCGCTATGTGAAAAGCTTCTTCGGCGTCATCGATCTGATGGCGGTGCTGCCGATGTATCTGGGTCTGTTCATCCCGGAAAGCCGCTTCCTGGCGGATATCCGCATCCTGCGGCTGCTGCGCATGTTCCGCATCCTCAAGCTGACGCGCTATATCGGCGAGGCCAGCGAACTGAAACGGGCGATGCTGGCCAGCCGCCGCAAGATCACGGTCTTCCTGGTCACCGTGGTCTTGCTGGTGGTGATTCTGGGCACGCTGATGTTCGTGATTGAAGGACCGGAACACGGCTACACCAGCATCCCGGTCAGCATTTACTGGGCCATCGTCACCCTGACCACGGTGGGCTTCGGCGACATCACGCCCAAGACGCCGCTGGGCCAGGCGCTGGCCAGCGTGGTGATGATCACCGGCTACGGCATCATCGCGGTGCCTACCGGCATCGTCACCGCCGAAATCGCGCGCGGCAGCGGCGCCAAGAGCAAGACCGCGGAGGCGGTGTCCGGCACCCGGTTGTGCCCGCACTGCTTCACCGAGGGCCACGACTGGGACGCGCGCTTCTGCAAGCACTGCGGCGGACAGTTGCCGCGTCCGTCCAAGGGCGAGGTCAGCTAACGCCGGCCAGCAACTGCCGGTAGCGGCCGGCCATCGCGTCGTCGAAGGCCACCAGCAACACCCGCCGCAGGCCATGCGGCTCGCGCGCCAGCCAAGCGCGCACCGTCTCCACCGCGATGGCGGCGGCCTGCTGCTGCGGATAGCCGTAGACGCCGCAGCTGATCGCCGGGAAGGCGATGCCGTCCAAACCATGCCGCGCCGCCAGTGCCAGGCTGTTGCGGTAGCAGGCGGCCAGCAGCTCCGCCTCCCCGTGGGCGCCGCCCTGCCACACCGGGCCCACGGTGTGGATCACATGCCGCGCCGGCAGCCGGTAGCCGGCAGTCAGCTTGGCCTCGCCGACGCGGCAGCCGTGCAAGCTCCGGCACTCCGCCAGCAGTTCCGGTCCGGCGGCCCGGTGAATGGCGCCGTCCACGCCGCCGCCGCCCAGCAAGCGGGTGTTGGCGGCGTTGACGATGGCGTCCAGCGCCAGCGTGGTGATGTCGCCCTGCCATGCCGTCAATTCGGTCTTCGCTTCCATTGCGTCCCCTCCTCCGTCCAAGCCGCCATTATCCGCCCGCCGGCGCCGGGCGCAAAAAAAGCCGGCTGACGCCGGCTTTTTCCTTTTCCGCCTTAAGCAGGATTGTTCAACAGCGAGTTGCGCCGCGAATAGCCAAAGTACACCACCAGGCCGATCAACAGCCAGGCCATGAAGCACAGCCAGGTCAGCAGCGACAGCTGAGTCATCAGGAAGCCGCAGCACAGGATGGCCAGCGTCGGGATGTAGGGCACGCCCGGGCAGACGAATTTGCGCGGCAGATCGGGTTCGCGCTTGCGCAGCACGATCACCGACAGCGCGATCAGGGTGAAGGCGGCCAGGGTGCCGATGTTCACCAGTTCGGCCAGGGTGTGCAGCGGCACGAAGCCGGCCAGCAAGGCGATGATGGTGCCGATCAGCCAGGTGGCCTTGTACGGGGTGCCGTACTTGGGGTTCACCTCGGAGAAGATCTTGGGCAGCAGGCCATCGCGCGACATCGCGAACAGGATGCGGGTCTGGCCGTAAGTCATCACCAGGATCACCGTCATCATGCCGAGGATGGCGCCCAGGTCGACAAAGCCGGCGAACCAGTCCAGCTTGGCCACTTGCAAGGCCAGCGACACCGGGTGGTCGACGCCGGCGAACTGCATATAAGGCACGATGCCGGTCATGATGGCGGCCACCACCACATAGAGCAGCGAACACACGCCCAGCGACCAGATCACCCCGCGCGGGATGTCCTTGGCCGGGTTCTTCACTTCCTCGGCGGCGCAGGTCACCGCGTCGAAGCCGATGAAGCTGAAGAACACGATGGCGGCGCCGTGGAACACGCCGGAGAAGCCGAAGGGCAGCGCCGGCTGCCAGTTCACCGGCTTGACGTGCCACACGCCGATGCCGATGAACAGCAACACCACGCCCACCTTGATCAGCACCACCACATTGTTGACGCGCTTGGATTCCTTGATCCCGAAGGCCAGCAAGGCGGTGATCACCATCGCCACGCAGAAGGCCGGCAGATTGAACAGCGTCTGCTTGCCCGGCAGCGAGCCGGCGGCGGCGGTCAGGTATTCAGGCAGGGTCACGCCGAAGCCGGACAGCAGGCTCTGGAAATAACCGGACCAGCCCACCGACACCGCCGACGAGGCCAGCAGGTATTCCAGCAGCAAGTCCCAGCCTATGATCCAGGCGATCATCTCGCCCAGCGTGGCGTAAGCGTAAGTGTAAGTGGAGCCGGAAACCGGCAGCATGGAAGCGAACTCGGCGTAGCACAGCGCGGCGAAGCCGCAGGCGAAGGCGCTGATCACGAAGGAAAGCACCAGTCCGGGGCCGGCCACCGTGGCGCCGGTGCCGGTCAGCACGAAGATGCCGGTGCCGATGATGGCGCCGATGCCGAGCATGGTAAGGTCGAAAGCGGAAAGCTCCTTGCGAAGCCCACGCGAGGTCTGAGCGGTAGCCAGCATTCCCTGGACGCTCTTTTTGCGCATCAAACTCATTTGTTTCACTGTCCCGTAACGGCCGTCCGGTACAACGACAAAGCGCCCGCTGTCCCGGCGGGCGCTTCATACTCGGATAGGGCCTGTATGATCTGTTGTGTCCTCTCCCCGCTGCTCTGTCTGTCGTTGGCTTTAAATAAACGCGAGAACAAGGGCTTGCCGTTGTCGAGCGCGGTGCTTAAGCCGCCGATCCACGCAGTTCATGCCGGGGAAGAATGCGATAGTACCGCAGGGCCGGCCGCCGGCAATACGGGAAACCCCATATAGCCCGCGTCCATCAAACCCTGCGTGTCATCATAGCGCAAAACAAATCATGGCAATGGCATTAAATCTATCAATTTGCGCGCGGCGTTCTCCAATTGCTGACGGCCGTTGTCGCCGTCGCCCAATTCCTGCTGGCCCTGCCACAGCACGGCGCCGTCGGCGCTGTTGACCACTTCCAGCGCCAGCGTGCGCACCGTGCGCACCTGATAGTCCGGCGACCAATACATGCCGCCGCCGTAACGCCAATCGCGCCAGCCGCCGGCGTACCAGCCGTCCGCCGGCCAATACACCTGGCGCTGCTGGCTTTGCTTGAAGCACAGCTTCCATTGCGGACGCGCCTCGTCCACCGCCGCCCCCTTCAAGACCAGCCGGTCCAGCAGCCACTCGCGCATGTCCACGCCGGCGCCGGCCGACGGCAGGCAGCTCAGTCCCACCGTGCCCGCGCCGGCCCAGGACAGGCCGGCCGCCAGCAGCGCCAAGAGCGCCGCCATCGCTGTTTTCATCTTCATCGCCTCAATTCCAATAAGCCGCGTCAGCATACACTGACCGCAAATAGTCGACGAAGTGCCGCACCCGCGCCGGCAGCAGGCGGCGCTGCGGCACCACCGCGCACACCGGATAGTCCGGCGCGGAGAATTCATCCAGCACCGTCACCAGCCGGCCGTCGGACAAATCGTCCTTCACCTCCCACAGCGAACGCCAGGCCAGGCCCAGGCCCTGCAAGGCCCAGTCGTGCAGCACCGCGCCGTCGTTGCACTCCAGCCGGCCGCTCACGCGCAGGTTCACCGCCTCGCCGTCGCGGCGGAACGCCCAGCCGCGGCTCTGGCTCTCGCCCAGCGACAGGCAGTTGTGCTCGGCCAGATCCTCCAAGCGGCGCGGCAGGCCGTGACGCGTCAGATAGGCCGGCGCCGCCACCACCACGCGGCGGTTTTCCGCCAGCCGGATCGCCACCAGCGAGGAATCGGCCAGGTCGGAGATGCGGATCGCGCAATCGATGCGGTCGCGCTGCAGGTCCACCAGCCGGTCCGACAGATCCAGCGTCACCTTGACGTCCGGATGGCATAGCTGGAAACCGGCGATGTGCGGCGCCACATGCTTGCGGCCGAAGCCGGCCGGCGCCGACACCCGCAGATGGCCGCGCGCGCGGCCGCTGCCGGAAGCCACCGCCGCTTCGGCGTCCTCCAGGTCGGCGAGGATGCGCTGACAGTCTTCGAAAAAGGCCGCGCCCTCCTGAGTGAGCGCCAGGCTGCGCGTGCTGCGGGTCAGGAGCTTGACGCCCAGCCTCTCCTCCAGCGCGTCAATACGCCGGCCGATGATGGCCGGCACCACGCCCTCCTGGCGCGCGGCGGCCGACAAACTGCCCTGCGACACCACGGCGACAAAGGTCTCCAATTGTTTCAACATCCGGGCCGCCCCACGATTAGCTAACAAAAAGTAAAAGATGATATGTCTATATATGCATTTTTTTTTACGCTTTGCCTAGATAGACTAGCCAGGTCCCGTTTCACTGTCCCAGGTCCGGACGCGGGCGCCGCCCGTCCCGGCGCGTCCGCTCGCCGCCCCGTCCAACAATGCAAAGGAGTCCCAGCATGGCAGCCGCGCTTCCCCAGGGGATGGAAATCCTCGCTACGCTCACCCCGGCCTACGCCGACATCCTCAGCCACGACGCGCTGGCCTTCGTCGCCAAGCTGCACCGCCGCTTCGAGCCGCGCCGCCGCGAGCTGATGGCCGCCCGCGCCGCGCGCCAGGCGGAACTGGACGCCGGCAAGCTGCCGGACTTCCTGCCCGACACCGCCGCCATCCGCGCCGGCGACTGGAAGATCGCTCCGCTGCCGGACGACTTGCTGGACCGCCGCGTGGAAATCACCGGCCCGGTGGACCGCAAGATGATGATCAACGCGCTCAATTCCGGCGCCAAGAGCTTCATGGCGGACTTCGAGGACTCCAACTGCCCAAGCTGGGACAACCAGATCAACGGCCAGATCAATGTCCGCGACGCCTACCGCAAGACCATTTCCTTCGCCAACCCGGACGGCAAGCAATACCGGCTCAACGCCGACACCGCCACCTTGCTGCTGCGGCCGCGCGGCTGGCATTTGATGGAAAAGCACATCAAGGTGGACGGCGACATCGTCTCCGGCGCGCTGTTCGACTTCGCCCTGTCCTTCTTCCACAACATTGCCTATCTGCGCGGCTCGGGCAGCGCCACTTATTACTATCTGCCCAAGATGGAAAACCATCTGGAAGCGCGGCTGTGGAACGAGGTGTTCGTCTTCGCCCAACAGGAGCTGTCCATCCCCCAGGGCACGATCAAGGCCACGGTATTGATCGAAACCATACTCGCCGCCTTCGAAATGGACGAAATCCTGTACGAATTGCGCGAGCACAGCGCCGGCCTCAACGCCGGCCGCTGGGACTACATCTTCAGCTGCATCAAGAAATTCCGCCAGAACCGCGACTTCTGCCTGGCCAACCGCGCCCAGATCACCATGACGGTGCCCTTCATGCGCGCCTACGCGCTGCTGCTGCTGAAAACCTGCCATCGCCGCGCGGCGCCGGCGATAGGCGGCATGGCGGCGCTGATTCCGATCAAGAACGATCCGGAGGCCAATGAGAAGGCGCTGGCCGGCGTCCGGGCGGACAAGGAACGCGACGCCGCCGACGGCTACGACGGCGGCTGGGTGGCCCACCCCGGCCTGGTGCCCATCGCCGCCGAGGCCTTCGGCAAGGTGCTGGGCGACGCGCCCAACCAGATCGCCAAGCAGCGGCCGGACGTTCAGGTCGGCGCCGCCGACTTGCTCAACTTCCAGCCGGAAGCGCCGATCACCGAAGCCGGGCTGGCGATGAACATCAATGTCGGCATCCAGTACCTGGGCGCCTGGATTTCCGGCAACGGCTGCGTGCCCATCCACAATCTGATGGAAGACGCCGCCACCGCCGAGATCTCCCGCTCTCAGATCTGGCAATGGATGCGCAGCCCCAAGGGCGTGCTGGACGACGGCCGCAAAGTCACCGTCGAGCTGTTCCGCCAGCTGCACGCGGCGGAAACGGCCAAGCTCAAGGCCGAGTACGGCGCGCGCTGGACCCGCCAGTACGACGACGCGGCGGCGATGTTCGATCTGCTGACCACCTCGGACGATTTCGTCGAGTTCCTGACGCTGCCGGGATACGAATACCTGGCCTGACAGGACAAATGAATCCCGGCGGCCTCATTGTCGGGATTTGTCAGCCCGGCTGCGTAGCTTTGCGGATTGAAGAGCATGGACAAGGGCCCTATGATGGGCCGCTTGTCATAATTCACCTTGCAAAGCGCGCCCGCCTCGGAGCCTGTTCAAGCTCTGGCGCCCGCCCGCAACACAGGGCGCCGCGCTCGCCGCGCGAGCTTTCATCGCGCGCAGCGGACTTTGAACAGACTCCTACATGCAAAGCATCCTCGACTTCCAGGCCACCGTGCTCAGCACCACCGGTTACGGCCTGGTGCTGACCGCCGTCATCACGATGTTCTGGCTGCGCAACCGCGACGAGCGGGCCTTTCTGTATTTCTGCGCGGCCGGCATCTGCGTCAGCCTGGGCGGCGTGTTCAGCCTCTTGCCCATCGGCCTGCCGCCGTGGCCGCAACTGGTGTTCAACAATCTGCTGTGGATGCTGTTCCATCCCGTCGCGCTCTGCGGCATCCGCCATCTGAACGGCAAGCGTCCGCGCGTCTGGCAAAGCCTGCTGCTGACGGCCGCCGGCATGAGCGCCTATATACTGGCCGGCCCGGCCGATATGGGACGCCGCACCGCCGCGGTCTGCCTGGTTTATCTGATCGCCTGGCTGCTGGCCGCGCGCGAGCTGTGGCCCGGACATTCGCGCATCGGCGGCGCCGGCCGCAAGATGGCGCTGACGGTCTGCCTGCTGTACGCCTTGCTGGCGCTGGCGCGCATCGTCCACGCCGGCTGGGCCGGCGAGGTCTACGACGCCGACGCGATGCGCTTCACCATGCTCAGTTCGCTGGGCATGCACTGGCTCAGCTTCAGCTTCATCCTGTGCGCGCTGTACATCTGCTACGAGCGCGCGCTGGAGCGGACCCAGCACCAGGCCAGCCACGACGGCCTGACCAATCTGCTCAACCAGCGCCGCTTCCGCGAACTGGCCGAGGCCGCCTGCCGCCGCGCCTGGCGCGAGCGCAAGCCGCTGGCGCTGCTGCTCTTGGACGTGGACCACTTCAAAAGCATCAACGACCGCTACGGCCACCAGTGCGGCGACCTGGTGCTGCAGCAACTGGCCGCCTGCCTGCGCGCGGAGGCGGGCCGCGACGACATCGTCGGCCGTTACGGCGGCGAGGAGTTCGTGATGCTGCTGCCGCGCACCGGCCTGGAGGACGCGCACGCGGCCGCGCAACGCATCCTGCGCGCGGTGGACGCGCTGCGGCCGCAACCGGCCGCCGCCGCCCCGCCCTTGCGCGTCAGCGTCAGCATCGGGGTGGCCAGCACCAGCCAGCAGCCTTACGACGGCCTCTCCAGCCTGTTCCGCGCCGCGGACGGCCAGCTCTACCGGGCCAAGCGCAACGGCCGCAACCGGATAGAACTGGCCGAAGGACAGTATGCCGTCGGAAACTTTTCTCGGGCATGATGGGCCTACACACTGCAAATCGGACTTTTCCGATCAAGACAACAATGTCATGGGAATCGACACATGAACAAACCAACTCTCTTGCTTGCCAGCCTCGGAACCCTGTTCGCCGTCAGCGCCGCCCCGGCGCTGGCCGAAAGCACCCAGCTCAACCTGTCCGCCAGCGCGCAGCGCGAAGTGGCCAACGACCAGATCAGCGCCACCTTCTACCAGCAAATGAGCAACGCCCAGCCGGCGGTGCTGGCCGATAGGCTTAACAAGGCCGCCGCCCAGGGCATTGCGCTGGGCCGCAACTACTCCAAGGTGCAGCTGTCCAGCGGCGGCTACAACACCTGGCCCAATTACGACAAAAACGGCAAGATTCAGGGCTGGCAAGGCCGGGTGGAAATCCAGCTGAAGAGCCGCGACTTCACCCAGGCCGCCGAACTGATGGCCAAACTGCAACAGAACCTGTTGCTGCAAGGGCTGCAATTCAGCGTGTCCGACCAGGCGCGCAAGGAAGCCGAGCAGAGCATGCTGCCGGAGGCCATCGCCAATCTGGAAGCCCAGGCCAAGATCGCCGCCAAGGCGATTGGCAAAAACGTCAGCAATATCAAGGAACTGGACATAGGCAGCCAGTCGCCCATCTTCCGCCCGCCGATGATGATGAAGGCCGCCGGCATGGCCGCCAACGCGGAAGTGGCCCAACCGGACCTACAGCCAGGACAATCGCAACTGCAACTGCAAGTCAGCGGCAAGGTGGAGTTGAAGTAAGCCTTCCAGCCGCCACGGCATTGCGCTAAAGTAGTCGCTCGCCGGGCCTCGCGTCCGGCGAGCACTTCGCCAGCCATCATCCAGAACGACCCGAAACATGAAACTGATCGCCTCGTTGACCAGCCCCTACGCCCGCAAGGTGCGCATCGTGCTGGCCGAAAAGAAAATAGACTGCCCGCTGGAGGAGGACGTGCCGTGGAACGCGGATACCCGCGTCGGCGACTACAATCCTCTGGGCAAGGTGCCGGTTCTGGAACTGGATGACGGCTCGACGCTGTACGACTCGCGCGTCATCGCCGAGTATCTGGACAATATCTCCCCGGTGTCGCGCATCCTGCCGCAGGAAAACCGCCTGCTGATCGCCACCCGCCGCTGGGAAGCGCTGGCCGACGGCATCGTCGACGCCGCGGTGGCCATCGTGCTGGAAAAACGGCGCCCGGACGACAAGCAGATGCCGGAAGCGATCGCGCGCCAACGCGGCAAGATAGACCGCGGCCTGGCCGCGCTCGCCGCCGACCTGGCCGACCGCCAGTGGTGCAACGGCGTGGGCTACAGCCTGGCCGACATCGCCGTCGGCGCCTGCCTGGGCTATCTGGATTTCCGCTTCCCGGAAATAGACTGGCGCGACAGCCATCCCAATCTGGCCAGCCTGCTGGAGCGGCTGATGACGCGGCCGTCCTTCGCCGACACCCTGCCGCCGGCCGCCTGAGCCGCGCCGCCGTCACAAAAAACCGGGCCCAAGCCCGGTTTTTTCATGTCGTCTCGCCACGCGGCGGATAGGCAATCCGTTCTCAGACCGGCCGCGGCGCCAGCATGATGATGGCCATCCCGCACAAGGCCACCGCCGCGCCGGCCATGTCCCAAACACTGGGCCGCACGCCGTCCACCAGCCACAGCCACAACAGCGCCACCGCCACGTACACGCCGCCGTAGGCGGCATAGACCCGGCCCGCCGCCGCCGGATGCAGGCTGAGCAACCAGACGAACAGCGTCAAGGCCAGCGCCGCCGGCAGCAACAGCCACCACGGCCCCTCCTTGCGCAGCCACAGCCAGGGCAAGTAACAGCCGACGATTTCCGCCACCGCGGTCAGGCCGAACAAAAGCAATAATTTCAAAGCATTCAACATGGGGTCTCGCTGCGCGCCGGCATCAGATCAGGCCGGCGGCGATATTGATCATCAAGGCCAACACCGTGGCGTTGAAAAAGAAGGACAGCACGCAATGCAGCGTGCCCACCTTGCGCATGGCGCTGGTGGTGTAGCTGACGTCGGCCGTCTGTCCAGACGTGCCTATGATGCAGGCGAAATAGAGGAAGTCGCCGTAATCCGGCTCCTCCTTGCCGGGAAACTCCAGGCCCGGCGCCAGGCCGCGCGCGTGGGCGGCGTAGTAGGCGCGCGCGTAATGCAGCGCGAACATCACGTGAATGAAGGCCCAGGAGGAAAAAATGGTCAGGATGGCCAGCGCGACGTGCACGGCGCGCGGCCAGCCGTGCAGGTCCTTGACCGCCGCCAGCTCCAGCACGATGGCGGCCAGGCTGGCCAGCGCCGCCAAAACGGCCAGCGTCATCACCAGCGTCTGCCCCTCGTCCTCCAGCCTGGCCCAATGGCGGATGTGCTGACGACCCTCGCTGAACATCATCCAGGCCACCAGCGCCAGATAGAGCGCGGCGCCGGCGTTCCAGCCGACGATGTAGCGGGTGATCTCCCGCATCGGCAACAGCCAGGGCAGCGCCAGCACGGTCAGCAGGCCGACGGCGGCGGCGATCACCAGCCGTGGACGGGCCAGCAGCATGCGCGCCGGCGCGAACCGGCGGACGGAGCGAAACAGGGCGGACATGGCGGCGAAACTCCCGGCAATGGATCAGGGCCTCAGTGTACCTGTCCCGGCGCGGGCGGCAAGCCCTCGCCGCTCAGCCCGGCGACGCGCTAAAGCGCCGGGTGAACAGCCGGCGGAAGGTCTCGAACTCGCCCGGCGCCAGCGTCAGCCGGCATTGTCTGCCGTTGCGGGTCTCGGTCAGCGCGTCCTCGGTCAGCACCCGGCTGCCTTCGGCGGTCAGCAGGGCCATCAGCCGGCTCTTGTTGAACGGCGAGCGCGGATCCTCGGCGATGCGGCGCTGGATCTCGCTCAGCGCGCCGCAATCGGCGATCTCGTCGTCCAGATCGAAACCGTAGGCGATGCGCCAGCTCTCGCCCTCCCCCGGCGGCCGCCGCTCCAGTTGCGCGAAGCCGGCGCCGGCCGGCCAGGCCACTCGGTAGTCGCCGTTGGCGGAGCGCGCCACTTCGCCGCACAGCGGCACCATGCGCAGCGGCTGCTTGAGGCCGTAGCCGCAATCCAGCAGATAGCCCTGGCCTTGATGCCACAGCAGAATGGCGACATGGGTGCCGCCCAGCGGCAACCAGTCCTGGCTGTCTTCATCGAAGATCGTCGCGCGGATCAGGCTGGCTTCCAGGCCGTTGCGGCGCAGGAAGAGATAAAGCAAGGGATTGAGTTCGTAACACAGGCCGCCTTCGTCGCGCAGCGCGATTTTTTCCAGCAGGCTGTGCTCGCTGATGGGCTCGGGCCCGCCCTGGAACAGGCTCAGGTTTTCAAACGGCAGGCTCAAGGCCGTCTCGCGCAGCAAGGCGTCGATGTCCTCGAAAGCCAGCGGCCGCTGCGCGTCCCAGCCGACGCGGGCCCGAAAAAGAGCGTTGATGTCCGGCATAGTCCCTCCCGTCTAGCGTCAGACAGGCAATCTAACAGCCGCCGGACGGGATCGACAGATCAATTATCCGGGCGAGACGTTCAAAAAATTTGATGGTCCGCCCCCTTGCGCTCAAACGCCGCTCACCACCAATGCTCCAGCTGCACCCCGAAGGTGGAGCCGCTGAGCGCGTTGCCGAAGGCGCCGCCTTCGGCCAGCGTCGAGCCGGGCGCGGCCGCCTGCTGGGCGGCGCGGTTCCAGCGCGCGTAGGTATAGAAGAAACGCAGTTCCGGCCGGCTCCAGAACGCCTTGTCCAGCGCCAGCGTCGGCGCGATGGTGAACTTGCTCAGGGTGCGGACCTGTCCGTCGGCGGCCTTGACCCGGTCGAAACCCAGCTCGGCCGCCAGCTTGAAGCGCTCGCCGAAGGCGTAGACCGGCCGCGCGCCGGCCGACCACCAGGTCTGCCCGCCGTCCGGCCGCGCGTCGCGCTGCCAGGCCAGCATCAGCTGGCCGCCGAACTCGCGCGTGGCCTGCCAGTCCAGCGCCTCCACCAGGCGGCTGCGGCGCGCGCCGCTGTCGCTGACGAGGCTGCCGGTGCCGCCCAGGCCGGTGCCCGGTCCCACCCCGTATTGCAGCGAGAACAGATTGCGGCCGCCCAACACGCCTTTTTGCTCGTGCAGCGCGCTGAGCGACCAGCCGCTGTTCGCGCCCGCCACCTGTCCGGCGCGCTGGATGTAGCTGAGGCCCAGGCTCAGTTCGCCGCCGGGATTGACGGCGATGCCGCCCAATTGCAGATCATGCTTATTGGCCTGGTCCGCCTGCCACCAATTGTCGTTGCGCGAGAAGGCGTAGCTGAGCTTGAGCTCCCGGCCCAGCTTGAAATCCTCCAGGCCGAAGCCGGTGCCGCTTGGGTTCCAGAAATAAAAGTCGGCGATATGCACGTCATGACGCTTGTAGTAGCGCCGGCCGGCCCACAGCGTGGCGCCGTTCAGCTGCGGGATGTCGCTCCATTTGGCGTAGGCCTGCGGTAGCCGGACATTGCCGTTGTCGCCCTGGAAGGTCAGCGAATGGCCGTTGCGGTTGTACAGGCTGGCCATGCCCACCACGCTGAGCTTGCTGCCGTTGTCGGCCTGGAACAGCTGCTGGCCCAGTTCCAGTTCGGCGTACTGCTCGCATTCGTTGCCGAGCCGGTACTTGGTTTCGGCGCCGGCCAGCTGGAAACAGCTCTGTTTGCCGCCGCCGTCCGATCCGCCGGCGCCCAGGCGGGCGTAGCCGTGAAAGTCCAGCGCCTGGGCGGCGGCGGGCAGCAGCAAGGGGGCGGACAAGGCCAGCAAGGCCAGGCCGCGGGGTGCGAATTGAGTCATTGTTCTCTCCATTTCCCTTAGTTTTGGGCACAGCGCGGCCTGCCGGCCGGGAATGCCGGCAGCTCGCAGAGGATTAACTCCTCGAAAATCTGAGGCTCAGTTCAGAACGGCGCGGTACATCAACGATTCGTAAGGCCGCAGCCGCGCCCGGGCGGGATGCGCCGCCGCGTCGGCGTAATTGGCGCACAGCAGCTGCCAGGCGTGATTCGGTCCCAGGTAGTCGGCCGGCGGCGAATAGTCGCGCTCCTCGGCGCTGAAATTGCTGATCACCAGCAGCTTCTCGCGCGCTCCGGTCCGCGCGTAGACCCATAGCGCCGTATCGTCCGGCGTCAGGCAGCGGTAATCGCCGTCGCTGAAGATCGGGTACTGCTTGCGCAGCGCGATCAAACGCCGGTAATGCTGCAGCACCGACTCCGGATCGCGGCGCGCGGCGGCGACGTTCACCGTCTCCGCGTCCGGCGCCAGCCCTATCCACGGCTCGCGCCGCGAAAAGCCGGCGAAGCGGCCGTCGTCCCATTGCATAGGCGTGCGCGAGTTGTCGCGCGACTTCTGCCGGATCGCCGCCATCGCCTCTTCCCGCCCCAGGCCGTCGGCCAGCAGCTGGCGATAGGCGTTGCGGGTTTCCACGTCGCGGTAGTCGTCGATATCGGCGAAGCCGGGGTTGGCCATGCCGATTTCCTCGCCCTGGTAGATGTAGGGCGTGCCTTGCAGGCCGTGCAGCGTGGTCGCCAGCATCTTGGCGGACTCCAGCCGGTAGCGGCCGGCGTCGCCGAAGCGCGACACCACTCGCGGCTGATCGTGGTTGCACCAGAACAGCGCGTTCCAGCCGCCGCCCTCGTGCATGCCGCGCTGCCAATCAGACAGGATGCGTTTGAGCGCGATGAAATCGAAGGGCGCCGCGCGCCATTTCTCGCCGTCCGGGTAATCCACTTTCAAATGGTGGAAGTTGAAGGTCATCGACAACTCGCGCCGCTCGGGATGCGAATAGGCGACGCAGTGCTCCAGCGAGGTGGACGACATCTCCCCCACCGTCATCAGATCGCGGCCGGCGAACACCTCGCGGTGCATCTGCTGCAGGTATTCGTGCACCCGCGGGCCGTCGGTGTAGAAATGGCGGCCGTCGCTGTCGTCCTCGGAAAAGGCCGGGTCCTTGGAAATCAGATTGATCACGTCCAGCCGGAAACCGGACACGCCCTTGTCCGCCCAGAAGTTCATCATGTCGAACACCGCGCGCCGCACCGCCGGGTTGTCCCAGTTCAGATCCGCCTGGGTCTTGTCGAACAGGTGCAGATAATACTGGCCGCTGGCCTCGTCCCACTCCCAGGCCGATCCTCCGAACTTGGAGCGCCAGTTATTGGGCCGGTCGCGCCAGATGTAGAAATCCCGATAGGGATTGTCCCGGCCCTGCAAGGCCTGACGGAACCACGGATGCTCGGTGGAAGTGTGGTTGACCACGATGTCCAGCATCACCCCGATGCCGCGCAGCCGCGCCTCAGCCAGCAGCAGTTCGAAATCGGCCATGCTGCCGTAGGCCGGGTCTATGGCGTAGTAATCGCTGACGTCGTAGCCATTGTCGCGCTGCGGCGAGCGATAGAACGGCGTCAGCCACAAATAATCCACCCCCAGCCAGGCCAGGTAGTCCAGCTTGTCCGCCACCCCCAACAGATCGCCGGTGGCCGTGCCGTGGTGGCTGTAAAAGCTCTTGGGGTAAATCTGGTACACCACCGCGGATTTCAAATTCTTGTTCATCGGAACGGCTTTCGTATCAGGACTGCGGCAACTGACGGCGCGCCAACACCCAGGTCAGCGCGAACGGCGTCACCAGGGCCACTACCATGCCCACCAGGAACATCGGAATCTGCTGCGGAATGATGGAGATGAAGGCCGGCAGGCCGCCGACGCCTATCGCCGAAGCGCGTACATGGCTGAGGGTGATGGTGGCCGCCGCCAGCGCGGAACCGGCCAGCGCCGCGTAGAACGGCAGCTTGTAGCGCAGGTTGACGCCGAACATCGCCGGCTCGGTGATGCCGAAGAAGGCGGAAATCGCCGAGGTGGACGCCATGCTCCTCTCATTGCTGGCGCGCGCCAGCCAGAACATCGCCAGCGCGGCGCTGCCCTGGGCGATATTGGACAAGGCGATCATCGGCCAGATGAAGGTGCCGCCCTGGTTGGCGATCAGCTGCAGATCCACCGCGATGAACATATGGTGCATGCCGGTCAACACCAGCGGCGCGTACAAGGCGCCGAACAGCATCGCGCCCAGCACGGGCGCCAGGTTGAACACATAGACCAGCGCGTCGGTGATGGCGATGCCCAGGTGGCGCGCCACCGGGCCGATCACCGCCAGCGCCAGCACCCCGCTGACCACGATGGTGACGATGGGCACCACCAGCAGCTGGACGGAATTGGGCACCCGCGGCCGCAGCCACAGCTCCACCCTGCACATCACCCAGGTGGCGGCCAGGATGGGCAGAATCTGCCCCTGGTAGCCCACTTTCTCAATGCGGAACCAGCCCAGCACATCGAAATACGGCAGCGCCGCGCCATCCAGGCCGGCGGCGGCCTTGCCGTAGTTCCAGGCGTTGAGCAGGTCCGGATGCACCAGCAGCAGGCCCAGCACGATGCCCAGCACCTCACTGCCGCCAAAGCGCTTGGCCGCCGACCAGCCCACCAGCGCCGGCAGGAAGACGAAGGAGGTGTTGGCCATCATATTGATCAGCCCCCACACCCCGTCCAGGCCCGGGTAGGCGTCCAGCAGGCTCTTGCCGTCGATGAACATGCCCTTGGCGCCCAGCAGATTGTTCAAGCCCATCAGCAGGCCGGCCACGATGATGGCGGGCAGGATGGGCATGAACACGTCGGAGAACACCTTGACCAGCTGTTGCAAGCGGCCCTGCTTCTGATCGCCGCTGGCCTTGACCTCGGCCACGGTGGCGCGCTGCAGCGCCGCCAGTTCGATCAAGGGCTGGTAGACCCGGTCCACGTCGCCGGAGCCGATCACGATCTGAAACACGCCGCCGTGACTGAACTGACCCTTGATCAGGTCCACCTGGCGCAAGGCCTCCTGGTCCACCCGGCTTTCGTCCTTCAAGGACAGGCGCAGCCGGGTAATGCAGTGCGCGGCCTGCTGGAGGTTATCGCGGCCGCCCACCGCTTCGAGTATCCGCGCGGCTATCTTCTGGTAATCGTGGCTCATCTGAGGGTCCCTGTATCTCTCGGCCGACGGTCTGCGCCGTCTAGCCCGTTATCAAACCTGGCGGCGATATTGGCAAGCGCCGCCGATGCTGATGGCACGCTAACTGGTACAGACGAGTTGTGTCAACACTCGTATAGACGAGTTTGCGCAAAATCAAACGCCCCCGTGCGTGAACGCAACAGGCGCGACGGATCGCTTCAGATCAAGGAATGACGGCGCGCGCCGCTGCGCCGCTATTTGCGGCGGGCGACGTCGGAGAAGAAGAATTTGTCCAGCCGGTGGCGGGACTCGGTGTATTCGAACTGACGGCCGTCGTAGAGATGGGTGTGGTTCTTGACCACGATCACGTGGTCCATGCCGTTCAGATCCAGATAGCGGCGATCGTCGTCGCCGCAGGCCTGCGCCTCTATCACCCGGCGCGCGTAGCTGATGTTCAGGCCCAGCCGCTGTTCGATGAATTCGTAGATGGAGCCGGCGGCGGCCTCCCGGTCCAGGCCCGGCACCAGGCTGGCCACGAAGTAATTGATGTCCAGGATCACGTTTTCATTATCGATATTGCGCACCCGCTTGATCTTGAGCAGCGGCGTTTTCTCGCGCACGTCCAGCAGGCGCGCCAGTTGCGCGTCCGCCGGCACCGTCTCCATCTCCGCCACCCGGGAGCTGACGCGGCGGCCCAGATGCTGATGCGCCTCCTTGAAGCTGACGATGCCGCTGAGCTGGAACTCGATATTGCCGGAGCGCAGCACGAACACGCCCTTGCCGTGAATCTTCTGCACATAGCCGCGCTCCTGCAACATGTCCACCGCCTTGCGCACGGTGCCGCGGCTGGCTTCGTAGCCCTGCATCAGCTCGGTTTCGGAAGGAATGCGGTCGCCTTGCTGGTAACGCTGGTTGTCGATGTCGGCGACGATGTCGGAAAAGATTTGGCTGTATTTGTTCACGGCGTGGATTCGGCAAGATCTGGCGGAGCGCCCCAGTCCGGCAGTCTGCCTCAAGCGCGGGCGGCGCGCCAGTCCGCGCCGGACGCGTTCTTCCGCTCCGCGCAACACTGCATTGTCCGCCGCGGATATTCCGCCGGCCGCCGGCCCGGCGCACACTGGGCGCCTTCCCTCACCAGACAGGAACGTCGTCATGCACGCACCAGAACTCCGCCCGCCGCTGCCGCCCTTCGATCGCGGCAGCGCCATCCTCAAGGTCCGCCTGGCCGAAGACGGCTGGAACAGCCGCAATCCGGAACGCGTGGCCCAGGCCTATACCGAAGACAGCCAGTGGCGCAACCGCGCCGAATTCCCGCGCGGCCGCGCGCAGATCATCGAGTTCCTCGCCGGCAAATGGCGGCGCGAACACGAGTACCGGCTGATCAAGGAACTATGGGCCCACGACGGCGAGCGCATCGCGGTGCGCTTCGCCTACGAATGGCGGGACGAGGCCGGCCAGTGGTTCCGTTCCTACGGCAACGAAAACTGGGAGTTCGCCGCCGACGGCCTGATGCAACGCCGCTACGCCTGCATCAACGATCTAGCCATCCGCGAGGACGAGCGCCTGTTCCACTGGCCGCTGGGGCGCAGGCCGGACGATCATCCCGGTCTGAGCGAACTGGGCTTGTAAGAACCTATTCAAAGCCTGCTGCGCTTCAGCGATACGGCGTTGAAAACGAGCTCAGAATGCTCATGTACCACGAGTACATTCCGCTTTTTCGCTCGTTTTCGTCTTGTCTCGCTCTCGCTCGCGAGACTTTGAACAGGCTCTAAGCCAGACCTAGGCGGCCCTCACTCCGCGAAGCAGGCATCCTCCAGCAACATGTCCTCGAAGAAAGCGCCGAAGGGCCGGGACGGATGGCGGATGTGGATCTCCAACACCCACAGCATGCGCGCCGGCGTGAAGTCCACCTCCGCCAGCGGCCCCTCGTGGATGGCCGCGTGCGGGAAGTCCGCCAGCCGGTGGCCGGACAGATCCAGATTCAAGGCCCAGCCGCGGCCGGCGGCGCAGTCCTCGGCGAAACGGTACAGCTCGCGCCCGCTACAGCCCTCGTTCGCCCATTTGCGCCTCACCTCGTGGAAGATGGCGCGGGCGTCGGCGGCGCAGCGCGCCATCTCGGGATCGGCGCCGGTGACGAAGCTGTCGCCGCCGTCGCCTTCCCACTGTTTCCACACCGGGCCGATGTCGATGAAGAAAATATCGTCCTCGCCCAGACGCACGCCGGGATCGGAGGCCGCGCCGAAAGTCTTCAGCGTGTTGCGGCCAAAGCGCACGTAGACGTCGTGCCAGCCGCGCAGCATGCCGCGCTCGGCCAGAATGTCCTTGGCCAGTTCCACCGCGTCCTCCTCCAGCATGCCCGGCCGCATCGCCGCGGCGATCAAGGCGATCGCCTGCCGGGTTTTGTCCCGCACCGCCAT
The DNA here is from genome assembly GCF_057808735.1 of Chromobacterium sp. FG89. Lineage (NCBI taxonomy): Bacteria > Pseudomonadati > Pseudomonadota > Betaproteobacteria > Neisseriales > Chromobacteriaceae > Chromobacterium > Chromobacterium sp. FG89. The sequence continues at coordinate 286,412 of NZ_JBMDIQ010000002.1, read as the reverse complement.
CAATTGCTGCGGATCGAAGGCCGGGCCCACGCCCTCCAGCGCCGATTGTTCAATGCTTGCTTCCATTTCATGCTCCTTTGCTTGAGTGCGGGCAGGCGGTCGCCTACCCGGGTATGGCTATCTGTAAACCGTGCAAGCACGGCTGCAGGGCGATCTGGCAGGCCAGCCGGCAGCGGCCCTCGTCCGCCTCCGACAGCTCCAGCGCCGCCAGCAGCCGACGCTCCGCGCGCTCCATCGCCGGCAAACGCGGCAGCCAGTCCGGCTCGACGCGCACCAGGCAAGTGCCGCAGGCGGCCTGCCCGCCGCAGACGCCGCGCATCACGCCGGCGGCGGCCAGCGCCTGCATCAGGCTGCCGGCGGCGGGCGCTTCCAGCCGCCGCTCCCCGCCGTCCGCGGCGCGAACGCTCACCGCCATGACGGCCGCGCTCGGCGCGGCCGACGCCGCCGGCTGGAAGGCGTCGGCCAGGAAACGCTCTTCCGGCAAGCCGCGCTGCCGCGTCAGCAAGCGGCGCGCCGCGTCCACCATCGCCGGCGCGCCGCAGGCGTAGACCTCCGCGGTGCGCAAACAGGGAAAATCCTCGGCCGCCGCCTGCTGGACGAAACCGCGCCGGCCGTCCCAGCCCGGATCGGGCTCGGACAGCACCGGCTCGAAACGGAATCCCGGCCGCTCGCGCTCCCAGGCTCGCAGCTCCTCGAGCAAATACAGCTCGTCCGCCTTGCGGCCGCCCCAGTACAGGGTCACCGGCCGCCGCCCGGCCGCGCCCAAGCCCTGCTGCAACATCGCCCGCAGCGGCGCGATCCCGGTGCCGGTGGCCAGCATCACGGCCTGATCGACGCCGGAGTCCTCCCGCCACACGCAATCGCCATAGGGCCCTTGCAGCCAAAGCGCGTCGCCCGGCCGCGCCTGCCGGCGCAGCCATTCCGAAAACGCCCCGCCCGGCTGCAGCCGCACGTGCAACTCCACGCCGCCGTCAGCGCGCGGCGGCGCCGCCATCGAGTAACTGCGCGTCAGCCCGCCCGGAGCCGTCACCGAAACGAATTGCCCGCTGCGGAAAAACAGCGGCGCCGCGTCGGCGCACTCCAGCCGCAGCCCGCAGACCTCGCGCCCCAGCCTCTCTATCGCCGCCAGCCGGTAGCGGCCTGCGCCGCTGTCTGCCTCTTGTGTCATTTGCCGCTCCTTGAATGTCCATCCCGATCACTTTAAGCTGCCGCCTGGACCAGCAAAAACATCCAGTTTTGATAAGATTGATGGTCCAGAAACGGGAAACGAGAGCCAGGAAAGGAATCCGCGGCATGCTGCGAAAATGGGATTTGCAACTCAGATTGGATAGAGACGGCGGGCTGCCGGTGCATCTGCAAATCGCCCAGCAGATCAGCGCCGACATCCAACGCGGCCGGCTGCGGCCGGGCGCGCCGCTGCCGGGCAGCCGCGAACTGGCGGCGCAACTGGGCATCAACCGCAAGACCGCGGTGCTGGCCTACGAGGAACTGGCGGCGCAAGGCTGGCTGCTGACCCAGGGCCGGCGCGGCACCTTCGTCGCGCCCAGCCTGCCGCTGCTGTCGCCGCGGTCCGCGCCGGCCGCCGCGCGAACGCCCGCAAGCGTCCCCGCGCACGACGACATCGACTTTGGCGACGGCGTGCCGGATTCGCGGCTGATTCCCTTCGACGTGCTGGGCCGCGCCTACCGCCGCGCGCTGATCGCCGCGGCCCGCGCCGGGCGTCTGGCCTACGGCGACCCGCGCGGCGAACTGCCCTTGCGCCAGGCCTTGGCGGAAATGCTGGACATGGAGCGCGGGCTCAACGCCGACGCCGAACGCATCTGCCTGGTGCGCGGCAGCCAGATGGGCATCTATCTGGCCGGCCGCGCGCTGCTGCGGCCCGGCGACGCGGTGGCGCTGGACGCGCTCAGCTATCCGCCGGCGCGCGAAGCCTTTCGCTCTCTGGGCGCGCGGCCGTTGGACGTGGAACAGGACGCCGCCGGCATGCGTCCGGACGCGCTGGAGCGGCTGTGCCGGAGCCAGCCGGTCAAGGCCGTCTACCTGACCCCTCACCACCAGTATCCGACCACGCGGATGATGCCGGCCGAACGCCGGCTGCAATTGCTGGCCCTGTCGCGACGCTACGGTTTCGCCATCATCGAGGACGACTACGACCACGAATTCCACTACAGCCGCAGCCCGGTGCTGCCCATGGCCAGCCTGGACGCCGCCGAGCGCATCGTTTACGTCGGCTCCCTGTCCAAAGTGCTGGCGCCGGGGCTGCGCGTCGGCTACCTGGTGGCCGAGCCCGCCCTCATCCAGCGCTGCGCCGCCGACATCATGCTGATAGACCGCCAAGGCAACGCCGTCACCGAACTGGCGGTGGCCGAACTGATGCACAGCGGCGAACTGAAACGCCATCTCCGCCGCGCGCTGCGCATCTACCGCGCGCGCCGCCAGGCGCTGGCCGACGCGATAGACCGCCATCTGGCCGGTCTGGCCGAATACGAGCTGCCGGAAGGCGGGCTGGCGCTTTGGCTGCGGCTGCCGTCCTGGGTGGACATGCCGCGGCTGGGCGCGGACGCGCGCAGCGCGGGCGTACGCTTCCTGCCCGGCGGCGCCTTCGCCGACGACGGCCGCGACATCCCGGCGCTGCGCCTGGGCTTCGGCGCGCTGGAAGCGGAGCAACTGGAGCAAGGCGTCGCTCGCCTGGCGCAGGCGCTGCGCCGGCAAATTCCGGCAACGGGATTGCGGAGCTCATGACAAAGAACTAATCTGAGCCGACACCCTCACCCGAAAGGCCGCGCATGAGCCAAGCCCACGCCCCCTACCGGCTAACGCTGGAACGCCTGATCGACGCTCCGCCGGAACAGGTTTACCGCGCCTGGACCGACCCCGAACTGCTATGCCAATGGTTCACCCCGCGGCCGTGGACGGTGGCCTCGGCCGAACTGGACGTCCGGCCCGGCGGCTCCAGCCTGGTGGTGATGCGCAGTCCGGAAGGACAGGACTTCCCCAATCGCGGCGTCTATCTGGAAGTGCAGCCCGGGCGCCGCCTGGTGTTCACCGACGCTTACACCGAAGCCTGGCTGCCTTCGGCCAAGCCCTTCATGACCGTGACGCTGGAATTCCAGCCCCGCGACGGCAAGACGCATTACCGCGCGGACGTCTTGCACTGGACCGAGGCCGACCTGCGCGAACACGAGGCGATGGGCTTCGCCAGCGGCTGGGGCCAGGCCACCGATCAATTGGAAGACCTGCTGGCCGGGCTGGGCGGAGGCGCTTGAGCGTGTGCTTTTTTATCAATCGCTTAGCCCCCGCGCCGTCGCCGGAGCCGCCCACAGCGGCGGCGCGCCTTGCCAAAACAGGCAAAAAACGCTACATTCGGGCGCTCTAGCCGAAAACGCGCGGGTGTAGCTCAATGGTAGAGCAGAAGCTTCCCAAGCTTACGACGAGGGTTCGATTCCCTTCACCCGCTCCAGTCCGATTTCCCAACCCGTAACCTAGATCAAACCGCTGGCATGGCCCATCCGAGCATCCACCCATGAAATTGAACTCCGGCCGGCTGTGGCTTCGCATCGCTGTTTACAGCCTCACCGCGCTAGTGGCGGTCGTCGTGCTGGTGCAATCGCTGATCTACTGGCAATTTAATGAAGCTCAGGTGCGCGGCACCCTGTCGCACGCCTTGCAGGACACCGGCCGCGTCATCAGCATCGAAGGCCGCGTCACCCCGATATTGTTCCCCTCTCCCGGCATCCAGATCGAAAAGCTCTCCGTCTCCGAACCGGGCCAGCAAACGCCGTTTGCCCGCGTGGAGGAATTGCGCGTCGGCCTGGCCTGGTGGCCGCTGCTGTTCGGCAACCGCGAAGTGAGCTCGGTGGCGCTGTACGGCCCCAGCGCCAACATCAGCCGCGGCGAAGACGGCCGCCTGTCCATCGCCGATCTGTTTCAGCGCCATAGCCAGAGCAGCTTCTCCATCAAGCTGGACACGCTGAAGATACGCGAGGGCACCCTGGTGCTGTCCGACCAGATGACCCATACCGACAGCCGCGTCGCCAGCATCAGCCTGGACGCGGACGATCTGCGCGGCGGCGCCAGCCTCAGCGCCGGCGCCATCCTGGAACAGGGCTCGCGCCCGGTGCGCCTGGCGGTCAACACGCCGCTGTCCATCCAGGACGACCAGGTCAGCCTGGAGGCGCTGGACGCGGTGGCGATGACCCAGGTTCCCGGCCTGGGCGAAAGCAAACTCACCGTCAGCGGCCAGTACAAACTCAATTTCGCCACCTTGCAGGCCACCGGCAGCAATGTGGCGCTCGCCTTCAGCAGCGAGCGGCCGAGCAGCGAAGTCCATCTGACCCTGCCGCAGATCAACGCCAGCTTCGACGAGCTGACCATGCCTTCCGGCCAGCTGAGCGCCAAGCTCAGCTACGCGCGCAGCCAGTACCAGCTGGAAGCCGCGCTGGAAAACCTCAAACTCAACGAAGCCGGCCTGTACGCCGACAAGCTGCACGGCGACTTCAACTGGCTGGCCGGCTCCACCAAGGTCAACGTCAAGCTCAACGCGCCGCTGTCCCTGGCCGGCATGAATCAATTGCGGATGCAGCCCTTGGCGCTGACCTCCACCATCACCACCCCGCTGCTGCCGCGCGGCAAGCTGGTGTCCACCATGGACGGCGCGCTGGACGGCGATCTGGACGAGCCGCGCTTCAATCTGCGCGTCGCCGGCAAGATGGACGGTTCCGACCTGGCGGTCACGGTCAGCCAGTACGGCCTGATCAAGCCGCGCCACGAAGCCACGGTGTCGGTGGGCCGTCTGGACCTGAACCGCTACCTGCCGGAAAGCAAGGGCGATCCGGTGGCCATCTTCCAGAACACCGGCGACATCCCGCTGGACTGGCTGGACCTGTTCGACCTCACCGGCAAGGTGGCGGTGGGCGAGCTGGCGGTGGGCCGCTTCCGCATCAAGCAGATCAGCAGCAATGTGCGCATCAACCCGCGCGAGCTGGAGCTGGACCAGATGTCGGCCGACATCTACGAAGGCAGGCTGCAAGGCGACGCCAGCCTCAGCCGCCGCGACGTGCCGCAACTGAAAGTGAACCAGACGCTGCAGGGCATGAAGATCCGTCCGCTGCTGGTGGACCTGTTCAACTTCAGCCGCCTGGACGGCAAGGGCAACGGCAAGATAGACATCAACGCCGACGGCAAATCCTTCGCCCAGCTGCGCGACACCCTGAGCGGCAATGTGCAGATGAGCCTGAACAACGGCGCGCTGACCGGCATCGACCTGGTGGCGGCGCTGAAGAACCTGCCGGCCGAGCTGAAGGAATGGAACAGCGCCGCGCAGAACGACCAGAAAACCACCTTCGCCACGCTGTCCAGCAGCTTCCGCCTGGACAAGGGCGTGGCGCGCAGCCAGGACCTGAAACTGGCCTCGCAGCTGATGAATGTGGGCGGCGGCGGCAAGATAGACCTGAAGCAAAGCATCGTCGACTACACCATGGACGTGCAGGCCAACCCGCTGGCCTTTGCCCGCCTCAAGGGCGTCAACGTGCCGCTGAAGATCACCGGCCCGCTGAACGCGCCGGTCTACGCGCTGGACTTCAACGCCATGGTCAAAGGCAAGAAGACCGAGGTGGAAAAGCAGCAGGCGCTGAAGCAGCAGTTGCAGAAGCAGATCACCACCATCCTGCCTTAACGCCCGACAAACAGCATCAAAACGAACGGCCCCCGCAGCTCACGCCGCGAGGGCCGTTCGACGTCCTCCCGCCGGTCCTTACTCCCCCTGCAGAATCCGGTACTCGGCCAGCGCCAGCTGCTCCGGCGTGCCCAGCAACACCAGCGCGTCGCCCTGCTCCACCTCGAAACTGTCGTCGAAATCGGTGCGCCGCACCCGCTGACGGCGGATCGCCTTCAATTCCACGCCCAAATCCCGCAGATGCAGATTGGCCAACGGCTGGCCCACCGCCGCCGCTCCGGTGCAGACCTGAATGCTCTGCAGCCGCGGCACCAAGGCCTCGTCCATGCCCTCGCCCTCGTCGCTGACGCCGCGGAAGAAGCCGCGGAACAGGCCGTAGCGCTCCTCGCGCACCGCGCGGATGCGGCGCACCACCCGGCTCGGCGGCACGCCGACCACCAGCAGCGCCTGCGAAGCCAACATCAGGCTGCCCTCCATCACCTCGGCCACCACCTCGTCGGCGCCGGCGTGGCGCAGCTGATCCATATCGCTGTCGTCCACCGTGCGCACAATCACCGGCAGCCCCGGCCGCGCATGCTCCACCGAACTCAAGATGCGCAAGGCCGCGTGGGTGTCGGCGAAAGTCACCACCACCGCCTTGGCGCGCATCAGGCCGGCCGCCACTAGCACTTCGTGCTTGCCGGCGTCGCCGAACACCACCGGATCGCCGGCCTCGCCGGCCTCGCGCACCCGCTCCGGGTCCATGTCCAGCGCGAAGAACGGGATCTCCTCCGCCTCCAGCAAGCGCGCCAGCGCCTGACCGCTGCGGCCGTAGCCGCAGATCACCACGTGGTCGCTCTTGGACATGCTCTCCACCAGCATATGGTGCAGGTCCAGCGCCTGGAACATCCAATCCTGCTTGATCAGACGGCGGGTGATCTTGTCCCCGTACAGGATCAGGAAGGGCGCGATCAGCATCGAGATCAGAATCGCGGCGATCGCCGCCTGAGCGGTGCCGGCCGGCACCAGATGCAGGTTCAAGGCCAGCGCCAGCAGCACAAAGCCGAACTCGCCGCCCTGAGCCAGGGCCAGCGCGGCGCGCATGGATTCATTGGACTTGTGGCGGAAGCCGCGCGCCACGCCGAACACCACCGCCACCTTGATCGGCAGCAACAGGGCCAGCATCAGCAGCACTTCGCCGAAACGCTCGAACAACACCGTCAGTTCCAGCTTCATGCCCACGGTGACAAAGAAGAAGCCCAGCAGGATGTCGCGGAACGGCCGGATGTCCTCCTCCACCTGATAGCGGTATTCGGTTTCCGAAATCAACATGCCGGCGACGAAGGCGCCCAAGGCCAGCGACAGGCCGGACAGCTCGGTCAGCCAGGCCACGCCCAGCGTCACCAGCAGCACATTGATCATGAACAGCTCGCCCGAGCGCTGGCGCGCCACCAGATGGAACCACGGCCGCAGCAGGCGCTGGCCGAAGAACAGCAGCAAGGCCAGCACCACCACCACCTTCAGCGCCGCCAGGCCCAGGTCCATCCACAAGGTGTCGCTGCCGCCGGCGAAGGCCGGGAACAGAATCAGCAAGGGCACCACCGCGATGTCCTGGAACAACAGCACGCCAATGGCCAGCTGGCCATGGGCCTGGTTCAGCTCCAGACGCTCGTTCAGCAATTTGCTGACGATGGCGGTGGACGACATCGCCAGCGCGCCGCCGACGGCGAAACCGGTCAGCGGACTGCCGCTGAGCCAGCCCACCGCCAGGCCCACCAGCAACATGGTGGCCGCCACCTGACCGAAGCCGACGCCGAACACCAGCTGCCGCATCGCGCGCAGCTTGGGCAGGGAAAACTCCAGGCCGATGGAGAACATCATGAAGACAATGCCGATCTCGCCGAGAAAGGCGGTTTCCTCGCCTTGCGGAATCAGATTCATCACGCCGGGGCCGGCCAGAAAGCCCACCACCAGATAACCGAGCATGGCCGGCACTTTCAGGCTGCGGCACAAGGTCACCGACAACACCGCGGCCAGCAGAACCAAGACGATAGGGGCTAGTGACGAATGCATCGCGCGGCGGGGCTCCTGAAGCGAGAGAAAGGAAAAAGACTGCAATTTTTAACACATGCCAAGCAAAAGATGCACCAGCCTGCGTTCAGCGATTATAACCTTTGATATACTTTCGAATTATGGAAAAAGTACAAGCTCCGTCCCGGCTCCAATTGGCCCGGGAAGTCCTGCAGATAGAGTCCGAAGCCCTCACCGCGCTGTCGCGCAGCCTGAACGGCGACTTTCTCGCCGCCGTGGACCTGATCCTGGCCAGCGCCGGCCGTCTGGTGATCACCGGCATGGGCAAGTCCGGCCACGTGGCGCGCAAGATCGCCGCCACGCTGGCCAGCACCGGCACGCCGGCCTTCTTCGTTCACCCGGGCGAGGCCGCCCACGGCGATCTGGGCATGATCACCGCCCAGGACATCGTGCTGGCGCTGTCCAACTCCGGCGAAAGCGACGAAATCATCGCCCTGCTGCCGGCCTTGAAGCGCAAGGGCGTGCGCTTGATCTGCATGACCGGACGCGAAAGCTCCACCATGGCGCAGGAGGCCGACATCCACCTGGACGCCCGCGTGGAGAAGGAAGCCTGCCCGCTGGGCCTGGCCCCCACCACCAGCACCACGGTGCAGATGGCGCTGGGCGACGCGCTGGCGGTCACGCTGATGGACGCGCGCGGCTTCGGCCAGGGCGATTTCGCGCTGTCGCATCCGGGCGGCAGCCTGGGGCGCAAGCTGCTGGTCCACGTGTCCGACATCATGCACAGCGGCGAGGAATTGCCGCGGGTGGCGCCGGGCACGCCGCTGAAGGACGCCTTGCTGGAACTGTCCCGCAAGCGCCTGGGCATGCTGGCCGTCTGCGCCGCCGACGACGCCCTGCTGGGCGTCTACACCGACGGCGACCTGCGCCGCACACTGGAACGTTCCGCCAACCTTTACGATCTGACCATCGATCAGGTGATGAGCCGCTCGCCGCGCACCATCAGCCCCAAAAAGCTGGCCACCGAGGCGGTGTTCCTGATGGAGCAGAACAAGATCACCAGCCTGCTGGTCGTAGATGAAAGCAACAAATTGATAGGCGCGCTGCATCTGCACGATCTATTCAAGGCCGGCGTGATCTGAGTCGCCGGCATTAGCAAGGACAAGCATGCAAAGCATTTTTGAGCAGGCCCGCAAGGTCAAGCTGCTGATCATGGACGTGGACGGCGTGATGACCGACGGCCGCATCTACTACAACGCCCACGGCGAAGAAAGCAAATCCTTCAATGTGCAGGACGGCCTGGGCCTGCGCCTGCTGCAATCCACCGGGGTCCAGCTGGCCATCATCTCCGGCCGCGCCGACCGCTGCGTCGAGCATCGCGCCCAGGCGCTGCACATCGACCACTACTACGGCGGCGTGCACGACAAGAAACTGGCCTTGGGCGAACTGCTGGAACTCACCGGCCTGACGGCCGAGGAATGCGCCTTCATCGGCGACGATCTGATCGACCTGCCCATCATCACCCGCGTCGGCCTGGCCGTCGCGGTGCCGGAAGCGCCGGCCCTGGTGCGCCAGCGCGCCCACTACGTGACCGGCTGCTCCGGCGGCAAGGGCGCGGTGCGCGAGCTGGCCGAGCTGATCATGCAGGCCCAGGGTTCCTTCGACGCCATCCTGGCCAGGTATCTGGCATGATCCGCCTGCTGCGCTCCCACCGCCTGTTCCCGCTGCTGCTGGTGGGCCTGACCGGCCTGTTGACCGTGTGGCTGGACCAGGTCTCGCGCTGGGACAGCAACCGCCGCGAACTGGACCCGGACAAGCCCGAGTACGTGGCCGAACACCTGATCGCCACCCGCTTCGACCCGCAAGGCAAGCTCTACGAGCGGCTGATCGCCTCGCGCATGTGGCAATACCCGGGCAAGGACGACGCCTTCTTCGAAAACCCCGAGCTCTACCAGTACCAGCAAGGCGCGCTGCAATACCAGTTGATCGGCGACGTCGGCCGTTACAACAACAAGACCCAGCAAGCCTATTTCGACAAGAAGGCGACCATGATCCAGCCCGCCGCCGCGGACAAGCCGGAGACCAAGGTCGTCACCAGCGCCATGCATGTCGACACCGGCAAGAAAATCGCCCGCTCCGCCGCGCCCACCGTATTCTTTCAGGGCAAATCGCACGGCAACTCCGTGGGCTTCGTCTACCAGCAACAGACAGGTTTGTTGAACCTGCTGTCTCACACCAAGATCATTTATGAAAAATAAGCTCCGTCTCCTGCTGGCCGGCCTGGCGCTGGCCGCCGCCTCCGTCGCCCACGCCGAACAGGCCGACCGCACCAAGCCGATGGAAATCACCAGCGACAACGGCTGCACCATGGACCAGATCAAGGGCGTCTCCACTTGCGAAGGCAATGTGGTGATCATCCAGGGCACCTTGCGGCTCAACGCCGACAAAGTCGTCGCCACCCAGGACAAGCAAGGCAACCAGACCCTGGTGGCCACCGGCCGCATCGTCACCTTCCGCCAGAAAATGGACGGCAAGAACGAATGGGTGGAAGGCCAGTCCAGCCGCCTCGACTACAGCAGCGCGGCCAACCTCGCGGTGCTGACCGGCAACGCCCGGGTCAAGCGCGAAGGCGACCTGGTGGTGGGCAATGTGATCACCTACAACACCCAGAACGAAACCTACCAAGTGACGGGCGGCACCGCCACCGGCCCCAACAAGGGCCGCGTCACCGTGATCCTGCAGCCCAAGAACACCGCCTCCCAGCCGGCGACGGCCAAACCCGCCAGCGGAGCCGCCAAATGACGCAAAGCGTGCTCAAGGTGGAGCGCCTGCGCAAACGCTTCAAGAAACGCACCGTGGTCAAGGACGTGGCGCTGGAAATCGCCAGCGGCGAAGTGGTGGGCCTGCTCGGCCCCAACGGCGCCGGCAAGACCACCAGCTTCTACATGATCGTCGGCCTGATCGGCGCCGACGACGGCGAGATTCGCCTGGACGATCAGGTGATCACCCACTACCCCATCCACCAGCGCGCGCGCCTGGGCCTCGGCTATCTGCCGCAGGAAGCCTCCATCTTCCGCCGCATGACGGTGGAGGAGAACATCGCCGCCATCCTGGAAGTGTCCGGCCTCAAAGGCAAGGAACTGGACAAGGAACTGGACCTGCTGCTGGACGACCTCAATATCGGCCACCTGCGCGACAGCAGCGCGCTGTCGCTGTCCGGCGGCGAACGCCGCCGCGTGGAGATCGCCCGCGTGCTGGCCACCCGGCCGCGCTTCATCCTGCTGGACGAACCCTTCGCCGGCGTCGATCCGATCGCGGTGATCGACATCCAGAAAATCATCTCCTTCCTGAAGGAACGCGGCATCGGCGTGCTGATCACCGACCACAATGTGCGTGAAACCCTGCGCATCTGCGACCGCGCCTACATCATCAGCGAAGGCTCGGTGCTCGCCTCCGGCGAGCCGGAAGAACTGGTCAACAACGAGAAGGTGCGCGAAGTTTACCTTGGCGAACACTTCCACCTGTAAGCGATGAAACAGACACTTCAGCTCAAGGTATCGCAGCAGCTGACCCTGACGCCGCAGCTGCAGCAATCGATCAAGCTGCTGCAGATGTCCACCCTCGACCTGCAGACCGAAGTCGAGCGCTTCTTGCTGGACAATCCCTTGCTGGAGCGCGGCGACGAAGCGCCGCAGGGCGAGGCGCCGGACGCCGCCGCCCAGGAACCGGAGGCCCCGGCGGAAAGCCGCGACGACGCCTCCGGCGACGACGGCGAACGCGGCGCGGAGACCGGCGAACTGAGCGACTGGGGCAGCGGCGGACGCCGCGGCGACGGCGACGACGAGCTGGACCCGATGCTGAACGTGCCCTGTCCTATCAGCCTGCGCGAGCACCTGCTGGCGCAGTTGGGCGAAGTGGCGCTGCCTACGCGCGATCAGGCCATCGTCCAGCTGCTGATTGAAGAGCTGGACGACGACGGCTATCTGGGCCAGACGCTGGAAGACATCGCCAGCCACCTGCCGCTGGAACTGGAAATCGAGGCCGACGAGCTGATGATAGGCCTGCGCCTGCTGCAGCAGTTCGACCCGCCCGGCGTCGGCGCGCGTTCGCTGCCGGAAGCGCTGGCACTGCAATTGCAGCGGCTGGACCCGGACGAGCCGCAGCGCGGCCTGGCGCTGGCCATCGTTCGCGACCACCTGGCCTTGCTGGGCAACCGCGACTACACCCGGCTGAAAAAACAGCTGGGCGTGGACGACGCCGCGCTGCGCGCCGCCCAGGCGCTGATCGCCCGCCTCAACCCCCGCCCCACCGCCGGTTTCGGCGCCAGCGACACCCAGTACGTGATCCCCGACGTCTCGGTCAGAAAACGCAAGGGACGCTGGGTGGCCGCCCTCAACGGCGGCGCCGTGCCTCGCTTGCGCGTCAACCAGATGTACGCGCGGCTGCTGGCGGAAAACCGCGGCGGCAACGGCGAAATGTCCTCGCGGCTGCAGGAGGCCAAATGGCTGGTGAAGAACATCCAGCAGCGATTTGACACTATCCTGAAAGTGGCGGAAGCTATCGTTGAACGGCAGCAATCGTTCTTTGAACACGGCGAAGTGGCCATGCGCCCGCTGATTCTGCGCGACATCGCGGACGAGCTGGGCCTGCATGAATCCACGGTGTCCCGGGTCACCACCCAGAAATACCTGCTCTGCCCGCGCGGCCTGTTCGAGCTCAAGTATTTCTTCGGCAGCGCGCTGGAAACCGACAGCGGCGGCGAGTGCTCCGCCACCGCGATCAAGGCCCACATCCGCAGCCTGATCGACGCCGAATCGCCGAGCAAACCGCTGTCCGACAGCGCCCTGGTCGAAGCGCTGGCCAAACAGGGAATACAAGTTGCCAGACGCACGATAGCCAAGTATCGTGAAGCCATGCAGATACCGCCGGTCAACCAGCGCAAGACGCTGTGACCCAGGCGGCGGAATACAGCGATCCGGCCGACCCGACCGGACTGTCAACACCAGAAGGAGCTAGGGTATGAACCTCAAAGTAACTGGACTGCATCTGGAAGTAACTCCCGCCCTGCGCGAATACGTTGAAACCAAAATGGAGCGCGTTACTCGACATGTCGACCATGTGATCGACATTTCCGTTACTCTGTCTGTTGATAAACTGGTGCAAAAGGCCGAAGTCAACGTGCATCTGTCCGGCAAGGACATCCACGTGGAAGCCACCGAATCCGATATGTACGCCGCCATCGATCTGCTGATCGACAAGCTGGACCGTCAAGTGCTGAAACACAAGGAAAAGCAGTCTGAACACCGTGCTCCGGCGCCTGAAGCCAGCCTGTAATCCCTTGAATTGGAAGGCGGGGGCCTGCGGGTTCCCGCTTTTCTTTGCACTTGCCCGTTTTCAGTACTATCAAGGCAACGTAGAATTGCCGGGTTTTTCTCAGCCGCATGCATAATCCAATATGAACCTCATCGGCAAAATCCTGACACCCGAACACGTCCTGCTGGATCTGGACGTCGCCAGCAAGAAGCGCGTGTTCGAGCAAGTCGGCCTCTTGGTTGAAAATACCCGGGGCATCGCGCGCAGCGAAATCTTCGATTGCCTGTTCGCCCGCGAAAAGCTCGGCTCCACCGGCCTTGGCCAGGGAGTGGCGATTCCGCACGGCCGCGCGCGCGGCCTCAAGGACGCGATGGGCGTATTCATCCGTCTGAAGACCCCGATTCCCTTCGACGCGCCCGACGGCAAGCCGGTGCAGTGCCTGTTCGTGCTGCTGGTGCCGGAACAGGCCACGGACCTGCACCTGCAAGTGCTGTCCGAACTGGCGCAGCTGTTCTCCAGCCGCCAGATGCGCGAGCAGATGCTGGGCATCCCCCTGCGCGACGAGCTCTATCAGCTGCTCAATAATTGGGTGCCCAATGCCTAGCATCAGCGTCCGCCGGCTGTACCAGGAAAACCAGCAGAAGCTCAACCTGACCTGGGTCGCAGGCACCGGCGGCGCCGACAATATGATAGGCAACGACGAACAGCGCCCCACGCAGGCGCTGGTCGGCCACCTCAATTTCATCCACCCCAACCGGGTCCAGGTGCTGGGTCTCGCCGAGGTGGACTACCTGAACCGGCTGGAGCAGTCCGCCGCCAAGACCGCGCTGGACCAGCTGTTCCACAAGAGCATGTCGGTGGTGATGGTGGCCAACGACCAGCCGGTGCCCAAGCTGCTGCGCGACTACTGCCACACCCACAACGTCCCGCTGATGACCACCAAGCTGGAAAGCCCCTACCTGATGGATGTGCTGCGCATCTATCTGGCGCGGGCGCTGGCGGTGTCCACCGTGCTGCACGGCGTCTTCCTCGACGTGTTCGAGATCGGCGTGCTGATCATGGGCGATTCGGCGATGGGCAAGAGCGAGCTGGCGCTGGAACTGATTTCCCGCGGCCACGGCATGGTGGCCGACGACGCGGTCGAGCTGTACCGCATCGGCCCCGACACGCTGGAAGGCCGCTGCCCGCCCTTGCTGCGCGACTTCCTGGAAGTGCGCGGCCTGGGCATCCTCAACATCCGCACCATCTTCGGCGAAACCGCCGTGCGGCCGAAGAAGGTGCTGCGGCTGATCATCCACCTGGTCAAGGCCAACGACCAGGCGATGCAGGCGCTGGACCGCCTCAACATCCAGTCGGAAACCCAGGACATCATCGGCGTCACCATCCGCAAAGTGGTGCTGCCGGTGGCCGCCGGCCGCAACCTGGCGGTGCTGGTGGAGGCCGCGGTGCGCAACTACATCCTGCAGCTGCGCGGCATAGACAGCACCCGCGAATTCATCGAACGCCACACCAACTTCCTCAGAGACCAGGAAAATGCGCCTGATATTGATTAGCGGCCTGTCCGGTTCCGGCAAGTCGGTGGCGCTGCGCGCGCTGGAAGACGCCGGCTTCTACTGCGTGGACAATCTGCCGGCCACCATGCTGCACGAGGCGATGTCGCTGTACGCCGACTACGGCTACGAACAGATCGCCATCAGCGTGGACACCCGCTCCGGCCCGTCGCTGGGCGCCTTGCCGGCGGAAATGGAAAAGCTGCGGGCTCAGCATGTGGACGTGCGCCTGCTGTTCCTGGAAGCCACGCCCGCCACCCTGGTCAAGCGCTTCTCCGAAACCCGCCGCCGCCACCCGCTGTCCGGCGCCGACGTCACGGTGGAGGAAAGCATTCTGCTGGAACAGGACATGCTGGCCGAGATCATGGAGCTGGGCACCCGCATCGACACCAGCGAACTGTCCGCCAACGCGCTGCGCAGCTGGGTGCGCGAGCTGGTGGACGCCGACAGCAGCCGGCTGACCCTGATCTTCGAATCCTTCGGCTTCAAGCACGGCCTGCCGCGGGACGCCGACTTCGTTTTCGACGTCCGCTGCCTGCCCAATCCCTATTACGACCCGCAGCTGCGCCCGTTCACCGGCCGCGACCAGCCCATCATCGACTTCTTCCAGCAAACGCCGGAAGTGCAGCAGATGGTGGACGACATCCAGCAGCTGGTCAGTAAATGGCTGCCCTGTTTCAGCATGGAAAACCGCAGCTATCTGACCGTCGCCGTCGGCTGTACCGGCGGTCAGCACCGCTCGGTCTACATCACGGAACGCCTTGCCCGCCTGTTCGCCGCCGAACAGGTGCTGGTGCGCCATCGCCAGCTCTACCGCCAGAACTGAACGCATTCGGGCCGCCCGCCTACAGGAGACATTCATGCGCCCGATCCAAACCGTCACCGTCGCCCTGACCGGCGCCTCCGGACTGCCCTACGGCCTGCGGCTGATCGATTGCCTGATCGCCGCCGGCGTTCGCGTCTGGGTGCTGTATTCGCAGGCCGCGCAAGTGGTGGCCAAACAGGAAATGGACCTGACCCTGCCCTCGCGCCCGGCCGAAGCCCGGCAATGGCTGATGCAACGCAGCGGCGCGCGCGACGGCCAGCTGGCGGTCTTCGGCCGCGAAGAGTGGTTCGCGCCGGTGGCCTCAGGCTCCAACCCGGCCGACGCCATGGTGGTCTGCCCGTGCTCGATGGGCACGCTGGCCGCCATCGCCCAGGGCAGCAGCGACAATCTGATCGAACGCGCCGCCGACGTCAGCATCAAGGAACAGCGCAAGCTGGTGCTGGTGCCGCGCGAGGCGCCGTTCTCCGCCATCCATCTGGAAAACATGCTCAAGCTGGCTCGTCTCGGCGTTGTCATCCTGCCGCCGTCTCCGGGGTTCTATACTCATCCCAAGACCGTGGACGATATGATCGACTTCGTGGTGGCGCGAATTCTGGATCAGCTCCGCATCGACAATCAATTGACGCCGCGCTGGGGCGAGCCCGCCCCGGACCGCCCCGCGGCCCCCTAGCCAGCCGCCGCGCCGCTTGCGGCCCGGTCAAAGAGGAATCTTGGGATGCCGACACAAGACCAAAGCATTCTCAGCCTGGACGCCTTGCGCCAACTGGAGCGCCAAGCCACCGACGCCGGCTACAACCTGATGCAGCGCGCGGCGATGGCCACCGCGGACTGGGTCAGCCACCACCTGCCCAGCGCGTCCCGGCTGTTGATTTGCGCCGGCCCCGGCAATAACGGCGGCGACGCGCTGTACGCGGCGCTGGAACTGATGCGCCGTCGTTTCCGCGTCGACGTGCTGGTGCCCACCCAGCCCACTAGCCCCGCCACCTCGGAAGCCCTGCATGAGCTGGAGCAGGCCCAGGGCCATGTGATGTTCGATCTGCCGCGCGACTACCGCGCGCCGCAACTGGTCATAGACGGCTTGTTCGGCGTGGGCCTGAGCCGGGACTTCGACCTGGAATGGACCACGCTGATCGACCGCATCAACCAGCTGGGCAGCCCCATTCTGGCGCTGGACTGCCCCAGCGGCCTGGACGCCTATACCGGCGTGCCGGCCAACACCGCGATCCAGGCCAGCCACACCCTGACCTTTTTGTGCCAGAAGCCCGGTCTGTTCAGCGCCTCCGGCGCCGATCTGGCCGGCAATGTGGAACTGGAACTGCTGGACTGCCCGCCCAGATTGATCCCCGCGGCGGACGGCAGCATCAACCAGCCGGACGTCCGCGCGCTGCTGCGGCCGCGCAACAGCCACAAGGGCCTGTTCGGCACCGTCTGCGTGATAGGCGGCGCGCCGGGCATGCTGGGCGCGGCGCTGCTGGCCGGGCGCAGCGCCTTGGCCTGCGGCGCCGGCAAAGTCCATGTCTGCCCGCTGGACGACCGGCTGCCGGTGGACCCGGTGGTGCCGGAGCTGATGATTTCCGCGCTGGACGAAGCGGCCGGCTTGCCCGACGCCGACGTACTGGCCGTCGGCCCCGGCCTGGGCCTGCAAGAACGGGCCGGCCGCCTGCTGGACCAAGTCATCCAGCTGCCGCAGGCGCTGGTCTTGGACGCCGACGCGCTGAACCTGCTGGCCAACGACCACGCCGCCGCCGCCCTGATCGCCAAACGCCAGGCCGGCACCGTGCTGACCCCGCATCCGGCGGAAGCCGCTCGCCTGCTGGGACAAAGCACCGAGACGGTGCAAAAGGACAGGCTGATGGCCGCGCGCCGGCTGGCCAACCACTTCAACTGCGTGGTGGTGCTCAAGGGCGCCGGCAGCCTGATCGTCGGCCCGGACGGCTTCTACCATCTGAACACCAGCGGCGGCCCGGCGCTGGCGGTGGCCGGCCAGGGCGACGTCCTGACCGGCATCATCGCCGCGCTGCTGGCCCAGCGCATGGAGCCGTTCGAAGCCGCCAGCCTGGCCGTGCACATCCATGGCCTGGCCGGCGACGATTTCGAAATGGAAACCGGCGGCCCCATCGGCCTGTCCGCCTCCGACACCGCCTGGCGCGCCAGCCTGATGCTGAACCGCCTGATCCAGGAACGCGCGCAGGAACAGGCCACCTAGATCCAAAACCCTGCAAGCCCCCGGGGAAATCCATTTGCATTAGAATGGGTCATCGGCGCGCGGGCCGGCGGCATGGCCGTCCCGCGGCCCCTCATCCGTCACCCTGGGGATTACCTTGCAGTCACAATCTAAAGCTTACGCCTACGGACTCGCCGCCGTCCTGGCCTGGTCCACGGTGGCCAGCGCCTTCAAGATCAGTCTCGCCCACCTCAGCCCGGCCCAGCTGGTGCTCTACGCCAGCGCCGCCTCTCTCTTCTGCCTGCTGGGACTGCTCGCCGTCCAGGGCAGGCTGCCGGAGCTCGCCCCGGCCCTGCGCCGCCACTGGCGCGCCTCCCTGATCTTCGGCGCCGTCAATCCGGCGCTGTATTATCTGATTCTGTTCCAGGCCTACGCGCTGCTGCCCGCGCAGGAGGCCCAGGCCATCAACTACACCTGGGCCTTGACCATGAGCTTGCTGGCGGTGCCGCTGCTCAAACAAAAGCTGCAACGCCGCGATATCGCCGCCGCGCTGGTCTGCTATCTGGGCGTGCTGGTGATAGGCACCCGCGGCCAGGTGCTGGAACTGCGCTTTTCCGACTCGCTGGGCGTGGCGCTGGCGCTGGCCTCCACCCTGCTGTGGGCCGGCTACTGGATTTTCAACGCCCGCGACGCGCGCGAGCCGGTGATAGGCCTGACGCTCAATTTCGCCTTCTCGCTGCCGCTGAGCCTGGCCTGGTGCGCCTATACCGGACAGCTGGGCCCGGTGGCCTGGCAGGGCCTGGCCGGCGCCGCCTATGTCGGCGCCTTCGAGATGGGCTTCACCTTTGTCCTGTGGCTGACGGCGATGAAGCTGACGCCGAGCACCGCCCGCATCGCCAACCTGATTTTCCTGTCGCCGCTGCTGTCGCTGGCGCTGATTCATTTCCTGATCGGAGAGGCCATCCTGCCCTCCACCCTGGTCGGTCTGGGCCTGATCCTGAGCGGGCTGGCGCTGCAAAAACTGGCCCCGCGCGCCAAGCCCGCCGCGGCGCTGAGCGCCGACGGCGGCGGCTAGCTCCGCGCGCATCCGGATTTGGTATTCGCGCCAGAACTGCCTAGGATTCAGTGTGGGCACTTGGAACTGTGAACATAATGAAAAGCATAAAAACCAAATTGATGTTCTGGTTGATGGCCTGGATCACCGCCATTCTGGGGACGACGGGCCTGTTTTCCTATTTGCACAACCAGGAACGCAATGAGGCCGATTACCAATCCCAACGCGCCGCGGTCAAAGCCCGCCTGGCGATGTCGCTGCCGCACAGCGTCTGGCAGCTGGACGATGAAAACGTCAGGCTGACGCTGGACAGCGAGCTGAGCTGGCCGTCCATCATCGCCATCAGCGTCAAGGGGGAATCCGGGCTCAGCCTGGGCCGCAACCATGACAGCGACGGCAGCATCCGCGACATGCCGCCGTCGGAGGAGCCGCGTTCCGACGACATGCTCAACATTCCCATCGTCTACCAGGGCAAGGAGCACTTGGGCAACGCCACCGTCTATCTGTCGCGCCAGGCGCTGGCCAAGCATCAGCGCGACCAGTTGATCGAACTGTCCGCCCAGATCCTGCTGCTGGACGTGATGATCTTCATGATCATGTCCTTCAATCTGCAACGCTTCCTGTTCCAGCCGCTGGCGCGGCTGCAGCAGGCCTTGAACACCGCCATCCGCGCGCCGGACGCCAGCGGCGCCCAAGTCACCCACGTCGCCGACGACGAGATCGGCGGCATCGTCAACGGCTTCAACCGCATCGTGGCCCGCACCGCCGGCGATCTGGCCAAGCGCACCGAGGCCGAAGCGGTGGCCCGCGCCGAGCGCGACCGCGCGGAAGAAGCTTACCGCCAGTTGATGGAAGCGCAGCAAACCCTGGTGGAAACCGAGAAGATGGCCTCGCTGGGCAGCCTGGTGGCCGGCGTCGCCCACGAGATCAACACCCCGGTGGGCATCACCCTGACCACCGCCTCCCACCTGGGCACCGCCACCAGCCACATCATAGAAAAGGTGGACGGCGGCACCGTCAAGAAAAGCGACTTCCAGGCTTATCTGGACACCGCCAAGGAATGCAGCGATCTGATCCTGTCCAACGCCGAGCGCGCGGCCAACCTGATCCACAGCTTCAAGCAGGTCGCGGTGGATCAGACCAGCGAGGCGCGGCGCAGCTTCCAGTTGCAGGATTATCTGAACGAGGTGATCACCAGCCTGAAGCCGCGCTTCAAGCACGCCAACACCACCATCAGCGTGCAGTGCGAGGAAGACATCCTGCTGGACAGCTATCCGGGCTCCTTCGCCCAGGTGGTCACCAATCTGATGGTCAACTCCCTGGTGCACGGCTTTGAAAACCGCAGCAGCGGCAAAATCCTGATCGAGGCCAGGCGCAACAATCCGCATTACATCACGCTGACGCTCAGCGACGACGGCAAGGGCATTCCGCCGGAAAACCTGAGCCGCGTGTTCGACCCCTTCTTCACCACCCGCCGCGGCAGCGGCGGCAGCGGTCTTGGGCTCAACATCGTCTACAACATCGTACGGCAACGCCTGGGCGGGTCGATCGAGGTGCACAGCGAAGTGAACAAAGGCACCACCTTCACCATCACCATGCCCTGCTCCGCCCCGGTCAATCAGAGCAAGGAGAACATAGCATGAGCGACATCACCAACCAGGAAGACGACTGGCTGCTGGACGATGATGACGCTCCGTCTGCGTCCTCCCCAGCCTCCGCCGCCGGCGACGGCCGCCACCCGTGGAAAATCCTGATCGTCGACGATGAAAAGGACGTGCACACCGCCACCCGCATCGCGCTGCGCAACATCCGCTACAAAGAGCGGCCGCTGGAACTGCTCAGCGCCCACTCCGGCAAGGAAGCCTACGAAGTGGTGCGCCAGCACCCGGACATCGCGCTGATCATGCTGGACGTGGTGATGGAGAGCGAGGACGCCGGCCTGAAGCTGGTGCACCAGATCCGCCAGGACCTGAAGAACGGCCTGGTGCGCATCGTGCTGCGCACCGGCCAGCCTGGACAGGCGCCGGAGCAGGAAGTCATCCTCAACTACGATATCAACGACTACAAGACCAAGACCGAGCTGACGGTGCAAAAGCTGTTCACCACCATCATCTCCTCGCTGCGCGCCTACGAAAACCTGCTGTCGCTGGAGAAGAACCGCCAAGGCCTGTCCAAGATCCTGGAAAGCGCGTCCGACCTGTACCAGCTGTATTCGCTGCGCGAGTTCGCCTCCGGCGTGCTGCGCCAGATCAGCGCGCTGCTGGACATCGGCAGCGACGGCATCCTCTGCGTGCGCAACGACAGCAGCAACGGCCGGCCGGAACTGGAAATCCTGGCCGCCTCCGGCAATTACGAACCGCTGGGGCAAAGCGGCGACCTGAGTCCCTTCCCCGAGCTGGAGCAGGTGATCCTGCGCTCCTTCGCCGAGAAGCGCAGCATCTACCAACACCCTTACGACGTGCTCTACATCACCTCGCGCAACGGCCGCGAGTTCATCATCCACTTCACCCCGCAATGGCCGCTGGAAGAAGTGGAACGCGATCTGCTCGACGTGTTCTGCCAACGCATTTCCGCCGCTTACGACAATCTCTACCTCTACAGCCAGCTGCGCAGCGCGCAGGAGGCCACGGTGGTGGCGCTGGCGGATCTGGCGGAATTCCGCGACACCGACACCGGCAATCACGTGCTGCGCGTGCAGCGGCTGACCGACGCCATCGCCGGGCAGATGCGGGACAACGGCGCTTATCCGGAACTGATGGGCAAGGAATTCATGGACATGGTGGGCATGGCCAGCATCCTGCACGATGTCGGCAAGGTGGGCACGCCGGACCACATCCTGTTCAAACCGGGCAAGCTGGACCCGGACGAGCGGGTGATCATGGAGCAGCACGCCACCATAGGCGCGCAGATTCTGGCCAGATCGGCCAGCATGGTGGAGGGGATGAGTTATCTGTCCCTGGGCTCGGAAATCGCCGGCGGCCACCACGAGCACTTCGACGGCAACGGCTACCCCAGGAAACAGAAAGCGCACGAAATCCCGCTGTCGGCGCGCATCGTCGCGGTGGTGGACGTATTCGATGCCCTGCTCAACAAACGGCCCTACAAGGAGCCGTGGACGCTACACGACACCATGGAATACATTTCCGGCCGCTCCGGCAGCCAGTTCGATCCCGAAGTGGTGCGCGCGCTGGAAACCCTGGTCAAGGAGCGCCGGCTGCAGGACTTGCCGGACGCCTGAGCGAGCGCCAGCGTCCACGCCGCGATAAAACAGGGCGAAAGCAGCGTTTGCGCTGGTTTCGCCCTTCTTCTTCGTCCCGCCGCGGCGCGGAGGACTTCAAGCCTCGGCTCAGGCCACGTAGAACAAGACGCTGACAAACTGGCAGACGCTGCCGCCCAGCACGAACAAATGCCAGATGCCGTGGCCGTGGCGGATTTTCTCGTCGTTGAGAAACCAATAGATGCCGACGCTGTACAGAATCCCGCCCAAGGCCAGCCAGAACAGGCCGCCGCTGGGCAAGGACTCGATCAAGGGCGGCAAGGCCACCAGCACCAGCCAGCCCATCACCACGTAAAGAATCATCGACAGCAAGCGGGTGCGCCGCCCCAGGGTCAGTTCCTGGATGATGCCGAACACGGCCAGGCCCCAGCTGACGCCGAACAGGCTCCAGCCCCAGGCGCCGCGCAAAGTCACCAACGCGAACGGCGTGTAGCTGCCGGCGATCAGCAGATAGATCGCCGAATGGTCGCACTTCTGCAGCACCGCCTTGGCGCGGCCGCGGAAGCTGTGATACAGCGTGGAAATCAGATACAAGGCCACCAGCGTGGCACCGTACAGGCTGAAGCTGACCACCTTCCAGGGGTCGCCCTCGCGCGCGGCCATGGTCACCAGCACCACCAGGCCGGTAATGGCCAGCAAAGTGCCGATCAAATGGGAAATCCCGTTGAAACGTTCCCCGTGATACATAGGTATTATCCTTGCGCCGGCATCGCGCCGGCTTGACGCACAAAAACTTTTGGAGCCGCTCACGGGCTTCGGGTTCAATTGTCCGCCTGTTGCCGCCGCCGCGCCAGCCCTTTCTCTACACGTCAAAAGAAAAGCGGGCCAGGGCCCGCTTGTCTTCTTGGAGAACCCGGAACAGGTTCTCAGGCGCCCAGCGCCTTCAGCACCTCGTCACGCACCACTTCCACCGCGCGGGTGCCGTCGATCTTGACGTATTTCGGCGCCTTGGCGTCGCCGCTGGCGGCGCGCTCGCCGTAGAAGCCCACCAGCACCGCGGTCTGTTCGTGGTAAACCGACAAACGCTTCTTCACGGTTTCTTCGCGGTCGTCGTCGCGCTGGACCAGCTCTTCGCCGGTCACATCGTCCTTGCCGGCCACTTTCGGCGGATTGAAGCTGATGTGGTAGGTGCGGCCGGAGGCCATATGCACGCGGCGGCCGGCCATGCGCTCGACGATGGCCGCGTCCGGCACGTCGATCTCCACCACGTAATCGATGTCCACGCCGGCGGCGATCATCGCCTCGGCTTGCGGAATGGTGCGCGGGAAGCCGTCGAACAGGAAACCGTTGGCGCAATCCGCGTCGGCGATGCGCTCCTTGACCAGGCCGATGATGATGTCGTCGCGCACCAGGCCGCCGGCGTCCATGATCGCCTTGGCTTCCAGGCCCAGCGGCGTGCCGGCCTTGACCGCGGCGCGCAGCATGTCGCCGGTGGAGATTTGCGGGATGCCGAATTTTTCCTTGATGAAATTGGCCTGGGTGCCTTTGCCGGCGCCAGGCGCCCCCAACAGGATCAGTCGCATGAAGATCGCTCCGTCAATTTGAATAAGATGATTTGATATCGAAATCCGGGCCGCGCCGACGCGGCCCGGCTTATGAGTTCCGTCCGGCGCCCAGCAAACGGCGCACCCGCTCCAGGTCCTCCGGCGTATCCACGCCGGCCGGCGGCGCGGACTCGACCACCGCCACCTTGATGGCGAAGCCGTGCCACAACACCCGCAACTGCTCCAGCGCTTCGAAACGCTCCAGCGGCGCCGGTTCCAAACGGTTATAGGTCTTCAGAAAACCCGCCTGATAGGCGTACATGCCGATATGCCGCAGCACCGGTAGGTCCGCGGGCAGCGCGCTCGCATCCTGTGCGAAGGCGTCGCGGGCATAGGGAATCGGCGCGCGGCTGAAATACAATGCGCGGCCGGCGTGGTCCAGCACCGTCTTGACCACATTGGGATTGAACATGTCGGCGGCGTCGCGGAACGGATGCGCCAGCGTCGCCACCGGCGCGTCGCCGGCGGCCAGGAGCGCCGCCAGCTGATCGATCAGCGCCGGATCGATCAGCGGCTCGTCGCCCTGGACATTGACCACGATCTCATCGTCGGCCAGGTTCAAGGCCTGCGCCACTTCGGCCAGCCGGTCCGTGCCGCTGGCGTGGTCGGCGCGCGTCATCAACGCCTCGACGCCGTGAGCGCGACAAGCGTCCAGCACATCGGCGTGGTCGGTGGCCACGATCACCCGCGTCGCGCCGCTCTTGGCCGCCTGCTCGGCGACCCGCGCCACCATGGGCTTGCCGGCGAGATCGGCCAGCGGCTTGCCCGGCAAGCGGCTGGACGCCAGACGCGCCGGGATCACCACGCAAAAGCCGCGGCTCATTTTATTTCTTCTTCCGGCGCCAGCTCGCGGGCTTCGGCTTCCAGCATCATCGGGATGCCGTCCTTGATCGGGTAAGCCAGTCGGTCGCCCTTGCAGACCAGTTCCTGCTTGGCCTTGTCGAAAACCAGCGGGCCCTTGCACAGCGGGCACACCAGAATATCCAGGAATTTAGCGTCCATGTTTTATCTTCAGTCGATCCAGAATCCAAGCGCTCAGATCAGGCTCCAACTCCGCCTGAACCGGCAAAACCCATAGTCTAGCACGCTGCGCTGCATCATGAATCACCCGCCGCAGCTTGACCGCGTCCTTGCTGGTGACGATCACCGCGTCCATGTCAGCCGGCAGGTCCGCCGCGGCGAATTGATGATGGTCGGGCCAGGCCAGGCAAAGCTCAGGCCGCAGGCCCAAGCCGGCCAGCGTGTCGAAGAAGCGCTGCGGGTGGCCGATGCCGGCCATCGCCGCCAGCCTCAGCCCGGCGAAATCCGCCGCCGCCCGCGTCTCCTCGGGCCGGTCCAGCCGCTGCAGCGCGGCCGGACGCAAACGCATGGCAAAACGCCGCGGCCCGGCCGGCAAGGCCAGGCCGGCGGCGTCCCCGCCATTGATCACCACCGCGCCGACGGAGCGCAGCCTAGACCACGGCTCGCGCAGCGGACCGGCCGGCAGCAGCCGCCCGTTGCCGCCGCCGCGCGCACCGTCCAGCACCACGATCTCCAGATCGCGGCTTAAGCGGTAATGCTGCAGACCGTCGTCGGTCAGTATCAATTCCAAATCGGGATGCAGCGCCAGCAGATGACGGCCGGCAGCGACCCGGTCTCGCCCCACCACCACCGGCGCGCCGGCGGCGGCCAGCAAGAGCGGCTCGTCGCCCACTTCTTCCGGTGAGCTGTCCGGCCGCACCAGCGTGGGCTGGCGGTGGCTGCCGCCGTAACCGCGGCTGATCACCCCCGCCTTGACGCCGCCTTGTTGCAAATCACGCAACAGGGCCAGGGTCAGCGGCGTCTTGCCGACGCCGCCCACATTGATGTTGCCGATCACCGCCACCGGCGCGGCCAGGCGCTCCGCGCGCAGCCAGCCGCGGCGGTAAGCCAGCCGCCTGACCGCCGCCGACAGGGCAAACAGCCCTTCCAGCGGAGCCAGAAGGGCCGTCAGCCACCAGCGCGGCCGATACCATTGCCGTTCTATCCAATGCATGCGGCTATTGCGAACGGGTGGCGAAAGTCAGCTGGTTCAGACCGGCCTCGCGCGCCGCCTCCATCACCGTCACCACCGATTGGTGGGTGGCTTTGGCGTCGGCGTTGACGATAACGATCACATCGCTCTTGCCCGCGGCGTCGTCCTTCAGCTTGCTCAACAGCGCCGCCTTGTCGCCGGCGGCCAACTTGGCCTCGCCCACCGCCATTTCGCCGTTGGCGGCCACCGCCACGGTGATTTCCGACGACTTGGTCTTGGCCTGCTCGCCCTGGGCGGCCGGCAGATTGATCTTGAGTTCGGCGAACTTGGAATAAGTGGTGGTGACCATCAGGAAGATCAGGATCACCAGCAGCACGTCGATCAGGGGAATGAAGTTGATCTCGGGCTCTTCGCGGCTGCGGCCTCGGCGGAAATTCATGCTCAACCCCCGTTTTTACGCTCGCCGTGCAGCACTTCCACCAGCTTGACCGCTTGGGACTCCATCTCCACCAGCAGACCGTCCACCTTGGAGCGGAAATGGCGATAGAACATCATGCTGGGAATGGCGACGATCAGGCCGAAGGCGGTGTTGTACAGCGCGATGGAAATGCCGTGCGCCAATGCTTGCGGGTTGTTGCCCGCCGGCGACTGCGAACCGAAGATCTCGATCATGCCGATCACCGTGCCCAGCAGGCCCAGCAAGGGCGCCATCGCGGCGATGGTGCCCAGCGTGGTCAGCAAGCGCTCCAGTTGATGCGCCACCACGCGGCCCTCGTCCTCGATCGCTTCCTTCATCACTTCGCGATTGCCGCCGACATTGCGCAGGCCGGCGCAGAACAGGCGGCCCAGCGGCGAATGCTCCTGCAGCTTGCGCAACAGCTCCTCGCTGGCGCCGGCGCGGCGGTACTCCTGCAAAGCCTGCCCCAGCAGGCCCTCCGGCGCCACGCTGCTCTTCCTCAGGCTGAACAGGCGTTCAAAGATAATCGCCAGCGACACGACCGAGGCGGCGATGATGGTCCAGATCGGCCAGCCGGCCGCTTCAATGATTGACCACACGAGGAGGTTCTCCGAAAAACGATTGCAAACGCTGAACTTTAGCGGCATCCATGCCGGTTCAGCAACCGGCTCCGCTGCGCGCCGCCGCCGCCGCGCCCTCAAACAGGCGCTTAGCGGCGAAAACTACGCAGAGTTGTCAACAAAGCCGTCTAAACCCATCTTTTATAAAGGCTTTCGAATGCCGGCCCCATTTCATCGGCGCCGCTCGAAACTCAAGCCGGCGAAAGCCGCGCCAGGCAAGGCTTTCAACCCAGACTATCAAGATCCGCGCCATGATTGGAGGCTGCCGCTTTTTTAACCTTTGCCAGCAAAAGCCAAGCCCTGGCAAGCGATCCACACAGTTATCCACAAGGTTATTCAGCCGCCGCTGTGGATAATTGCCGCGCCTCAATCGCGCAGCGAAATCACCCGCCAGCCCTCTTGCTCGGCGTGGGCGCGCAGGGTGTCGTCCGGGTCCACCGCCACTGGATGATCCACCAGCTTCAGCAAGGGCAGGTCATTGTGCGAATCGCTGTAGAAAAAGCTCTGACCGTAGCTGTCCATGCTCAGGCCGCGCTCGTCCAGCCACTGCTGCAAACGGGTGATCTTGCCCTGCTGAAAGCTGGGCACGCCGCTGACGCGGCCGGTGAAGCGGCCCTGCTCGTCTTCCTCCAGCTCGATGGCGATCAGATGCTCCACGCCCAGCTCGCGGGCGATAGGCCCGGTAATAAAGCGGTTGGTGGCGGTGATGATGATGATCTCGTCGCCCTGGGCCGCATGCGCGGCCAGCAATTCGCGCGCCTTGCGGGTGATGATGGGCTTGATGTGCTGTTCCAGGTAGTCGGCGTGCAAGGCGTCCAGTTCGGCGCGGCTGAAACGCTTCAAGGGCTCCAGCGCGAACACCAGGTATTCGTGGATGTCCAGCGTGCCCTGCTGATACTGCCGGTAGAAATAATTGTTGCGCTCGTCGTAATGCGCCTGCTCCAGAATGCCGCGATGGATCAGGAAGCGCGGCCATTCGAAATCGGAATCGCCGGCGATCAGGGTGTGGTCTAGGTCGAACAGCGCCAGATTGCGCAATGCAGAAGTGTCGGTCATGGTTCCGGGCTTGCGGTTTGCAAAACGTTTTTCACCAGCGGCACGGTGATCGGCCGCCTCATGGCCAGAGAATAGCGGTCCAATATGTCAATCATGCCGATCAGGCTGGACAGGTCGCGCCGCCAATGGGTCAGCAGGTAGCGGTAGACATCGTCCGGAATCGACAGCTGGCGGCTGGCGGCGTGGCTGCGCAAGGCGGCCAGCTTGTCCTCGTCCGACAGCGCCTTGACTTCGAACACCAGGCCCCAGCCCAGGCGGGTGCGCAGATCGTCGCGCACCGCCAAGGCCATCGGCGGCTGGCGGCCGGCCATCAACAGCCGCGACTCCCCGCTCTCTTTCAGCGAGTTGTAGAAGGAAAACAGAGTGATCTGGTCGTCCGGCGCCAGGTCGTCGACATGGTCGACGGCGATGAAGCTGGCTTCGCGCGCGAAGTCCGGCAGATGCTCGGTCTTGCCGTCCAGATAGATGGAGGCGCGCCCCAGCCGCTCGGCGTGGGCGATCCAGGCCTGCAACAGATGCGTCTTGCCGCAGCCGGGCTCGCCCCACAGATAGATGAAGCGCTCGCCGGCCTCGGCCGTCAGCGCGGTAATCACCTCGCGGTTGCGTTCGGCCAGGAAATTGTCGAAGGCCGGCAAGGGGGTGGGCGTCAAATCAAGTATTAACTGGTCCAAGTGAAGGCGATCAAACTAGGTTTTGATGTCTATTCCTGATTTTACGCTGATAAAAGCGTGTGTTGAAATAAGCGCGCGCCAGAAAGCGGCAGATCACCAAGGTGGCGGCCGCCATCGGCAAGGCCAGCAGCAGGCCGGCGAAGCCCAATAACTGCCCGAAGGCGAGCAGGGAAAAGATCACCGCCACCGGCGACAGGCCGATGCGCTCGCCCACCAGCCAAGGCGTGATCAGCAGGCTTTCCAGCAATTGTCCGGCGCCGAACACGCCCAGCACCAGCAGCACCTCGCCGGCGGAATCGAACTGCAGCGCGGCGGCCAGGCCCGCCAGCGCGAAACCGAGAAAAGTGCCCAGATAGGGAATGAACACCAGCAGGCCGGCCACCACGCCGATGGCGATGCCGGACTCCAGGCCCAGCAAGGCCAGGCTGGACGCGAAGATCACCGCCATGATCAGCATCACCGACAGCTGGCCGCGCAGAAATTCGCCCAGCACCCTATCCAGCTCCCGCGCCAGGGCCGCCACCTCGTCCGCCCAGCGCCGCGGCACCAGCGTGGCCAGCGTCGCCGCCATCCGCGGCCCGTCCTGCAGGAAATAAAACAGCAGCACCGGCAGCAACAAGAGATTGAACAACAGGCCGGCCAGCATGACGCCGCTCTGGGTGGCGCGCAGGGCCACCGCCGACAGCGCGCTCTTCAAGGCGCCGGCGTTGGCGGCCAGCACCCGCTTCCAGCCGGCGGCGTCCAGCTCCAGCTGGATGGCGAACTCGGCGCGCAGCCAGGGCAGCACCCGGCCCTGGGTGAAGTCCACCAAGACCGGCAGGCGGTCGATCAGGCCCTGGGTCTGCTTGAACAGCATGGGCGCCACCACCAGCAGCAAGGCAAAGGTGGCGGCCATGCCGGCCAGCGTCACCAAGCCGGCGGCCAACGGCCGCGGCAGGCCTTTGCCGGCCAGGTAGCGCATCGCGGGATTGAGCACATAGGCCAGCACCGCGGCCACCGCGAACGGCGTCAGCGCGGCCGCCAACTGCTGCAACAGCCAGCCGGCGAACAGCAGGGCTGTTGCGCCGATGACCCAGGGAATCAGACGGTTTTGGGAGCGTTTCATCGCGACTTCAGTTAAAATGTGCTGCTTTCGCGTCGGCGAAAGCTTGATGTAAAAATACTTCAAGATTTGCAGAAAGCGAGTTTACCTTGAACACCACTTCCCTCAGTTACCGTGATGCCGGCGTCGACATTGATGCCGGCGACGCGCTGGTCGAGAACATCAAGCCTTATGCCAAGCGCACCATGCGCCCGGAGGTGATCGGCGGCATCGGCGGTTTCGGCGCACTGGTGGAGATTTCCAAGAAATACAAGGAGCCGGTGCTGGTTTCCGGCACCGACGGCGTCGGCACCAAGCTGAAACTGGCCTTCGACTGGAATCGTCACGATACCGTGGGCATCGACCTGGTGGCAATGAGCGTCAACGACATCCTGGTGCAAGGGGCGGAACCGCTGTTCTTCCTCGACTATTTCGCCTGCGGCAAACTGGACGTGCCCCAAGCCACCGACGTGATCAAAGGCATCGCCGCCGGTTGCGAACAGGCCGGCTGCGCGCTGATCGGCGGCGAGACCGCGGAAATGCCCGGCATGTACCCGACCGGCGAATACGATCTGGCGGGCTTCGCCGTCGGCGTAGTGGAGAAGAGCGCCGTGATCAGCGGCCGCGACATCGCCCCGGGCGACGTGGTGCTGGGCCTGAAATCCAACGGCGTGCACTCCAACGGCTACTCGCTGGTGCGCAAGATCATCGACCGCGCCCAGCCGGACCTGGACGCGCCGTTCGAGGACGGCCGCAGCCTGCGCGACGCCGTCATCGCCCCCACCCGCATCTATGTGAAGCCTCTGCTCAAGCTGATGCAGGCGCTGCCGGTCAAAGGCATGGCCCACATCACCGGCGGCGGCATCACCGAGAACACGCCGCGCGTGCTGCCGGAACATGTCGTCGCCCAGATCGACGCCGCGGCCTGGCCGCAGCCCAAACTGTTCCAGTGGCTGCAACAGGAAGGCAAGGTCGATAGCCAGGAAATGTACCGGACCTTCAACTGCGGCATCGGCATGGTGGTGATCGTGGCGGCGGAACAGGCGGAACAGGCCATCGCCCTGCTGCAGGCCGAAGGCGAGACCGCATACCGGATCGGCGCGGTGCGCGCCCGCAATGGAGACGAACATCAAACTCAGATCGCCTAAAGCGCTGCGTTGGATGCTACTGGCGCCGCTGGCCCTGCTGGCGGCGTTTGTCATTTATCGCGAGGCCGCCATCCTGGCCGACCTCGATCGCTGCCTGGACTTGGGCGGCGGCTGGCACGAACAAGAGTTGCGCTGCATCACCGATGCCGCCGACTGGGAACACTATCTGGCAAAGTCTCCGTCGATTCCATCATGAAGAATATCGTCATCCTGATTTCAGGCCGCGGCTCCAATATGCAGGCCATCGTCGACGCCAAGATCGCCGGCGCGCGCATCGCCGCGGTGATCTCCAACCGACCCGACGCCGCCGGCCTCGCCTGGGCGGCCGAGCGCGGCATCGCCACCGCGGCGCTGGACCATAAAGCCTTCGCCAGCCGCGAAGACTTCGACGCCGCGCTGGCGCAGCTGATAGACGGCCACCAGCCGGACCTGGTGGTGCTGGCCGGCTTCATGCGCATTCTCAGCGCCGGCTTCACCCGCCGCTACGAAGGCCGCATGCTGAACGTGCACCCCTCGCTGCTGCCGGCCTTCACCGGCCTCAACACCCACCAGCGCGCGCTGGAAATGGGCTGCAAGGTGGCCGGCTGCACCGTGCACTTCGTCACCGCCGAGCTGGACCACGGCCCCATCGTCGCCCAGGGCGTGGTGGAAGTGCTGGACGGCGACAGCGCCGACACGCTGGCCGAACGCGTGCTGCAACTGGAACACCAACTCTACCCGGCCGCAGTGCGCCGCTTCGTCGCCGGCGAGCTGAACATCGTCGCCGGCAAGATCGCCAGCCGCGCCGCGCTTGCCGGCAGCCTGATGGCGCCCGCGCCCTGAACCCATGAAAAGCCGTCGCCTGATCCTGCTGGCCCTGGCCCTGTCGCTCGCCCTGCATCTGGGCGTGCTGGGCTCCGGCCTGCTGCCGGAAGCGGCTTTGGAACTGCCGCCGGATCAGGACTTGCGCAGCATCAGCATCAAGATGCAGGCGCTGGACGCCGATGAGCCGGCGGCCAAGCCGGAGCCGCAAGGCGCGGTGGCCCAATTGCGGCCGGCCGCGCCCAAACCGGCGCCGGCCAAGCCCAAGCCCGCCGCCCAAAAGGCGGAAGCCTCGGCGCCGCAGGCGGCGTCGGAGCCGATGGCCGCCCAGGCGCGGCCAAGCAAGGACAGCAGCGCGCCGCTGGCGGAGGCCAAGTCCGATGCCTCCATGCCCAGTGTGGAGGAAAAGCTCGCTTCGTCGGCGCCGGTCGCGGACAATATGGCGGCGAACGACAAGGACGAGGCCAGCGCGCCGGCGGCCGAAACCGCCGCAGCGGACGACGGCTACCTCCACCCCAAGAGCAAGTTGCGCGGCTTTCCGCGCCAGGCCACACTGGGCTACCAAGTGTTCTGGGGTTCGGTCATGGCCGGCACCGGCACGCTGGAATGGAGCCGCGGCAACGGCGGCTATCGCCTAGACATCAGCGCCACCCCCTTCATCGGCCCGAAGCTGCGCTATCTTTCCGAGGGCGGCTTCCAGCTAAAAAACGGGTTGCGGCCGGACAGCCTGCAGGCCTGGCGCGGCGAGCAAGCCAAAGAGTCCGCGCATTTCGACTACAATGCGGGTCAGCTGCGCTACGGCGACCAAGGCGACAAGCTGCTGGACCTGAAGCCCGGCGCGCAGGACGTATTCAGCCTGGCTTTCCAGCTGGGGCTGAAAGGCGGCGAACTGGGACCGGAAGCGATCCAGATCACCACCGGCAAAAAAGTGTACGAGTACCCGATGCGCCCCAGCGGCGAAGCCGTTTACGACACCGGCGCGGGCAAGATCCGGGTCATCGTGTTCCGCGCCCAGGGCGACGGCGACATTAATGAATTCTGGCTGGCGCCGGAATTCTCCAATCTGCCGGTGCGCATCAAGCGCATCGACAAGGATAAGCGGATCGACCTCAGAGCCGTCCGCATCGACGTGAACGGCGCGCCGCAATGGAAGCTGCCGCCGCAACCCACGAGAAAACACAAGAATGACTATTAATCACCATCAACTGAAACATATCGAAACCGTCATCGGCCAGATGATCCGCTTCGACCGCCCGGCCGACGCGGTGCTGTCGGCCTATTTCCGCGAACACAGCAAACTGGGCGCCAACGACCGCCACATCATCGCCGAAACCGCCTTCGGCGCGCTGCGCCGCCTCTTGCAGCTGCGCGCGCTGATCGCGCCGGACAAGGCCACCCCGCGCCGGCTGGCCCTGGTGGCCCTGCTGAAAATACACAGACTCAACGTCAAGGAGCTGGGCGACGCCGCCAGCGCCGGCGAAAAGGAATGGCTGGGCCAGATCAAGGGCAAGGCGCTGCCGGCCAGCCTGGAAGTGGACGCCGAACTGCCGCAATGGGTGATAGAGCGCCTGGGCGAACAGACGCCGGAACAGGTGATCGCGCTGGGCAAGGGCCTGGCCGAAGGCGCGCCGCTGGATCTGCGCGTCAACACCATGAAGATGAAGCGCGACGAATTGCTGGGCCGGCTGCAGGCCGACGGCCTCGAGTGCGAAGCCACGCCCTACTCTCCGCTGGGCATCCGTCTCAAAACCAAGCCCTCGCTGGCCAAGCACGAGCTGTTCAAGGCCGGCGTGTTCGAGGTGCAGGACGAAGGCAGCCAGCTGCTGGGCCTGATCACCGGCGCGCGCCGCGGTGAAATGGTCGTCGACTTCTGCGCCGGCGCCGGCGGCAAGACCTTGCTGCTGGGCGCGCAGATGGCTTCCAGCGGCCGCTTGTACGCCTTCGACGTTTCGGAAAAGCGCTTGGCCAAGCTGAAACCACGCCAGGCGCGTTCCGGCCTGTCCAACGTCCACCCGCAGCTGCTGGCCTCGGAGAACGACACCAAGGTCAAGCGCCTGGCCGGCAAGGCCGACCGCGTGCTGGTGGACGCGCCCTGCTCCGGCCTGGGCACGCTGCGCCGCAATCCGGACCTGAAATTCCGCCAGAGCCCGGAGAGCGTGGCCGAGCTGAACGCCAAACAGGCGTCCATCCTGGCCTCCGCCGCCCGCCTGGTACGCGCCGGCGGCCGCCTGGTCTACGCCACCTGCAGCCTGTTGCCGCAGGAGAATCAGGACATCGTCGCCGCCTTCCTGGCCGATCACCCCGAGTTCAAGCTGGTGAAAATGGACGAGGTGCTGGCGGAGCAGAAGATCTCGCTGCAAATGGGCGATTATCTGGAACTGAAACCGCAGTTGCACAATACCGACGGCTTCTTCGCCGCGGTGCTGGAAAAAAACGCCTGAGCATGCTCAAACCCCGGCCCTTGATGCGGCCGGGGTTTGTCATTCCGGGCAATACGCCTTACCATTGAATATTAGAAAAATCTCACATATTCATTCGCAAAGGCCGGCTCCATGCCAGACACCCCCACTGCCAGACAAGTCCGCAGCCGCGTCCAGCGCCGCCTGCGTTACCTCTACTTGTCCGCAGTCCTGTGGCGCCGCCACATCCCGATCTGGACCGCCGCCATTCTGATTGGCCTGATGGCCAGCGTCTTCGCCAACGGCAGCCATCTGTCGCACGCCATCTTCACCCGCATCTACGACAACTCGCCGTACTGGAGCCTGCTGATCACTCCGGCCGGCCTCGCCCTGGCCATCTGGCTGATGCGCCATTACTTTCCCGGCTCCGCCGGCGGCGGCATCCCGCAGTCCATCGCCGCGCTGGAAGGCGGCATGCAGGCGCTGCGCGAGCGCATCCTGACCATACGCGCCGCCATCGGCAAAATGCTGCTAACCCTGATCGGCATCAGCTCCGGCGCCACCTTCGGCTATGAAGGCCCCATCGTGCAGGTGGGCGCGGCCATCAAATACTCGCTGAACCGCCACGCGGCGCTGCGCCACGAGGGCGCGGCGCGCAGCTTCATCCTGGCCGGCGGCGCCGCCGGCGTGGCCGCCGCCTTCAACGCGCCGCTGGCCGGCATCGTGTTCGCCATCGAGGAAATGGGCCGCACCTTCGATTTGCGCGCCAGCTCCACCATCCTGCTGTCCGTGATCGTCTCCGGCCTGACCGCCACCGCCATCCTCGGCAATTACAGCTACTTCGGCATGGTGTCGGTGAATATGGAACTGGAGCAGTCCTGGCTGGCCATCCCGGTCTGCGGCATCATCGGCGGCCTGCTCGGCGGCGTCTGCTGCCGCATCATGCTGGCGCTGACCCAGCGCCTGCCCGGCCCGCTGCACGGCTGGCGGCTGCAAAAACCGGTGCTGTTCGCCGCCGGCTGCGGTCTGGCGCTGGCGGTGATCGGCATCGCCAGCGACGGCGTCACCTTCGGCACCGGCTATTTCCGCGCCCGCGAAATCATCGAGGGCAGCGGCGCCGGCATGCAGGGCTACGGCCTGCTCAAACTGCTCAGCATGTTCATCAGCTTCATCAGCGCGGTGCCCGGCGGCATGTTCGCGCCGTCGCTGGCGGTGGGCGCCGGTTTCGGCCTGAACATGGCCAATCTGCTGCCCTTCCTGCCGCAGACCCTGATCGTGCTCTTGGGCATGGTGGGCTTCTTCGCCGGCATGACCCGCGCGCCGATGACCGGCTTCATCATCGTGATGGAGATGACCGACTCCTCGGCGATGATCATCCCCTTGATGGCCACCGCGCTGCTGGCGTCCAATGTGTCGCGGCTGATTACCCGCCGCGCGCTCTACGACGGCCAGGTGCACATCTTTCTGCGGCAATGGCACGCCGCGCAGGCGGCGCCCGCTGCGAAGCAAATTGACCCGCGGGCGGCCGAAAAGTAAAATAACCCATTGAAACGCTCGGGTATTTCGCCGCAGGCGGCCCCGCAGCCACATTGACGATCCAAGCAAGGACCACTGAATGAGCGCGCAACAAACCATCCAGCAAACCGTGACCGACAACCCGGTAGTGCTGTTCATGAAGGGCTCGGCCCAATTCCCGCAATGCGGCTTCTCCTCCCGCGCGGTGCAAATCCTCAAGGCCTGTGGCCTTGAACAGTTCGCGACCGTGGACGTGCTGCAAGACGCCGACATCCGCCAGGGCATCAAGGACTTCTCCAACTGGCCGACCATTCCGCAGCTCTACGTCAAAGGCGAGTTCGTCGGCGGCTCCGACATCATGTATGAAATGTTCCAAAACGGTGAATTGCAAGAGCTGCTGAAAGACCTGTAAGCTCCTCTCCCAGGTCCCGGCCATGGCCGGGACCTTTGTTTTTGAAGCGGAATTTAGCGTTTCGAAAACACTCGCCATGTCATACAATCAGGGTGACATCCGCTTGCCCGACCCAAATCGCCCCATGCCGACACATCAGGAAACCAAAGCCGCCCTCAGCCCCGCCAGCGCCATGCCCATCGAAGAGATCTGGCGCGCCTTGGTCAACGATCAGCTCATTCCCTGGTTTCAGCCGATAGTCGAAATCTCCAGCCGCAAAGTGATCGCCGCCGAGGCGCTGGCGCGCTGGCAGCACCCGGCGCTTGGCGTGCTGTCCCCGGTCAGCTTCGTGCCGGCAATGGAAGAGCGCGGCATGATTCGCGAACTCACTGAACTGATCCTGGAAAAATCGCTGTACGCCTGCAGCGACTGGCAGGAGCGCGGCCACGACATTCCGGTCACCATCAACCTGACCTCGATGTCGCTGGACGATGAAAGCCTGTGCGAGCAATTGCTGCAGAAAGTGCGCATCCTGGGCCTGGAGCCGGCCAAGCTGACGCTGGAATTCTCCGAATCCACGCTGCGCCAGCACTGGCAGAAGGCCGACGCGCAGCTGTCCCAGTTGCGCGCCGCCGGCTTCGGCATCGGCATAGACGAGTTCGGCATCGGCGTCACCCTGACCGATAAGCTGTTGATCAGCCATTTCAGCCTGCTGAAAGTGGACCGCGCCTTCGTGCAGGGCGTCAGCTCCAATCAGCATCTGCAAGCCATCCTGCGCGAAGACATCGGCCTGGCCAAGGCCTCCGGCCTCACCACGGTGGCCATAGGCGTGGAGGACAGCGCCGACTTGGCCACGCTGGCCGAGCTGGGCTGCGACGCGGTGCAAGGCTATATCTGCAGCCCGCCGCGGGCCGCCGCCGAATTCTTGCAGTGGATTTCGGAATGGGAAAAGGGGTAAAATACCGCCCCATACCAAATACCCCGCACCGGCAGCCCGAGATCACCGAAGGCTGCTGGCTTCATAATTAATACCAAGAGCTGCTTTTGGCGCGCCCGCGCCGAAAGCAGCTCTTTGCCAAGGTATGGGAACGTCTCATGAACATCACCGTCGTCCAGCATCCGCTGGTGCAACACAAGCTCGGCCTGCTGCGCGAAGCCGACACCAGCACCATGAAATTCCGTCAGCTGACCCAAGAGCTGGCGCGCCTGCTCGCCTATGAAGCCACCCGCGACTTCGAACTGGAAAGCGTCACCATAGACGGCTGGTGCGGCAAGATCGACGTCCAGCAGATCAAGGGCAAGAAGGTCACCGTGGTGCCCATCCTGCGCGCCGGCATCGGCATGCTGGACGGCGTGCTGGACCTGGTGCCCTCGGCCAAGATCAGCGTGGTCGGCCTGGCCCGCAACGAAGAAACGCTGGAACCGGTGTCCTATTTCGAGAAGTTCGTCGGCAATCTGGACGAGCGCATCGCCATCATCATCGACCCGATGCTGGCCACCGGCGGCTCCCTAGTCGCCACCATAGACCTGCTCAAGCGCAATGGCTGCAGACAGATCAAGGCCGTGGTGATGGTGGCCGCGCCCGAAGGCGTGAAGATCGTCAACGACGCCCACCCGGACGTGCAGATCTACGCCGCCTCGCTCGACAGCCACCTGAACGAGCACGGCTACATCATCCCCGGCCTGGGCGACGCCGGCGACAAGATCTTCGGCACCAAGCAAGCCTGATCATGAGCCCGTCCAGCGCCGCTGCTCCCACTCCGGAAGCGGCGCTTTTTTGCGCGCCCAGCCCGGCCCCAAGCATGAAAATACGTCCCGCTGCCGCAAGCGACCTCGCGGCGATCTGCCGCCTGGCCGACGAGATCAACCTGCAGCACCATCGCGCGCTGCCGCACATCTTCGCCGCCAACGGCGCCGCCGACCGCGACCGCGCGTTCTGGGCCGGCCTGCTGGACGCGCCCGGCGGCGCGCTGCTGCTGGCTGAATCCGGCGGAGAGGCCAGCGCTTTCATCGCCCTGTCCCTGCTGGAACTCACCCTGCCCTTCCTGCGGCCGCGCCGCATCTGCCGCGTCACCACCCTGGTGGTGACGGCGGCTGAGCGCGGGCAAGGCCAAGGCAGCGCGCTGCTGGCGGCGGCCGAAGACTGGGCGCGGCGGCATTCGGCCGACGAGATCCGCCTGGAGGTGAAGGACTTCAATCAGGCCGCGCTGAATTTCTACCTGCGTCGCGGCCTGGAACCGCAGTCGCGCATTCTGGGCAAGCGGCTGGACCAGGCCCCCGCCCCCCATTCAGACCAAGACGAGCCAAAAGGTTAAAACCATGTTCCAACAACTCAAGCTGGCCGTGTCCGGCGCCCAGATCCTGTTCGTCGCCTTCGGCGCGCTGGTGCTGGTGCCGCTGCTGACCGGCCTCAATCCGGCGATGGCGCTGCTGGGCGCCGGCGTCGGCACCCTGCTGTTCCAGCTGTACACCGGGCGCCAGGTGCCGATCTTCCTCGGCTCCTCCTTCGCCTTCATCGGCCCCATCATTTATTCCATGCACACCTGGGGCCAGGGCGCGACGCAGTTCGGCCTGTTCTGCGCCGGCTTCATGTACTTCCTGTTTTCCGCCGTGGTCCGCTGGCGCGGCATGGCCTTCGTCAACCGGCTGCTGCCCCCGGTGGTGATCGGCCCGGTGATCATGATCATCGGCCTGTCGGTGGCCTCCGCGGCCTCCGGCATGGCGATGGGCATCGCCGGCGGCAAGCAGGTGACGCCTTACGCGGTGTCCATGCTGCTGGCGGCGATCTCGCTGGCCACCACCGTCATCGTGTCCATCTACGCGCGCGGCCTGTTCAAGCTGGTGCCCATTCTGGCCGGCGTCATCGTCGGCTACATCGCCGCCGCCCTGCTCGGCGTGGTGGACTTCGCCAAGCTGGCCGCCGCGCCGTGGTTCGCGATGCCCGCCTTCCACAGCCCGGAAGTCAATTGGGCCGCCGCGCTGTTCATGCTGCCGGTGGCGATTGCGCCGGCCATCGAGCACATCGGCGGCGTGATGGCGATAGGCGGCGTCACCGGCAAGGACTACACCAAGTCGCCCGGTCTGCACCGCACCCTGTCCGGCGACGGCCTGGGCGTCTGCGTGGCCGGCCTGATCGGCGGCCCGCCGGTCACCACCTACGCCGAAGTCACCGGCGCGGTGATGATCACCCGCAACTTCAACCCGGTCACCATGACCTGGGCCGCGCTGTTCGCCATCGCCATGGCCTTCTTCGGCAAGTTCAACGCGCTGCTGCAGTCCATCCCGCTGCCGGTGATGGGCGGCATCATGGTGCTCTTGTTCGGCACCATCGCCTCCATCGGCCTGAAGACCCTGATCGAGGCCAAGGTGGACTTGATGGAACCGCGCAATCTGGTGATCATCTCGGTGGTGCTGACCTCCGGCATCGGCGGCCTCAGTCTGAAGCTGGGGGATTTCGAGCTGGCCGGCGTCGGCCTGTGCTCGCTGTTGGCCATCGTGCTGAACCTCTTGCTGCCCAAGCGCGCCGCCAGCCATGACGGCATCGTCGAGGGCCAGGACGTGTAAGAAGCTGTTTACGATCTGCTGCGCTTCATGAGGCGTGGCACGGCGAGTACGCCTTCGAAATGCTCATATACCACGTGTACATTCCGCTTTCTCAGCCGTTTTCGCCTTGTCTCGCCTTAGCTCGCGGGATCGTAAACACGCTCTAAGCACCCCCACGCAATTGAGCCTATCCGGCCGGCCTCCTCGCGGACGCCGGCTTTTTCACGGCCGCAGCTCGCCCGCCTCCACCGCCTGCTCCAGCCGCTGAATGAACCACTGCAAAGCCTTGCCCGGCTGCGCCTGCTTCCAGGCGAAACACATCTGGTGATCCGGGCTGTCTTCGGCCACCTCCTTGGCCACCAAGTCCCCGCTGGCCAGATAAGGCCCCACCATGGAGCGCGGCAGATAACCGCTGCCCAGGCCGGCCAGGATCACGTCCAGCTTGGCGCGGCTGCTGTGCACGGTCAGCACGTCCTGGCCGTCCAGCAAACCGCCGGTGCGCGGCTGCAAGCGCCGCGAGGTGTCGCCTATCGCCACCGCGCGGTGCTGGCGCA
Source organism: Chromobacterium sp. FG89 (assembly GCF_057808735.1). Lineage (NCBI taxonomy): Bacteria > Pseudomonadati > Pseudomonadota > Betaproteobacteria > Neisseriales > Chromobacteriaceae > Chromobacterium > Chromobacterium sp. FG89. The sequence continues at coordinate 246,771 of NZ_JBMDIQ010000002.1, read as the reverse complement.
ACACATGCGGCGGCAGCGGCTTATCCTCCGCCGCCAGCGGATGGCCGGCGGCCACCACCAAGACAAAATCGTAACTGCCTATGGTGCGAGTGAAATAATCCCCGGGCGGCGGCATATTGGGCGCGCCTATCACCAGATCGGCGCGGTCGTCGTACAGCGCGTCCCAGGTGCCGCCGAAAATCTCGCTGCGGAAAATCAGCCGCGTGGCCGAGGCCAGCTGATCGAATTCCGCGATCAAGGGAATCACCTGGGCGAAATCCACCAGGTCTCCGATCACGATGCGCAACTGGTGTTCCCAGCCCTGAGCCTGCTTGCTGACCCGCAGCTCCAGCTGACGCGCCGCGTCCAGCAGATGCCGGCCGTCCTTGAGTAGGCGCTCGCCGGCCGGCGTCAGCCGGGCGCGGTGGCCGCTGCGGTCGTAGATCTGCACGCCCAGACTCTGCTCCAGTTTCTGCACGGTATAGGTGACCGCGGACGGCACCCGGAACAGGGCGTCCGCGGCGGCGGCGAAGCTGCCGTGATTATCGATGGCGTCCAGCACCAGCAAAGCGTCGAGAGATAGTTTCATATTCAAATTTACTGATGGTTCAGTGCAAATCATTCCGCTATCTGCGGCGAAAAAACATCCTTAATATTCAGTCACTAAGTCGCACAGCCCGCCAGAGCAGGCTAAGCGACTCCTTAGCGGAGCGCCGGATCGATTCTAGCATTTTGAACATCCTCGCCGCCGCCAAGCCACTCAATCACACAAGGATTTTGACCATGTTGAAGCAAACTCTTATCGCCGCCCTGTCTCTGATCGTTCTGTCCGGCGCCGCCGCCGCCGGCGGCGAGGGCGCCGGCAACGCTCGTGAAATGCGCGAACGCATGCAAGCCCAGATCGACGCCAAGCAGGCCCAAACCCCGGCCCAGGCTCCGCAAGCCAAATAAGCGCCCGTCCCACACTTTACAAGGAATTCACCATGTTGAAACACAGCCTTATCGCAGCCCTGTCCCTGATCGTTCTGTCCGGCGCCGCCACGGCCGGCGGCGAAGGCGCCGGCAACGCCCGTGAAATGCGCGAACGCATGAACGCCCAGATCGCCGCCAAGCAAGCGCCGACAGCGCCTCAAACCAGCCAGGCCGGCCGGTAATCCGGCTTTGTAAACGCCGTCAAAACTCATTAGCACACGCTCACAATCGTTTACCGCACTGCGGCAAAGCCCGCCATAGAATGTCGACTCAAGCCCTGCCGCCGGACGCAGCAAGTCCGGCCCCGGCCAGATCGCAATGAAAGGAAACCATCATGAAAAAGACCGTACTCACCGCGCTGTCCCTGATCATTCTGTCCGGCGCCGCCATGGCCGGCGGCGAAGGCGCCAGCAACGCCCGTGAAATGCGCGAGCGCATGGAGGCCCAGATCGCCGCCAAGCAAACCGCCGCGCAGCCAAGCGCGGCAGCCGGCGCTCAGACCAGCCAATCCGCCAGCTAAGATGGCGAACCGCCCCCTCCCGCCCGCGCTCCGCGGCGGGAGGCCAGGCCCCGCGAAACGCGATTCACACTCGTTTGCAAATTGATCACCGCCATGGCCGGACAAAGTCCCTGCCTTCACTAGAATTCAATGGCGATGCAGGCCGCCCAAACAGCGACAGGCTTCGCCAGGCCCGCAGCCGACCTCCGTCGACGCCCTGCGCCGAGCCGGTCGACCGGTCGATTTGCCATGAAAGGAAACATCATGCTGAAGAAAACCGTACTGACCACCCTGTCCCTGATCCTGCTGTCCGGCGCCGCGATGGCCGGCGAAGGATTGTCCAATATGTGGGAAATGCGCGCGCGCATGGACGCTCAGCTGCAAACGCAGCAGCCGGCGCCGCAAGCGCAGGACGCCGCAGCCAAATAAGCGCGCAGCCGCGCCAGCGCCCGCCCACGCGGGCGCTTCGTCATACCGGCCGGCGCAAACGCGCCATGATCAAGGTGTCTTCATAACGGCCGGCGCGCAGTTGTTCCATCCGCCGCCTCCCTTCCAGTTCGAAACCGAATTTGCGATACAGGGCGATCGCCGGCTCGTTGTCGTGCACCACCGCCAGCTCCACCCGCAACAATCCCAACCAGTTGTCGGCCAGCTCCAGCAGCGCCCGCAACAAGGCGGAGCCCACGCCGCGGCCGTGCCAATCCGGATGCACGACGATGAACAGGCTGGCCGCGTGCCGGATGCGCGGACGCTCGTCGCCTATCAGGCCGGCATTGCCTATCACCCGCCCTTCGGCGTTGCAGGCCACCAGGGAATGCACGTGCGGCGGCGTGTGCGCCAGCTTCCGCCGCCAGTCCTCAACCGATTGGTAGGGCAGTTGCAAAGTATTGGCCACCACCTCCTCCAACACCATCATCGCCGCCAAGACGGGCGCGTCTTCCGGCTCCACCTTGCGGATATGCAGTCCATCCACGATTCACCTCCTGTCGATTATTGCGATTCGGCCTTTGAGTCATCATCAACGGAACGGGATGAGGCCGGCAAGCGAAAATGACAAAAGGATTTCAGCGCGGCGCAAGCCCGCGTCAAAACAGGTATCCTGAATGCTGCGACAAACCCCTCACACGCCCCAAGGAGCGCATTATGCTGATGCACAAGGAGTTGGCCAGCCTGCTGGTGGTGGACGTCCAGGAAAAACTCGCGCCGGCGGTCGTCGACGCGGCAGGCATGGCGGCGCGCTGCCGCTGGCTGATCAGCGTGGCCGGCGACCACGGCCTGCCGGTGGTGTTTTCGGAGCAATATCCGCGCGGCCTGGGCCACACCCTGCCCGAGCTGCTCGCCCAGGCGCCGGAACCCAAGGTGGTCGAGAAGACCCATTTTTCCTGCGTCGCCGCCCACTGTCTGCCGGACGCCGTGCTGGCCCGGCCGCAAGTCATCGTCTGCGGCATGGAAGCGCATGTTTGCGTGCTGCAAACCGTGCTGGAACTGCTGGAGCTGGATAAGCGGGTCTTCGTGGTGGCTGACGCGGTGTCCAGCCGCAAGGCGTCCGACATCGAACTGGGCTTGCAAAGGATGCGCGACGCCGGGGCCGTCATCGTCAGCAAGGAGATGGTACTGTTCGAATGCTTGCGCCAGGCCGGCAGCGAGCACTTCAAGCGGATGAGCCAGCGCTATCTGGTGGGCGAGCAGCCCTGATGCGCTGAAAATGAAACGGGGTCGCCGGCTTCGCCGATCGACCCCGATCCAAGGCGGCTTTGCCGCTCTCTTATCCCCTTTGGAGACTGGCGCGAGACGCCGGGCCATGCCCTGACGTCACCAGATCGCTTTATAGTTAGCAATTGCCGTGCCAAGTTAACAATCACAGGCCAAGCCTTTGATTCATTAACAAATCCGCAACACAAAATCATCCAAAGCATGGTGTAATGAAGAGCTGTCGGCATACATTGCACCAAATCAAGGCAAGACGGCCGAGCGGCCGCACCAAAAATGTGCAATGCGCGGCAGCCGGCTGAACTTTCTCAGCCGGCCCGCCGCCTAATACCCGGCCACACTGGAACGGTCTTGCATCCGGCCCGGCCCGACGCCGCGGCCCATGCGCAACGCCCCCCTCAACGGGCCGCCCCGGCGGCCCGCCACGATAACGACAATAGGAAACACATCATGCAAGCAAGCGCTTTCAAGGACATCCTCAACACCCTGCCCGCCGTCGACGACATTCGCGCCATCGTGCTGCTGGACGCCAGCGGCGAGCCGGTCGGCCGGCTGGACAATCAGCCCGGCACCGCCGGCTCGGTGCGCGTCTACCACGCCCTGATCAAGACCCACGGCCATATCGACCGCAAGGCCGCGCGCGAGGGACTGGCGCTTTACGCCGAACACACGCCGGACGCGCGCGCCAATCCGGGCAAACACCCCAATATCGACCGCCTGCTGTCCATCGCCGAGGCCGACGCGCCCGGCTTGCGCGCGCGCCTGGTGCTGAGCCAGGACGATTGATCCGCGCCCCGGCGCGCGCCCAAACAAAAAGCCCGCTCGAATGAGCGGGCTTTTTGATAAAGCGTTCCTGAAAACAGGAATTAAGCTTCGGCAACCACCACGATCTTGATCGGGGTCACGACGTCGTGATGCAGAGCGATCTCGATGTCGTACTCGCCGATGGCCTTGAACGGGCCGTTCGGCAGGCGAACTTCGGTGCGCTTAACCGCAACGCCGAAGGCGGTCACGGCTTCAGCCACGTCGGCGTTGGTCACGGAACCGAACAGACGGCCGTCAACGCCGGCTTTCTGAGCGATGGTGACAACGGCTTCGTTCAGCTTCTCGGCGCGGACCTTGGCGTCGGCCAGGATCTCGGCTTGCTTGGCTTCCAGTTCGGCGCGACGAGCTTCGAACTGTTTCAGGTTGGCTTCGGTAGCGCGCTTGGCTTTGCCTTGCGGGATCAGGAAGTTACGACCGTAACCATCCTTGACTTTAACCACATCACCCAGTTGACCCAGGTTGGCAACTTTTTCGAGCAGAATGATTTGCATCTTTTAAGTTCCTTTTCCCGGCTTAGTGCTGGTCGGTGTACGGCAGGAAGGCCAGGAAGCGAGCACGCTTGATAGCGGTGGTCAGCTGACGCTGGTAGCGGGCCTTGGTGCCGGTGATGCGAGCCGGAATGATTTTGCCGTTTTCGGCGATGAAGTCTTTCAGGAGATCAACGGATTTGTAGTCGATTTCCTTGATGCCTTCTGCCGTGAAGCGGCAGAACTTCTTGCGCTTGAAGAGTTGACGAGCCATTTTGACTAACCTTTTACAAATTCAACATATTCGATATTGAGCACTAACCGCGGATTCCTGAGGCTGCGCTGGGACAGAAAGCCGGTGAGATTCACCGTGTTTCCCGCCAGTTTCCCGGAAAACTTCCGGGCGTCTTCGCCTATCAGCACGGCCTGTATTTCGCAGGCCACATCCCGATCAAAACCGTGAGCTGTCTGTCTGGACTGATGCTTGAGCCACATTTCCAACACCGGCAAGCCGGCGGGCGTGTATCTCAGCGCATCCTCTCGGTCGACCGTGGCGGTCAGCGCCAGACGGTTCTGCAAGACTTTGCTCCGGCCAATTAGGCGGAAGCTTCAGCCTCGGCTGCCGGCTGCTGGGCGTCCAGCAGGTTCTTGGCCTTTTCGTCCTTCATCATCGGGGACGCTTCGGTAACCGCGCGCTCCAGCTTGATGGTCAGGTGACGCAGAACAGCGTCGTTGAACTTGAAGGCGTGTTCGATTTCGGCCAGGGTCTCGGACTGGCACTCTACGTTCATCAGAACGTAGTGAGCCTTGTGCAGCTTCTGGATCGGGTAAGCCAGTTGACGGCGGCCCCAGTCTTCCAGACGGTGGATCTTGCCCTCAGCGGCCAGAACCATGCCCTTGTAGCGCTCGATCATGGCCGGAACCTGTTCGCTCTGGTCCGGGTGGACGATGAACACGATTTCGTAATGACGCATGTTAACTCCTTGTGGCTATTGAAGCCTTTTGCCATGCAGTTGCAAAAGGCAAGGGGTTGAAACCGCAGCATTCTACGCGCTTAGCCGGCGGCAGGCAAATAAATCAGGGGCTTCCGCGCGGAACGGCGGCAAGGCTGTGGCGAAGACGGGATTCGGAATCCGCCCCAAGTCGCGGTTCAAAGCCTCTCAAGCGAGGGCGAGACAAGGCGAAAACGAGCGAAAAAGCGGAATGCACGAGGGGGTACATGAGCATTCTGAACTCGTACTCGCCGTACAACGCTTCACGACGCGCAGCAGACTTTGAACAGGTTCTCAGAGCTTTTTGTCGCGGGAGATATCCACCACCACCCCATTACTCAGCGTCACCGTGGTGGTATAGGGCACGGCGTCGTTGGCGAGCCAGGACAGCGAGCGGGTGCTGGTTTCCACCACCGCGTTGGCGTCCTTGGTTTTGACCGTGGGGCCGTTGCTGCTGTAATCGGGCGCGCCGGCCTGGGACACCAGTTCGGCCTCGGACATGCCCTTGTGCAGCTTGATGTAGACCTCGAACGGAATCGGCCCCGCCGCGGCCAGCGCGGAAGCGAGGGACAACAGGACGGCGAGCGGGGTTTTCATGTGCATTCCTTTGCGGCGACGCGGCTCAGCGCACTTTTTTGACCACGTCTATCAGTTCGGTGACCATGCCGGTGGCGTCGCCCTGATGCAGCGCGCGCGCCACGCAGCCTTTCATGTGATTTTCCAGCAATTGCATCGACACCGCGTCCAGCGCCGATTTGACCGCGGCCACCTGGGTCAGGATGTCCACGCAATAACGGTCCGCCTCCACCATGCCGCTGATGCCGCGCACCTGACCCTCGATGCGCGCCAAACGCTTGATCAGCGCGCTCTTGCCCGGCTGCACCACGGTTTTGTCGGAAAGCGGGGCCGCTGCGTCGCAACAGCCGTCCTGCGGTTTTTCTTGCGTCATGTCCATCCTAATCCAAGCGGGTTCAAAGCGAGCCCGGCCGCCGTCCGGCGGGCCGGGCTGCGGCCATTGTGACGCAGTTGCGCGCGGCCGCCTAGGCCTCCACTCGCAGCATGCCCATCATCCCCGCGTCTTCGTGCTCGAGGATGTGGCAATGGAACATGCGCAGGCCCGGCATGTCCTGGCGGAAACGCAGCCGCAGCGTCTCGCCGGCGGAGACGTTGGCCACGTCGCGCCAGGCCAGGAACGGTTCTTCGCGCCAGACGCCGTCCTTGCGGCGCGCCAGCGCCTGGAACTGGGTGCCGTGAATGTGGAAGGGGTGGTCCATATCGGCCTCGTTCACGATATCCCACTCCTCCACCGCCCCCACCTTGCCCAGGAAGTCCGCCCGCTCCATGTCGAAGGTCTTGCCGTTGATCAGGAACATCGCGGCGGGATTGGCCATGTCTTCGGACAGCACCACCCTGCGCCGCACCGCCGGCGCGCCCAGGGGCCGGATTTCGCGCAGCCGCTCAGGCAGCGGCGCCGTGGCTTTGGCGACGGCGCCCCGGCGCAGCTCCAGCAGCGTCAGGCTCGCGTCCTGCTCGGCCGACATCATCTTGCCGCGCCGATACGGCAGGGCCAGCAGGCCGGCGCCGTGGCCGGGCGCGAAGCGTCCGGTCACCACCAGCTCGGCGCGGGCGCCGGGCGGCAGCGTCAGGCTGTCGATGCGTCGCGGCCGCTGCAGCAGGCCGCCGTCGCTGCCCACCAGTTCCAGTTCGTGGCCGGGCAGGGCCAGCTTGAGCACGCGCGCGCTGCTGGCGTTCCAGACCCGCCAGCGCTGGCGCTCGCCGACGCCCAGCGTCAGATGCGGCCGCCAGGCGCCGTTGACCAGCAGAAACTGGCCTTCGCGGCCGTCCATGCGATCGGCTTCGCTATTGGCCGCGATCTTGCCGTCGGCGTCCAGCTTCAGGTCCGACAACACCAGTCTTTGCTCCGGCAGATGCGCCAGCGGATCGCTGCGGCTCTTGACCACGAACACGCCGGCCAGCCCCCTATACACCTGCTCGGCGGTATGTCCGTGCGGGTGCGGGTGATACCAGTAACTGCCGGCGCAGCCCTGCGGCAAGGTAAAGCGGTATTCGCGGCTCCCTCCCGGCGGCACCGGGTCTTGCGGATTGCCGTCCTGGTCAGCCGGAATCGGCAAGCCGTGCCAATGAATGGTGGTGGGCTGGGACAGGCGGTTTTCGAAATGCAGCCGCAATTCGTCGCCTTCGAACACCTCTATCGTCGGCCCCGGCACCTGGCCGTTATAGCTCCAGAACACGGTGGCGGGCTTGCCGGGCAACAGCGGCAGCGCCTGCGCGCCGGCGCTGAGCGCCGCGCTGAACACGCCGGGCAAGGCGCTCTGGTTGCGCAACAGCGGCAGGGCCGGCAAAGCCAGGCCCGCCGGCAGGCCCAAAGCGGCCGCGGCCGGCATCGTCTCCGCCGCCGCGCCCATGCCGCCATGTCCCATCGCCGCGTGATCGACGGCGGGCGGCTGCGCCGCCCAGGCCTGCCGCAACAACGGAACCAGAGCCAACGCCGCGCCGGCGCCGATGAATCCACGTCTATCCATCACTGCACTCCCCTCTCGCAAATAGGATACCCAGGTAAGGTATCAACAAGACTGCAGCGGCGCCAGATCGGTTCCGTATTCTGTCTACTTTTTTAGGCTCGCATCTGATTACAGTCAAACCCCGCGCCCAAGAAAAAGCCCCCGAGGACGGGGGCTTGGCGGTGCGGGCGGCCAGGGCTCAATCGGCCTTGGCCTGCGCCAGCGTGCGCTGGCGGCGGCTTTCCGACAGCACCATGCCGGCGGACACCGACACGTTCAGGCTTTCCACCGTGCCGAACATCGGGATGGACACCAGCACGTCGCAGTGCTCGCGGGTCAAGCGGCGCATGCCCTCGCCTTCCGAGCCCATCACCCAGGCCAGCGGGCCGGCGGCGTCGCAGTGGTAGAGGTCGGTATCCGCTTCCATGGTGGTGCCGGCGATCCAGATCCCGGCGTCTTTCAAGTCGCGCAGCGTGCGCGCCAGATTGGTGACCGTGAGATAGGGAATCACCTCGGCGGCGCCGCACGCCACCTTGGACACGGTGGCGTTGAGGCCGGCGGAACGGTCCTTGGGCGCGATCACCGCGTGCGCGCCCATCGCGTCCGCCACCCGCAGGCAGGCGCCCAGATTGTGCGGATCAGTGACGCCGTCCAGGATCAGCAACAAGGGCGGTTCGCTCAGATTGTCCAGCACGTCGTCCAGGTGCACGAAGTTGCGGCTGGCGTCTATCATCGCCGCCACGCCCTGGTGACGGGCGTTGCCGCTCATGCTGTCCAGGCGTTCCTTGTCGACGATGTGCAGCTTGATGCCCTCCTCGGCGGCCTTGTCCAGCACCGCCTTGGCGCGGGCGTCGTGGCGGCCGCCGGCCAGCCAGACTTCCAGCAGGCTCTTGGGGTTCTGCCACAGACGGGCATTGATGGCGTGAAAGCCGTGGATCAGGCGTTTGTTGCTCATGGCGATTCTCTAATGACAATCCCGCCATTTTAGAGCGCGCGGCGGTTCAGGGCAAAACCGGCTTGCGTTCAGCTGCCCAGCACCTCCACGCCGGACATCAGCCCGAGCTGCCGCTGCTCGCCCACGGCGACGATGCCGGCCAGCAAGGCGGGCAACTCCGCCGCCGGCACCGGGCGGCCGAAGTGATAGCCCTGCAGCAAGGCGCAGCCCTTGCTGGTGAGGAATTGCGCCTGGCGCTCGCTCTCCACGCCCTCCGCCACCACCTGGAACTGCAGCTTGCGCGCCATCGCCAGAATGGCTTCGGCGATGGCGGCGTTGTCGCCGTCGTCCGGCAGGCCTTCGACGAAGGATTGATCGATCTTCAAGGTATCCAGCGGAAAACGCTTCAGATGGGACAGCGAGGAGTAACCGGTGCCGAAATCGTCGATGGACAGGCCCACGCCCAGCGCCTTCAATTCGCCCAGCTGGCGCACCGCCTCGCCGGGGTTGAGCATGATCATGCTTTCGGTGATCTCCAGCTCCAGCCGCGCCGCGGACAGGCCCGCCGCCCGCAACGCCTCCGCCACCTTGAGCGGCAGCAGCTGCTGTTCGAACTGGCGCGCGGACAAATTCACCGCCAGCCGCGGCACCGCCACGCCCTGACGGTCCCAGACCGCCAATTGGCGGCAGGCTTCCTGCAGCACCCAGTCGCCTATGGGCTTGATCAGGCCGGTTTCCTCCGCCAGCGGGATGAAGCGGCCCGGCGGCACCAGGCCCAGTTGCGGATGGCGCCAGCGGATCAGCGCTTCCGCGCCCAGCACCCGGCGGCTGACCGCGTCCACCTGCGGCTGGTAATGCAGTTCCAGCTCGCCGCGCTCCAGCGCCAGCCTCAGGCCGTTCTCCAGCAATAGGCGTTCGAAGGTCTGGGTGTTCATTTCCGCGGCGAAGAACTGGTAAGTGTTCTTGCCTGCTTCCTTGGCGCGGTACATCGCCACATCGGCGTTCTTGAGCAGGGTCTGGGCGTCGGTGCCGTCATTGGGGTAGACGCTGATGCCTATGCTGCCGGTGACGTAGACTTCGTGGTTTTCCAGCCGCAGCGGCTGGCCCAGCGCCGCCAGCGTGTCCTCGGCGGCGGTCACCAGCGCGGCGGCGTCCTTGAAGCCGGTCATCACCAGGGTGAACTCGTCGCCGCCCAGCCGCGCCAGCAGGCCGCGCCCCCCCACCGCCCGCTGCAGGCGCAGCGCCGTCTCCCGCAACAACTCGTCGCCGGCCTGATGGCCGAAGGAATCGTTGATCAGTTTGAAACGGTCCAGGTCGATGAACATCACCGCCAGCGAGCCGCTGGCGCAATCCAGGCTGATGATGGCCTCGTCCAGACGCGTGGTCAGGCTGCTGCGGTTGGGCAGCTGCGTCAGCGGATCGTGATTGGCCAGAAACTGCAGACGTTCCTCGGACTGCTTGCGCAGGGTGATGTCGGAGAACACCGCCACGTAATTGCTGAGCGCGCCGCCAGCGTCGCGCACCGCCGAGATCGCCAGTTCGGCCGGATACCACTCGCCGCTCTTGCGGCGGTCCAGCATCTCGCCCTGCCAATGGCCGCCGCCCGCCAGCGCCTCCAGCATCGCCTGCCGGCTCAGCTGTTTCTGATCGCCAAAAATGCGCGACACCTTGCCCAGCGCCTCGGCCTCGGCGTAACCGGTGATGCCGCTGAAGGCGTGGTTGACCGCGATGATACGCGCCTCGGCGTCCATCAGCAGAATGCCTTCCGCCGAGTTTTCGAACACCTTGGCCGCCAGCCGCAGATTGGCGTCCGCCGCCAGCCGTTCGGAAACATCCATCACCACGCCGATGATGGCCTTCTTGCCCTCGTAGTCGAACAGCCGGCTGTGGATTTCCACGTCCACCACCACGCCGTCCTGGCGCACCGCGCGGGTGCCGTATTGCAGCACCGCGATGTTCTCGCGGTAGCGCTTGACGATTTGCTGGCGGATGCGCGCGGCCTCGCCCGGCACCAGCAGTTGCTCCAGACCCATGCCCTCCATTTCCTTGGGCTGATAACCGATGATGGCGGCCAGCTTGGGGTTGGCGTAGATCAGCTTCTCATCCTGCAGGATGTAGATGCCCACCAGCGATTGCTCCACCAGCGCGCGGTAACGCTCCTCCGTTTCGCGCTTGGCTTTCTGCTCCTGACGGGTTTGGGTGATGTCGGTGTCCACGCTGCCCACCCCGGCCGGGCGGCCATGGGCGTCGAACAAGGGAAACTTGGTGACCAGCAAATGGCTGAGCACGCCGTTGAACAGAAAGCTCTCCTCGAACTGGCGCGGCTCCAGGCAGGACAGCACCACCGCGTCCTGCTCGCGGATCTGGGCGGCATCCTGCTCGTCGAACAGCTCCTCCACCGTTAGACCCTGCATGCCCTGAGGCGCGCGCCCCACCCGGCGCGCATAGGCGGCGTTGGCCAGCAGAAACCGGCCGTCCAGCCCTTTAAGCGACATCATATTGGGACTGTTGTTGACCAGGGACTCCACCCGCGCGCGAAACTCGCGCAGCGCGCTCTCGTTCTGACGATGGCCGTCGGCCAAGACCGACACCAGCAGGGTGGCGCAACTCAAGGCCAGGGTCAGCGCCACCTCGCTGGCGCCGTTGAGCACGCTGGCGTGCATGGTCAGCTCCGGCGCCAGCACGTATAGCGACAGCAAGCCGAGCACCCAGGCCCCCACCAACGCCGCGCCGCGGAAACCGACGCGGAAGGCCGCCCACAGCATCAGCGGAAAAAACAGCAATTGGCAGGGCAGCGAATAGGCGACGCTGCTGCCCAGCAGGCTGAACCACATCACGCTGGCCAGGGCCAGGATCAGGGCGGTTTCCAAGACCTGGCGCCGCGTCGGCGGCGCGCCGGACGCGTACAAGGCCGGCGGCGCGCACAAGGACAGGGCAAGGCCGGACACGCCCCAGGCCTGCGCCGCCCACGACCACAAGCCCTCCATGCCGAACCAGCGCCAGCCGGCGCCGGCGGCCAGGCCGGCCAAAAGCACCGAGGGATAGCAGGCGAGCCGCAGCAGCAGCCGCAGCAAGTCCGCCGGCTGACGCACCGCCAGCCCCCCACGCAGGCCGGCCGCGTACAGGCCGGGCGCCAGCGCGTACAGGCTGATCAGCAGCAGGGCCGCCCATTGCGGCGGCGACCATTGCGCCGCCAGCGCGGCGGCGGCCAGCGGCCACCACCAGGACTGGCGCCAGCCGCGACGCAAAAAACGATAGCTCCATACACCGTGGGCGAGGAAGGCCGCCAGCGAAAATCCCAATACCGGCTCGCGCGGCCAAAAAGCCGTGCACGCCAAAAACCCCAGAAACACCGCCGCGTCCCGGCAAGCCGATCCGACTGTCACGCCACCCCGCCCCCATTCGCGCCGGCGCCCCGCCGCGCGCCGAAATTAATTTTGCATTAACAAATCAAGCGCATATATGCCAAACGAAAAACAAAATCACCCGGCTGACATACAATATATGCAATTGCCGGATGCAGCCAGACAATGACGATGAAAATATTCACCCCGCTGGACACAAGCGACGCCCGCCCAGCGCAAGCCGGGTAAACGGCGCGCGCCGGACGGCTGCTATAATCCCGAAACCGCCAAGCCCGAAACCGCCAAAACTAGTGAAGCAGCATGCTGGATAACCTCCCGCGGATCCCTCCCGCCAGTCAGAAAACTCGTCACGGACGCCTGCCCGCCGGGCTGGACGCCAACATCGTCGCCCGCCTCGCCGCAGAGCGGCGTCCGCTGCTCATCCTCGCCGCCGACGCGCAATCGGCACAGCGCCTGCAAGCCGAGGCTCCGTTCTTCGCGCCCTCGCTGCGCGTGGCGCTGCTGCCGGACTGGGAGACCCTGCCCTACGACCATTTCTCCCCTCACGGCGAACTGGTCAGCGAGCGGCTGGCCACCTTGTGGCAGATCCATCAGCGCGAATGCGATGTGATCATCGCCCCGGTCAGCACCGCGATGACGCGGCTGGCGCCGATCGGCTATCTGCTGGGACGCACCTTCTTCCTGCAGGCCAAACAGCGGCTGGATGTGGAGCAGCTGCGCGCCAATATGGTCACCGCCGGTTACCACCACGTCACCCAGGTAATGGCCCCGGGCGAATTCTCCATCCGCGGCGGTCTGATCGACCTCTTCCCGATGGGATCGGCGCTGCCCTACCGCATCGATCTGTTCGACGACGAAATCGACAGCCTGCGCACCTTCGACCCGGACAATCAGCGCACCCTTTACCCGGTGCCGGAAATCCGCCTGCTGCCGGCGCGGGAGTATCCGGCGGATGAAAGCGGCGTCACCGCCTTCCGCCAGCGCTACCGCGAACGCATCGAAGGCGACCCCAGCAAGAGCCGCATTTACAAAGACGTCTCCCAGGGCCTGTGGCCGGCCGGCATCGAATACTTCCTGCCGCTGTTCTTCGACGACACCGCGACTCTGTTCGACTACCTGGGCGAAGACGCGCTGATCGTGTTGCACCACGATGTGCAACAGGCCGCCCAGGTCTTCTGGCAAGACGTGGAAAGCCGCTACGACATGGCGCGCGGCGACACCGAGCGCCCGGTGCTGCCGCCGGCCGACATCTTCCTGCGCCCGGACGAACTGATGGCGCGGCTCAAGCCTTACGCCCGCGTGGAACTGGCCGGCGACGGCGAACTGGCGGAAGGCTGCGCCCCGCTGCCGGAACTGGCGGTGGAGCGCCGCGCCGAACAACCGCTGCACAAGCTGGACGCCTTCATCCGCAGCGGCGGGCAACGCATCCTGATCACCGTGGAAAGCCTGGGCCGCCGCGAAACCGTCCACCAGTTCCTGCAAGAGCACGGCATCAAGCCGCGCCCGGTGGACGGCTGGGCCGAGTTCATCGCCGGCGACATGCCGCTGGCGCTGAGCGTGGCCCCGCTCTACACCGGCTTCGCCCTGCCCGGCGCCGGCATCGCCGTGGTCACCGAATCCGAGCTCTACCAGCATGTGGCCCGCAGCCACACCCGCCGCAAGAGCGCGCGCGCCGGCTCCGACTCCATGCTGCGCGACCTGGCCGAGGTCAAGGCCGGCGACCCGGTGGTGCACGAACAGCACGGCATCGGCCGCTACGTCGGCCTGGTGTCCATGGACCTGGGCGAAGGCGAAACCGAGCTGATGCAGCTGGAGTACGCCGACAGCGCCACCCTCTACGTGCCGGTCAGCCAGCTGCATCTGATTTCCCGTTACGCCGGCGGCGCGGCGGACCAGATCCACCTGCACAAGCTGGGCAATCCGGCCTGGGAGAAAGCCAAGAAGCGCGCCGCGGAAAAAGCCCGCGACACCGCCGCCGAGCTGCTCAACCTCTACGCCCAGCGCGCCGCGCGCGAAGGCCACAGCTTCAGCCTGTCCCACCACGACTACGAAGCCTTCGCCGCCGGCTTCGGCTTCGAGGAAACCCCGGACCAGGCCAGCGCCATCGAAGCCGTGGTGCAGGACATGTGCTCCGGCAAGCCGATGGACCGCCTGGTCTGCGGCGACGTCGGCTTCGGCAAGACCGAAGTCGCGCTGCGCGCCGCCTTCGTCGCCGTCCTCGGCGGCAAACAGGTGGCGGTGCTGGTGCCCACCACCTTGCTGGCGGAACAGCACTTCCAGAACTTCTCCGACCGCTTCGCCGACTGGCCGGTGAAAATCGCCGAACTGTCCCGCTTCCGCAGCGCCAAGGAAAGCAAGGCCGCGCTGGCCGGCCTGGCCGACGGCGGCGTGGACATCGTCATCGGCACCCACAAGCTGGTGCAGCCGGACATCCAGTTCAAGAACCTGGGCCTGGTCATCATCGACGAGGAACATCGTTTCGGCGTGCGCCAGAAAGAACAGCTGAAGCGGCTGCGCGCCAATGTGGACGTGCTGACGCTGACCGCGACGCCGATTCCGCGCACGCTGTCGATGGCGCTGGAAGGCCTGCGCGACTTCTCCGTCATCGCCACCGCCCCCAGCCGCCGGCTGGCGGTGAAAACCTTCGTCAGCCCGATGGCCAACGGCGTGATCCGCGAAGCGGTGCTGCGCGAACTCAAACGCGGCGGCCAGGTGTTCTTCCTGCACAACGAGGTGGACACCATAGAAAACATGCGGGAAAAGCTGGCGGAGCTGGTGCCGGAAGCCCGCATCGGCGTGGCCCACGGCCAGCTGCGCGAACGCGAGCTGGAACAAGTGATGCGCGACTTCCTGCAGCAGCGCTTCAATGTGCTGCTGTGCTCCACCATTATTGAAACCGGCATCGACATCCCCAACGCCAACACCATCCTGATCAACCGCGCCGATAAGTTCGGCCTGGCCCAGCTGCACCAGCTGCGCGGCCGCGTAGGCCGCAGCCACCATCAGGCCTACGCCTATCTGCTGACGCCGGACGGCATCACCAAGGACGCGATGAAACGGCTGGAAGCCATCCAGATGTCCGAGGAACTGGGCGCCGGCTTCTACCTGGCGATGCACGATCTGGAAATCCGCGGCGCCGGCGAAGTGCTGGGCGAAGGCCAGTCCGGCGAGATGCAGGAAGTGGGCTTCTCCCTGTTCACCGAAATGCTCAAGCAGGCGGTGCGCGATCTCAAGAAAGGCCGCACCCCGGACCTGGACGCGCCGCTGGGCGTCACCACCGAAATCAATATGCACAGCCCGGCCCTGCTGCCGGACGGCTATTGCCCCGACGTGCACGAGCGCCTGGTGCTCTACAAGCGGCTGGCCACTTGCGAGAGCGAACAGGAAATCGACGATATCCACGAAGAACTGATAGACCGCTTCGGCCTGCCGCCGCAAACCGTCAAGACCCTGATAGACAGCCACCGCCTGCGTCTGCTGGCCAAGCCCTTGGGCGTGCAAAAGCTGGACGCCAGCGAAGTGGCCATCCAGGTCCACTTCGCCAAGAACCCGCCGATAGACCCGATGAAAATCATCCAGCTGCTGCAAACCAAGCGCAACTACAGGCTGGCGGGACAGGACAAGCTGCGCGTGGAGGCCGATATTCAGGATGTGGCGCTGCGCGTGGTCAGGGTCAAGGAACTGTTGAAGGAGTTGAGCTCCTAAAGTCTGTCGCGCGGCCTCGCGCAACGGCGAGGGCCGGGCAATGCCCATGCGCCAAACACGCATGCCGCTTTCCCGGTCCCGGCGCCTTTATCGCTCAGGCTCGCAAGAGGCGACACCCGCTTTGGGATGGCAAACGCCCGGCTCAGCCAGGCGGCCGGCAAGCCAATCCAAAGGCATAATGAAGCGACAATGCCAAGCCTTCGGCATGGCCTGCGGACGAAAGAAGAAAGCGCTTACTTGAGCAACATCAAGATAAACGAGGACAGCGACTCTGAGGCAAAAAGCCTTGCCCCTTGTTTTTACAGGAAAAAATAGCGTCACAGGATTGAAACCGAAAACCCTGTGGATAACTTTGTTGATAAAACTGTGCAAATATGCTCTCAAGCCAAGCGCCAAGCCGTTTTGAGCTGAAAGCCGCCCTGGATAAGAAAACAATCAAGTTATTGATTTTATTGATTTTTTTAGAGATATCAAACGCTACGCAAGCCAAGTTGCAACTCGCTTTAGCTGAAAATATTTTCCACCCACCGCTGTGGATCACTTGACAATCATGTTTTTTACCGCACCCCAGAACGACGTCATCAGCGTCTCCTCCCTCAACCGCATGGCGCGCGATCTGCTGGAAAGCGGACTGCCGCCGATGTGGATAGGCGGCGAAATTTCCAACCTCACCCTGGCCGCGTCCGGGCACGCCTATTTCTCCCTGAAAGACGGCGGCGCCCAAGTGCGCTGCGTGATGTTCCGCGGCAAAGTGTCGCAACTGCCCTTCCGCCCGGCGGAAGGCATGCAGGTGGAGCTCAAGGGCACCGTCACCCTGTACGAGGCCCGCGGCGACTTCCAGATCAACGTCGATCAGATGCGCTCCGCCGGCCTGGGCCGTTTGTACGAGGCTTTTGAAAAACTCAAGGCCAAGCTGCAGGCGGAAGGCTTGTTCAACCCGGCGAGCAAACGTCCGCTGCCGGCCCACCCCGCCGCCATCGGCATCGTCACCTCGCCCGCCGCCGCCGCGCTGCGCGACGTGGTCAGCACGCTGCGCCGGCGCATGCCCTCCATCCCGCTGATTCTCTACCCGGCCCAGGTGCAGGGCGAAGGCTCGGCCCAGCAAGTGGCCGACGCCATCCGCCGCGCCGGCGAACGGCGCGAGGTGGACGTGCTCATCGTCTGCCGCGGCGGCGGCAGCATCGAGGACTTGTGGTCGTTCAACGAGGAAATCGTCGCCCGCGCGGTGGCCGCCAGCCCCATTCCCACCGTCAGCGGCGTCGGCCACGAAACCGACTTCACCATCTGCGACTTCGTCGCCGACAAACGCGCGCCCACGCCCACAGCCGCCGCGGAACTGGTGTCCCCCAGCCGCGAGCACCTGAACGCTCAGCTCGAAACCGCCAAGCGCGGCCTGGAGCGCGCGCTCGGCCGCCTGCTGACCGACAAATCCCAGCAGCTGGACTATCTGGCGCGCCGGCTGGCCCACCCCGGCGAAAAGCTGCAACGCCAGCGCGAAGCGCTGCAGCGCCAGCAAGAGCGGCTGCAACGCCGGCTGGGCAGCCTGTTCGAACAACGGCGTTGGGCGCTGCAACTGGCGGACAGCAAGCTGCAGCGCCGTCGGCCGGACTTGGCCCAAACCGCGCAAACGCTGGACCGGCTGCAAACCCGGCTGCAGCGCGCGCGTCGGGATCTGCTCAACCGGCAGGCCCAGAAACTGGACACCCTGGCGGCCACCCTGCTGGCGCTCAATCCGGAAGCGGTGCTGGCCCGCGGCTACGCCATCGTGCAAAAACAGGACGGCACCGCGGTCAAATCCCCGGCGGAACTGCGCGACCGCGAACGCGTCAGCCTACGCCTGGCCGAAGGCAGCACCGAGGCCGTGATCGACCATCCGCAAGGCGCTCAGCCCAGCTTGTTCTGACGCCGCCGGCGCCCGCGCAGGCCGGCGTCGGCGGAAAGCCGCACGTCCCCATTGCCGCTTCCGATCAGAAATATCCAAGAGGACGCTCAGCCAGCGCCAGCATGGCGTCGTCCCACAGCTCCGACGCGCATAGCATCATCCCCAGCGCATCGCCGCGCGCTTGCGAAGCCTCAGGCAAGACTCGGAAGCCAAAGCGTCGATAAAACTCGCAGTGGATATCGGCGTACAGCAAAAACACCTCCGCCAAACTTTGTTCTCGGTAGGCGCTCAACACTTCCTTCAAAAATAGGCTGGCAAAGCCCTGACCACGCCTGGCGGGCGCCGTGGCGATCGAACCGATGCCAACTGCCTCCCGTTCCGCCAGCGACGGCAAGCGATAGGCAATCGCCGAACACAGCAAGCTTCCATCCGTATCCGCCAACACATGCCAGCTGCCGCGTCGATACTTATGCGAATCCCGGCAGATTCGCAAATACTCGGCCTCGGAGCAGCCCTCGCCCCAAACATCCCGGCCCATCAGATAAACCGCCTCCATCTCCTCCGCAACCGCCGCCCGCAAGAGCAGACCGTTGCCATGCCGGGCCGGCAATGCCGGCGCCGGGCTTAAAGCTTCAAGCGCCATCCTCTCCCCCAATCAATGCTGGCCGGACATGACCAAAGTCTCGCAGGCCCAAGCAATTTATGCGCTTGGACTCAAGCTATGCTAGCATCCGGCCCCTAGCGCGGCCCGCGCCCGCAACCATCCCCCCTCCAGCCACCGCCAGGGAAGCCCCATGTCGCCAGTACACAAATGGGAAATCACCGTCGCCGCCGGCGGCTACTATCCCGATCTCGCTCATCATTTCTTCGGCAACGACATCGATCTGGGCTACGAGAACGACCACATCGGCATGCAGTTCTACGCCTATTCGCGCCACATCGACGAACTGGACGATCCCGATCACGTATCCGAACGCCTCTACAGCCTGCAACTGCTGCTCAACGGCGCCTTGCGCGCCGCCGCCGGCTGCGTGAGCAGTATGCCCATCCAGTTTCTGGGCTTCAGCGCTTATGAGAACGGCTGCAGCTATCCCGTCAGCGCGCACCGGATCGAAGAAGACCCGTTCAGCCGCAACCCCAGGATCGACCAGATCCACACCCGTTACGAAGATCCGCGCCAGCGCTACCCGTCCTACCTGCTCTACCTGGCCAAGCGCGACCCCTGTCTGCGCGATCTGCTCTTCCTGCTGGGCCTGATTTCCACCAACACCACGCTGGAAAAAGTGCTGGCCTGGAGCACGCTGTACAAGATACTGGACAGCGTCAAACACTACGCCAAGGAGATCGACGCCGGCATCGACGCCTTCGCGGATCCGGAACAGCTCAGCCTGTTCACCGCCGCCTGCAACAACACCAGCATCCTGGGCATCTACGCCCGCCACGGCGCGTCGGAAAACCCGCCGCCCAAGCGCGCGCTCACCAATATCGACGACGCCAGCGCGCTGATCGCGGGCATGACCGCCCGCTTCTGCCGCTGCTATATCGCCGCCAAATATCCCTGAGCCGCGCAAGCCGCGCGCCATGCCCACCGCCCGCGGCCGCAGGTGCGCGACGACGCCGATCCCCATGAGGAGATCGCTTACCAGATCCACCTGAACAACGTGTCGGTCAGCGCTGACATCCCGCCCAATGAACCACGGTCTATTCCGCGGATTGAAAACGGCAAGGGCATCGCCACCTTCGCCGGCCTGCTGCCCGGCGGCACATGGTCGGTGGCCGTGGCTGGCGGCGAGCGGCCTAAACCGCTGCAAGAAGGCATGACCGTCACCATCGCCGGCACCAATGTCGCCACCGGCAAGCCCTTCCACATTCCGGCGGTCTTCGAGACCAAGGAAACCGGCGATCCCGCCGAGTTCGTGGAGTGGCGCGTGCTGCGGGAACGGTAAGCGGAACGGCCGGCTGTCCGCCGGCCGCCCTTGACGTCTCTTTGCGGACGACAGCCCAAGCTGCCGTCCGCAACGGTTTCCAAAGCGCTTACTTGACTTGCAGCAGGTCCGCCAGATGCACGTCCACGCCGCCGGCCGCGCCCACCGCGTTGACGTGATCGAAATAATCGTACCAGCCGCTGGCGCGGATGCCGGCCAGCATCCCCTCACAGGCCTCTTGGTCAGGCAGGCTCCACACGCCCAGGAAGCGATAGGGCGCCGCCTGATCGGCGTCGGCCGCGATCTGGCTCAAGGTCAGCAGTTGAATGCCCAGGCCGGGCAGCGCCTCGATATTGCTTTTGACCTGATCCAGGAAGTCGGTGCGGTGCAAAAAACTCAAGGCCAGCCAAGCCGGCTTCGGGCTGTACAATTCCACCAGATAATGCGCCATAGAAAATCTCCGTGAGTGTGAACGGCCTAAGAACCGGTTTACGATCTGCTGCGCGTCGTGGAGCCTTACACGGCGAGCACACCTTCGAAATGCTCATGTACCACGTGTACATTCCGCTTTCTCAGCCGTTTTCGCCTTGCCTCGCCTTAGCTCGCGAGATCGTAAACAGGTTCTAAGCCGCGGCCTGCTGATTAAGCCGCGCGCCGCTTCGCCTGTCATTGCATCTTATTGCCAGCTGAAAAACTTTAATGTTATAAAAAGCATCCGCCCGCTCCCATTGAAATTTACAGGAGCGGCGTTCAGCCACCGCGGCCACGGCCGCGCCAGCCAATTCCCCCAACAAGAGCATTCCGCGCGCCCCTCCCTGCCTGGCAGCAGCCGGGCGCCAGCGGCATTGCCACCGCAGGACAAAGATCCATCATGCAGTGTAGACACGCCCTATTGCTGTCGCTGGCCGCCTTGAGCGCGAGCCTGGCGGCGGCGCCTCTGCCTTCTTACGACTTCGCCGTCAAAGACCCTTGGGAGACGCGCGCCAAGCCGTCGATGAAGGCGAAGGACAAAACCGATAAAGCGCTCAAGTACAAGGGCGCGGTGCAATTGAAGAACCTGGACGCCGGTCCGGATTTCTCGGTCAAGGCCGAAATACGCAGCCCCAGCCTGCTGGAGCGGCGGCAAAGAGAGCAAATGCAGCATTGCGTCGGCGTCAACCCGCCGCCGGGCTGCCCCGGCTTCAACCCGCTGCCGCGCTGCTTCGGCCAGAGCGACTGCGGGCAGCACGCGCCGCCGCCGGCCCATCCGCTCAGCGGCCCCACGCGGCAGCAAGCCGGCGATTACTCGTTGAGCGGCAGCTGGCTGCCGCGTTAAGACGCAAAAAAGCCCGCTCCAAAAGAGCGGGCTGACAAGACGGCGGCGCGCGCTCAGCGAGCGTTCTGCGCCAGCCGCGCCACTTCCTCGGCGCTGCGCTTGTTGTAGCCCAACAGATAATAGGCCACCACCAGGAAGGCCAGCCAACCCGGGCCGATGATCAAGGCGATGCGGGTATCCGGGAAATAGGCCATCAAGCCCACCACCAGGATCAGGAAGCCCATGGCGATGTAGGAGCCATACGGCCATAACGGCATCTTGTAGGCCAGCGCCGCCAGCTGCTCGCGGCTCAAGGTGCGGCGGAAGCGCAGCTGGGCCAGCAGGATGATCACCCAGGTCCAGATCGCGCCGAAGGTGGAGATCGCGGTCAGCCAGGTGAACACTTCCTTGGGCGCCAGATAGTTGAGCAGCACGCCAACCAACAGCGCGAACACCGACATCAGCAAGGCGAACACCGGCACGCCCTGACGCGACACTTTGGCGAAGATGGGCAGCGCCTGCTGTTGCTGGGCCAGGTTGTACAACATGCGGCCGGTGCTGAAAATGCCGCTATTGCACGAGGACAGCGCGGCGGTGAGCACCACGAAGTTGATGATGCCGGCGGCGGCGGGGATGCCCAGCTGCTCGAAGGTGAGCACGAAGGGGCTGCCGCGGGTGCCCAGCTCGTTCCACGGATAAATCGCCAGGATCACGAACAGCGCGCCGATGTAGAAAATCAGGATGCGCCAGAACACCGAATCCACGGCGCGGGCCAGCGCTTTCTTCGGGTTCTTGGCTTCGCCAGCGGTCAGGCCCAGCATTTCCACGCCCAGGTAGGCGAACATCACCATTTGCAGCGACATCAGCACGCCGCCAAAGCCGTTGGGCATGAAGCCGCCGTGGCTCCACAGATTGGAGATGCCGGTGGCCACGCCGCCGTGTCCCAGGCCGAACACGATCATGCCCAGGCCGCCGATGATCATCAGCACGATGGTGACGATCTTGATCAGCGCGAACCAGAACTCGAATTCGCCATAAGCCTTGACCGCGATGAAGTTGACGCCGCCCATGGCCACCAGCGCGGCCAGCGCCCAGTACCAGGCCGGAATGTCCGGGAACCAGATGCCCATATAGACGCCGACGGCGGTGATTTCCGCCATGCAGGTCACCAGCCACAGAAACCAGTAATTCCAGCCGGTCAGGTAGCCGGCCAAGGGGCCGAGGTAATCCAGCGCGTAGCGGCTGAATGAGCCGGCCACCGGATTGTGGATGGCCATTTCGCCCAGCGCGCGCATGATGAGGAAGATGGCGAAACCGCCCAGGGCGTAAGCCAGCATGATGGCGGGGCCGGCCATCTTGATGGCGGTGGCCGATCCCAGAAACAGGCCGACGCCGATGGTGGCGCCCAAGGCCATGAGGTTGATATGCCGCTCTTCCAAACCCCGGTGCAGGGTGTCTTGAGCAGGTTGCATAGTTGCTCCTTTAACTGTCTTTGTATTGCGTAAGGGTTGTGGCCTTGGCGCTTAAGGCCTGTTCAAAGCGTCGCGTGCAAGAGCGAGACAAGGCGAAAACGGCTGAGAAAGCGCACGGCGCACAAGGCACATCGGCGTTTCGCAGCGGTACTCGCCGCGCCGGCTTTCACGAAGCGCAGCAAACTTTGAACAGGTAAACGGCAGCGCCGCCGCCGGTGCTATGGCTTTGGATTGTCGTTATGGCCCATAACACATGGGGGTCGAGATTACCTCAAGACCCTTGTCATGTCATGTTTCAGAATATACATGCGCGCAAAAGGCATAAACGCGACGCTTTGTGATCAAGCGTCCCCGCTTAATGCCATAAGGATTTAGCGCAAGCCCCGCCGCCGTTTCCGCCGCCGGCATCCGGCGGCCCGGCCCAAGCCGACAGGTGCTATCAATAAAGCGTTGAATCGGTTTATCGAGCCGGGAGCATGCACCCATGCGGCACCACAGCATCAGCCTGAAGCTCAACCTGGCCTTCATGCTCATCATGTCCGCCCTGCTGGCGGCCTTCGGCGCGCTGGACTATTGGCGCACCCAACAGGAACTGCGTCAGGAACTGGACGGAGAAATCGCCGCGATCAGCGCGCGGCTGGCGGCGAATCTGGCCGGCCCCATGTGGAATTTCGACAGCGCCCAAGGCTTGCGGGTGCTGGAGGCGGAGATGGGCAAACGCGCGCTCCGCGGCGTATTCGTCCGCGACGCCAACGGCGTTCCCTTCGCCGGCTACCGCCGCGAGGCCGACGGCTCGCTGCTGCGCGGCGCCGCGCCGGCGCCGGACGCGGACCTGACGCGCGAACGCGCCGTGGTCTTTCACGACGGCGCGACCGCGCGCGTCGTCGGCAAGCTGAGCCTGCAAGTGTCCACGGAAGAAATCCGCGAGAAACTGCGCGCGGTGCTGTGGCGGGTGACGGCGGAAATCCTGCTGCTGGACCTGGTCACCGTCCTGGTGCTGTCCCTGCTGGTGCGCCGCCTGCTGCACCGGCCCATCCGCGAGGTGAGCCAGGCGCTGCACGCCATCGCCGACGGCGATCTGACCGCGCCGCCGCGCTACGCCAGCCAGGACGAACTGGGCGATCTGGCCGAATCCACTCGCCGGCTGGTCGCCAAGCTGGCCGGCATTCTGGCGCATATCGACGCTTTTTCCTCGGACCTGGCCAACGCCGCGCGCCAGATCAGCCAGGCGGTGGACACCCTGAGCCAGCAAGCGTCGGAGCAGGCCAACAACATCGACAAGAACAGCGCCAGCCTGGAACAGATTTCCGCCTTCGTGTGGAAGAACCGGGACGACGCCCGCACCACGGATCAGATGGCCAGCGACAGCAGCAGGCACGCGGCGGCCGGCGGCCAGGCGGTGGACGAGACCATCGCCGCGATGTGGGACATCGCCAACAAGGTGCTGATCATCGACGACATCGCCTACCAGACCAATCTGCTGGCGCTGAACGCGGCGATCGAGGCGGCGCGCGCCGGCGAACACGGCCGCGGCTTCGCAGTGGTGGCCGGCGAAGTGCGCAAGCTGGCGGCGCGCAGCCAGCAGGCGGCCAAGGAAATCAGCCAGCTGACGCAAAGCAGCGTGCGCCGCGCCGAACACGCGGGCGAACTGTTCAATCAGATGTTGCCGACGATACAGAGCACCGCCAGCTTCGTGCAGGAAATCAATCAGTCCTCCAACCAGCAGGCGCAGCGGGTGGAGCAGATCAATCAGGGCGTCAGCGAAATCAGCCGTTCCATGCAGGCTAACGCCGCGGCGTCGGAACAGCTGACCGCCACCGCGCGCGGCATGAGCGAGCAGGCGGTGGAGCTGGCGCAGACCATAGGTTATTTCAAATACTGAGCCGCGCCGTGAAAAAGCCGCCGGGCTGAGGCGCGGCGGCTTGGCGGACGGCGGCGGGACTCACACCGCCTTGAGCTTGCCCTTGGCCGGGCGCGCGTCCGGCTTGGCCTCCGCGCCGGCTTCGCGCTCCCAGCTTTCCTTGTAGGCGCGGCCGTAATAGCTGTCCAACAGCAGCTGCTTCAGTTCGCTGATCAGCGGATAACGCGGGTTGGCGCCGGTGCACTGGTCATCGAAAGCGGCTTCCGCCAGCAAGTCCGCCTTGGCCAGGAAATCCGCCTCGGCCACGCCGGCGGCCTGGATGGACGCCGGAATGTCCAGCGTGCGCTTGAGCTCGTCCACCCACTCGATCAGCTTCTCCACCCGCTCGTGGTCGCGGCTGGCTTCCAGGCCCAGATGGCGGGCGATTTCAGCGTAGCGCGCCACGCTCTTGGGCCGGTCGTACTGGCTGAAGGCGGTCTGCTTGGTCGGCACGTCGGCCGCGTTGTAGCGGATCACATTGCTGATCAAGAGCGCGTTGGCCAGACCGTGGGCCAGGCCGAACTCGGCGCCTATCTTGTGCGCCATCGAGTGGCAGACGCCGAGGAAGGCGTTGGCGAAGGCGATGCCGGCGATGGTGGCGGCATTGTGCACCTGCTCGCGCGCCTTGGGGTCTCCGGCGCCGTTGCGGTAGGCGGACGGCAGATAGTCCTTGAGCATCTTCAAGGCCTGCAAGGCCTGAGGGTCGGAATACTCGTTGGCCATCACCGAGGCGTAGGCCTCCAGCGCGTGGGTCACCGCGTCGATGCCGCCGAAGGCGGTCAGCGACTTGGGCATATTCATCACCAGATTGGCGTCGACAATCGCCATGTTCGGCGTCAGCTCATAGTCGGCGATCGGGTATTTGACCCCGGTGTTCTCGTCGGTGACCACGGCGAACGGCGTCACTTCCGAACCGGTGCCGGAGGTGGTGGGCACGGCCACCAACTCCGCCTTGCGCCCCAGTTTGGGGAACTGGTAGATCCGTTTCCGGATATCCATGAAGCGCAGCGCCAGGTCTTCGAAATGTACTTCCGGGTGTTCGTACATCACCCAGATGATCTTGGCCGCGTCCATCGGCGAACCGCCGCCCAAGGCCATGATCACGTCCGGCTTGAAGGCGTGGGCCAGGTCCGCGCCCTTGCGCACCACCGCCAGCGTGGGATCGGCCGGCACCTCGAAGAACACTTCCACCTCCAGGCCCATTTTCTTCAGCAGGCGGATGGGCTCGTCGACGAAGCCGTTGTCGAACAGATACTGGCCGGTGACGATCAGACAGCGGCGTTTGCCGGACAGATCCTCCAAGGCCACCGGCAGGCAGCCGCGGCGGAAGTAAATCGACTTGGGCAGCTTATGCCACAACATGTTCTCCGCCCTCTTGGCCACGGTTTTCTTGTTGATCAGGTGTTTGGGCCCGACGTTCTCCGAGATCGAGTTGCCGCCCCAGGAGCCGCAGCCCAGGGTCAGCGACGGCGCCAGGCTGAAGTTGTAGAGGTCGCCGATGCCGCCTTGGGACGACGGCGTGTTGATCAGGATGCGCGCGGTCTTCATCTTGTCGCCGAAGTAGCGGATGCGCTCGCCTTGCAGATCCTGGTCGGTGTACAGCGCCGAGGTGTGGCCGATGCCGCCCATCGCCACCAGCGCCGCGGCCTTGTCGCAGGCGTCGATGAAATCGCCGGCGCGGTACATCGCCAGCGTCGGCGACAGCTTTTCATGCGCAAAGGCCTCAGCGGCGGACACATCGCTGACTTCGCCGATCAGCACCTTGGTGGCCGGCGGCGCTTCGATGCCGGCCATCGCGGCGATCTTGGCCGCGCTCTGGCCGACGATGGCGGCGTTGAGGCTGCCGTCCTGCAGAATCACCTTGCGCACCGCCTCCGCTTCGCGCTTGGACAGGATGTAACCGCCGTGCTTGGCGAAGCGCTCGCGCACCGCCTCGTAGATTTCATCGACGATGATGACGGACTGCTCGGACGCGCAGACCACGCCGTTGTCGAAAGTCTTGGACATCAGGATGGAGGCGACGGCGCGCTTGATGTCGGCGGTCTCGTCTATCACCGCCGGGGTGTTGCCGGCGCCCACGCCGATGGCGGGCTTGCCGGAAGAATAGGCGGCGCGCACCATGCCCGGCCCGCCGGTGGCCAGGATCAGATTGAGGTCAGGGTGGTGCATCAGCTGATTGGACAGCGCCACCGAGGGCTCGTCTATCCAGCCGATGATGTCCGGCGGCGCGCCGGCCGCCACCGCCGCCTGCAACACCAGCCGCGCCGCCTCGCAAGTGGAACGCTTGGCGCGCGGATGCGGCGAGAAAATGATGCCGTTGCGCGTTTTCAAGGAGATCAGCGCCTTGAAGATGGCGGTGGAAGTGGGATTGGTGGTGGGCACGATGCCGCAGATCAGACCGATGGGCTCGGCGATGGTGATGGTGCCGAAGGTGTCGTCCTCGGCCAGCACGCCGCAGGTTTTATCGTCCTTGTACTTGTTGTAGATGTATTCGGAGGCGAAGTGGTTTTTGATCACCTTGTCCTCCAGCACGCCCATGCCGGTTTCCGCCACCGCCATCTTGGCCAGCGGTATCCGCGCGTCCGCGGCGGCCAGCGCCGCGGAGCGGAAGATGTGGTCCACCTGCTCCTGGCTGAAGCCGGCAAACGCGGCCTGCGCCTTTTTCACCCGCGCCACCAGCGCGTCCAGTTCCAGTTCATTGCCAACGGTCATTTCAAGTCTCCCAAACAGTTAAACCTGTCGCAGCGAGAGAATGACTAATTAGTGACATTTTACTTTCATTTATGAAAATAAAATCTAGACAATAATATTGTCCATTCACCGCCCATTCTCATCGCTTCAAAACTTTTTTGTAGCAAGCGCATTACAGCGATACGCTTTCAACACCGAAAAACCCTGTCGCCCGCAAACGCGAAACCATAGCGGCGGCATCAATAAGTCCATGCTAAGCGAAAAAACGATATTCGTTTTTGCGCATTGCCAAACAAATACGGATTAAGCGGAGAAAAAATGTCACAACCGGAATCATGAGGGGAAACGCGCGCGCATCGGCTGTAACGGCGACGCTACCGCGCCGACGCCGCGCAAATAGAATGGCCGCCTGTCGGCGGCCATGGGCGAAGCGGAAATGCGGCGCGCCGCTATTTCATGAAACTGTATTTGAAGAACTGGCCGGCGCGGCTCATTTCGCGGATCTTGGCCGGATCGGTCTCGCCGTTCAGATTGGTGATCACCAGCTTGCCATAGCCTTGCTTCAGATCGTTGCGGAAGTCGTAGAACGCGCCCAGCACCGCCAGCTTGCCCGCCTCCACCTCGCCGGCGTAGGTCATGATCGCGGTTTCCACCTGATTGTTGACGTTCAGCAGCGCGCCGTTGGTGGGGTCTATGCCCTTGGGAATGTCGATGGTGGACAGCTCTTTGCGGATTGCCGGCTCCAGCCCGCCGTAGTCGCCGGAGGCGGCCTTGATCGCGCCGCAGGCGGCATGGCCGATGATGATCAGCAAGGGGGTATGCAAATGCCTCACCCCGTATTCGACCGAACCCTCGGCGGTGGCCAATTGATTGCCGATGTCCCGCACCATGAACAGATCGTTGACCGCGTCGCCGTGGAAGGCATTGGTTTGCACCCGGGAATCCGAGCAAGTCACCACGGTGGCGCGCGGGCTCTGATGCTCGGCGAAGCGCTCAAAATAGGCTTTGTCGTGCGCCTTCATATAGCGGGCGTTGGCTTCGACTATGGTCTCCACCACGCCGCGCACTTGCTGGGCCTCGGAGGCCAAATGCGCGCCGGCGTGCGCGTCGCCGTGCTCGGCAGCAACCGCCTTGCGCTTGGGCTTGACCACGCGGCGCTTTTTCACCGGCGCGTGCACTTCCGGACTGGGTTCGCTCAAATTCTTGGCCGCCGGCGGCGGCGCCATCTTCACCGCCGGTTCCATTTTCTCCGGCGGTTTGGCCTCGGCGTGTTTGGCTTCAGCGGGCTTGGCCTCCGCCGGTTTGGCTTCCGCGTGCTTCGCCTCCGGCTTGGCCTCCGCTTTGGCCTCCGCCTTGGCGGCGGGCTTGGCCTCGGTCTTGTGTTCCGCCGCCGGCGCGGCCGGCTTGGCCGGCTCCGCCTTGTGGGCTTCCGGCGCCGCCGGCTTCAACTTCAGCGGCAGCTTGATCACCGTCTTGGGCTGAGACCCTTCGGCCGGCGCCGCCTCCTCCGCCCAAGCCTGGGCCGTCAACAACAAGAGACAAAGCGCCAGTCGGCGCCTGCGTCCAAGCATCCCCATTTACCACTCCTTATTGTCATCTTGGCGGTCATTATATTTATGCAATATCGGCTATGTTTGATAAAACTGAAAGACGATATTAATTGACCGGTAATTAGCCCAAAAAAATGACAATAACTTAAATTAACGCCGTTCAACATGCAAACGGCGCCGGCGGCTCAGCTGCTTTGTATCCAGTACTCGACAATGCGGCCATCCGCCACCCGGTAGCAGGCGCTGCCGATCTGGCGCAGCGGCTCGCCGCTGGGCGGGCGGCCGTCCAGGCCGGCCAAGTCATGTCCCAACTGGGTCCAGCGCGCGTAAGCCTTGTCTCCGTCCACCAGCAATTCGTCCACCCTCAGTTCAAAGGCGCCGTAGTCGCGCAGAAAGTCCCGCACATGGGCGGCGTAGTCGGCCGGGCTGCGCTCCAGCGTATGCGGCGACTCCGCCACCAATTGATGCGCCAATACCTTGGGCGCCAGATAATCGCCGGCCGCGTCCGGATTGCGTCCGGAACGCACCTCCTTCAAAAACCCCGTCACTACCGCTCTGGTATCCTGCATTTCGTTTCTCCTCGATTCGACATCACGGTCAATGAAACACCCGTCGGTTCCGCGCGCAATCCACCGGATTGGCGCACTGCCGCCCTCCGTTCGACGCCGCGCACCTCGCCCGCTCCAGCGCCTCGGTTTCATCGCGCAACGCCCGCCGCGTGTGGGCTTGCATGCCCTGCCACCACAAACGGCCCAGCCGCCCCCAGAATCGACTCCACGCCCCCCAGGCTCCCAATGCCATGATGCGCTCCAATTGTTCTGCTATTGATCACGCAAGCATGCTAATCTACATGCGCATACAATAAAATCCGTGAAATATCCACACACTGTTCTGAAATGAAAACAAACCACCCTCCCTCTCCGGATGCTCTGCTGGCCTTCGACGCGCTGGCCCGCCACGGCAGTTTCACCGCGGCGGCCGACGCGCTCGGCTGCGCCAAAAGCCGCGTCAGCCAATTGGTCAAGCAACTGGAGCTGGAGCTGGGCGCGGTGCTGGTGCTGCGCAATACCCGGCGCGTGGCGCTGACCGAGGCCGGCCAGCGGCTGGCCGTGCACGCGCGCCAGCTGCGCGAGATGCTGGACCGGGTGCGCGGCGACGTC
Source organism: Chromobacterium sp. FG89 (assembly GCF_057808735.1). Taxonomy (NCBI): domain Bacteria; kingdom Pseudomonadati; phylum Pseudomonadota; class Betaproteobacteria; order Neisseriales; family Chromobacteriaceae; genus Chromobacterium; species Chromobacterium sp. FG89. The sequence goes on along the minus strand of NZ_JBMDIQ010000002.1, from coordinate 216,927 downwards.
GGCAATGTGCAGGATTGCGTGGAAGGGCCGCTGGTGATCAGCTCCGCGTCCGCCTTCGCCCAGTTCCTGCTGGTGCCCATCCTGTCCGAGCTGTCCAATCAATACCCGGGGCTGGAGATGCAGCTGCAAGTGGAGAACCGGCTACAAGACCCGGTGGCGGAAGGGCTGGATTTTTGCGTGCGCACGCGCAATGTCTACGACGACGGACTGGTGGCCAAACCGCTGGGCTTCATGCGCGAAACCGTCTACGCCTCGCCCGGCTACCTGGCCCAGGCGCCCAGGCTGGAACACCCGGAAGACCTGTGCCTGCACCGCGTGCTCTACGATTCCAGCAAGGCGCCCAGCGAGGCGGTGGAATGGGCGCTGGAGAAGGACGGCGTCTATGTGCGCATGCCGGTGCGGCCGGTGCTCAGCTGCAATCAGTATTCGCCGCTGGTGTCCGGCGCGGTGGCCGGCTGCGGACTGGCGCTGCTGCCCCACTACGTGGCCAGCAGCTTTCTCGCCACCGGCCAGTTGGTGCCGGTGCTGCCGGGCTGGAGCCACGATTGCTGGCCGGCCTTCCTGGTCTACCCTTACCGTCACCCGCTGCCGCGCAAGAACGAGATCTTCGTCCAGCACGTGGTGCCGCGGCTGCGCGCGCTGCTGGCGGCGGAACCGCAAACGGCTTGATCCAGGCCAAGACGCGCGGCGCCTCCCCTGGGCTATGCTGGCGCGCGACCCGGCGCTCGGCGAAAAGCGCGGGCAAACGATTGGAAAGGGATTTATGCAATACAGCGATATTCTCATCGTCGGCGGCGGCATGGTGGGCTCGGCGCTGGCCGCCGCGCTGTCCGGCCACGGCCTGAGCATTGCGGTGCTGGAGCAAGCGCCGCCCTCCCCGTTCGACGCGGCCCAGCCGCCGGATCTGCGGGTTTCGGCGATCAGTCCGGCCTCGGCTCGCTTTCTGGCCGGCATCGGCGCCTGGGACGCGGTGCTGGCGATGCGCGCGGCCCCCTATCTGCGCATGCAGGTGTGGGAGGGCGAAGAAGCCGACGGCACGCTGTTCACCGCCGAGGAGGCCGGCGAGGCCGCGCTCGGCCACATCGTGGAAAACCGGGTGGTGCAACTGGCCGCCACCCAGGCCCTGCGCCAATGCGCCGACGTCGACTATCTGGCCCCGGCCGCCATCCGCCGCATCGTCTACCAGCCCTTCGCCTCCCGCGTGGAGCTGGAAGACGGCCGTCAACTGAGCGCCCGCTTGCTGATCGCCGCCGACGGCGCGCGCTCGTCGGTGCGCGACGCCGCCGGCATCGGCGTCACCAGTTGGGACTATCCCATGCACGCGCTGGTGGCTTGCTGCGAGCAAGAGCAAACGCAGCAGGACATCACCTGGCAACGCTTCACCCCCACCGGCCCGCAAGCCTTTTTGCCGCTGACCGGCGAATACGGCTCGCTGGTCTGGTATCACCGTCCGCCGGACGTCCAGCGGCTGCTGGCGCTGGACGAGGCCGAGCTGGCCGCGGCCTTTCACGCCGCCTTCCCCCGCAAGCTGGGCGCGATCCGCCGCATCGTGGCCAAGGGCAGCTTCGCGCTGACCCGCCGCCACGCGCAGCGCTACGTCAAGGACGGCGTGGCCCTGGTGGGCGACGCCGCCCACACCATCCACCCCTTGGCCGGCCAGGGCGTGAACCTGGGCTTCCAGGACGCGGCCAAGCTGGCCGAGGTGATACGGGAAGCCGCGGCCCAAGGCCGGGACTTCGCCGCCGTCGACGCGCTGCAACGCTACCAGCGCGCGCGCAAGCCGGCCAATCTGGCGATGCAGACCGCGATGGACGCCTTCTGCTACGGCTTCGGCAACGATATCGCCCCGCTGCGGCTGGCTCGCAAGCTGGGGATGCGCGTGGCCAACCACGCCGGCCCGCTGAAACGCGAAGCGATACGCTACGCGCTGGGCTTGAAAGGCGGCTGACGCCGGCGGCGTCTCCTTGAGCGGCCGGCGTCATCGCCCCTTGGCGGCTATGCTGAAGCGTCTGGCCCTCTTCAGCGCCGCCGTCGCGGCGGGTCGGCCATCGCTCAAGGAGGCCATTCCATGACACGTCTGACATTGCTGGCGGCGCTGCTTTACGCGCTCGGCGCCCTTTCCTCCCCCGCCTGGTCCGTCTCGCCTGCCCACGGGCCGCTGCTCAGCCAGGCTGGCGGCGGTGGCGGTGGCGGTGGCGGTGGCGGTGGCGGTGGCGGTGGCGGTGGACACGAGGGCGGCGGCGGAGGTTCCGGCGGCGGCGGACATGAGGGAGGCGGCGCCGGCGGTGGCTCCGGAGGCGGCGGCAACCATGACGGCGGCCCACAGGGCGGCGGTCATGCTCCCGGCAACGCCAACGGCGGCCCGCAACACGGCGCGGCCCCCGGCAACGCGCCTTCCGGCGCGCCCCATGGGGAACCGCCGGGAGACCGCCGCGCGGCGCCGGGCGCCGACGATGCGGCCGCTCAGGGACAGGCTCCGGCCGGCAACGGCCAATAAACAAGTACAGGAAAGCAAACAGGCCGCATCTGAGGATGCGGCCTGTTTGCTGTCAGCGCGCCGTCATGCCTGATTTGGAACAGGCCCTCAAACCGCCTCCACATTGTTGTGGACTTCGCTGTCGCGCAAGACCACCTGCGCCCACACCGCGGCGTCCATATAGTACTGGTTGACCAATTCCACCTCGAAATCCAGCACCTTGGCCAAGGCTTCGATTTGCTCGGTGTCGCCCTGCTCGCAGGCCAGCGCCATCGCCAGGAAGGGCGCGAACATGCCGCGGCGCTCCACCACCGCCTCGCGCACCGGCGAGGCCAGCTCCAGCGGGTCCAGCACATCGGGAAACGGCACCCCGAGCAAAACGTCCAGCATGGAGAACATGCCGGTGAGGAACAGATGCTCGGCCTCCACCCGGTTGCCGCGATAGCTGCCCATGCGCTCCAGCAGGCGGGCGCGGATCAGCGACTTTTCCAGCAGCGACACCGCGGTGCCGTCGTCCTTGCGCGCGGTGAACAACAGCATGGACAGCCACTTGAACAAGGTTTCCCGGCCCAGCAGCAGCAGGGTTTCCTCTATGGTCTGCACCTTGCGCGACAAACCGTGCACCGGCGAATTCATGAAACGCAGCAGTTTGAACAGCAGCACCGAGTCCAGCTTGAACTGGGTCTCGATCTCGGCGGCTTCGGCATTGGCGCGCAACATGCGCATGATTTGCAGCACCCGGGTCTGGCTGGCGTCCACCTTGCCGCCCTCCAGCGCGCGCACGGTGGCGATGAAGGGGCCGTGGAACAAGGCGAAACGATTATGCCCCGGCCCGCGCAGACAGACGTCCAGATCCTCGGCAGTGCCGACGTTGCGCGCCATCCAGCGCACAGTGGGATAACGCTTGGGCAGTTGATCCAGAATGGGCTCCAGCACCTTGCCGGACGGCGCGTCGAAGTCCAGGATCATGAAGTCCATGCGGCTGAACAAATCGTTCTGCAGGTGCGCCGGCAGGCTGCCCGGATCGTAGCCGGCCGGCTCCAGCGCAAAGCGCATCGCTTTTTGCTTGAGCGCGTCCAGCTGCCGGATCATCTCCTCGGACACCGAACCGGTCTGGGACGGCTCCAGCACGAAGATCACGCTGCTGGCCGGCATATTCGACAGCATAGGCTCGTCCAGGGTGTCGATGGAGATATGGACAAAGGCGCGGCGGAAAGCCAGCAAGCGGAAGATGTCCATATTCTGCAGCGTGCTGAGCATCAGCCTGTCGAACTCTTGCTGCTTGCCGGCGGCGATATTGCGCTTGCCCTGGCGCACGAAGAAATCGTAAGCCACCACCCTTTGCAGCCTGTCCATCACCGGCTGGTGCGAAACAAAGCCCAGGGTGGGCGGCAAATCCAGCGGCGGCGCGTTTTCCAGCTGCCGGCTGGCCGGTGAGTCGTGCGCCAGCTCGGTGAACGGCGCGGGCACGACCTGTTCGTCGCTGGAGGAGTCCGAAGATTTCTTCATACGGCCGGTCAGGCCGCTGATCAGATTTTTCAGCATGTTCCATCCTACCGGATATGCCGGCGTCGTCCCGGCTTACGGTTTACAGTCTAGCCGATTCGGCCGGCAATTCTGGGAGTATCTACCGAAACATCACCGCATTGCGCGCGATGGCGCAAGGCGTGGTCGATCAACACCAGCGCCAGCATCGCCTCGGCGATCGGCGTGGCGCGGATGCCGACGCAAGGATCGTGGCGGCCGTGGGTTTCCATGGTCAGCGGCTGGCCCTGCTTGTCTATGGAGCGGCGCGGCTGGGCGATGGAGGACGTCGGCTTGATGGCGATGGACACTTCGATCTCCTGGCCGGTGGAAATGCCGCCGAGCACGCCGCCGGCGTGATTGCTGGCGAAGCCCTGCGGCGTCAGTTCATCGCCGTGCTCGCTGCCGCGCTGGGTCACGCAGCCGAAGCCGGCGCCGATCTCCACGCCCTTGACCGCGTTGATGCTCATCATCGCGTGGGCGATGTCGGCGTCCAGCCGGTCGAACACCGGCTCGCCCCAGCCCACCGGCACATTTTCAGCCACCACCCGCAGCCGCGCGCCGATGGAGTCCAGGCTCTTGCGCACGCTGTCCATATAGCTTTCCAGCTGCGGCACCACCTCGGGATCGGCGGCGAAGAAGGGGTTGCCGGACACATGCTTCCAGCCCTTGAACGGGATGGCGATTTCGCCGATCTGGCTCATGTGGCCGCGGATGACGATGCCGTAGCGCTGATGCAGCCATTTCTTGGCGATGGCGCCGGCGGCCACCCGCACCGCGGTTTCGCGGGCGGAGGAACGGCCGCCGCCGCGCGGATCGCGGATGCCGTACTTATGCCAATAGCAGTAATCCGCATGGCCGGGACGGAAGGTGTCGGCGATATTGCCGTAGTCCTTGCTGCGCTGATCGGTGTTGCGGATCAGCAGCGCGATCGGCGTGCCGGTGGTCTTGCCCTCGTACACGCCGGACAGGATTTCCACCGCGTCCGGCTCGCGGCGCTGGGTGACGTGGCGGCTGGTGCCGGGCTTGCGCCGGTCCAGCTCCGCCTGGATGTCGGCTTCGCTGATCTCCAGCCCCGGCGGGCAGCCGTCCACCACGCAGCCAATGGCCGGGCCGTGGCTTTCGCCGAAGGAAGTCACCGTGAACAACAACCCCATGGTATTGCCTGACATCTTCACTGTCCTTTGTATGCGGAATCCTTGGCGAAGATTCTAGCACGAGCCGTCGGCCTACCAGCCGGCCGCCGTCGCCATGCGGCGGCGAAACCAGCCGGTGATGGACAAACGCTGCCGGCCGGCCGGCAACACCTCGTGCCAGAAGCGGTCGGACAAAAACAGCGCCAGGGTGCCGGCCTCCGGCCGGACGTCGACATGGCGCTCGCCGTCCTCGTCCAGATAAAGCCGCATCTCGCCGCCGGCGTCGGCCGGCCAGTCGTCGTTCAGGTAGAGCACCGCGGTCAGCGCGCGCGCGTCGTCGTCGCGGAAGCGGTCCAGGTGTTTTTTATAGAAAGCGCCCTGCGGATACACGGCGAAGTGGGACTCCAAGTCCTCCAGCCCCATGTAGAAGGCCTGGTTGACCGCCTGGCGGACGGCGTCCAGCTTGGAGAAATACAAGGATGCGGCGGAATCGGCATTGTCCGGCTCCAGCCACAGCACCGAGTCGGAACGGATTTCGCTGCGGCGGTTTTGCTGCGCGGCGCGCCCGACGGCGGCTTCATGGAACTTGCCCTGCTGCCAGTGGACGAGGCATTCCTCGCGCAGCAGGCAGATGTCTTCGGCAGAGAACAGGCTGCGGTCTACGACCCAGCCCTGTTCGGCAAGGTTGTCGATAACGGGCCCTAGCAAATAGGGCGAAACTTCAAAGTCTTGTGTCATGGTTCATTCTCCCAGGCGCGATTTCTACCACAGCCGCGCGCCAAGGAAAATGTCATTTATCAGTAATTTTCGCTGACCTGATCATACTCACCATGCAGCCATGCCAATACCAGCGGGAAATGGTCCCGGATGGCATCAGGATGGGTCAATAATGACACATGGTTGTAATCGTGCAGATGGCCGACGCGCCGGGACAGCAGGCGCAGCCGCGACAGGTGCGGGCCGGATTCGTCGCGGAAACGACGCACGTCCTCCGGATGGCCGCGGCAGGGATCGTGGCCGGCGGCGAAGTACAGGGCCGGCGGCAAACAGGCGCCTTGGGCGGCGGCGCCGTAATCGAAGCCGTCGTCGCTGTCCACCCAGGGCTTGGGCTGCGCCCACAGCTTGCTTTGCAGATGGCTCTTGTCGCTCTCGTCGTCCGCCCCCAGCCGGATGCGCCGCGCCGGCAGATAGCCGAACAGGCGGATCAAGACCCGCGAGGCGATATTCCACATGAAGTCCACCTCCACCAGCTTGTTCAGATTGCGCACCCGCACGCTGCGCTTGCTGCCGAAGTAAACCAGGCTGGCCACTTGCTCAGCCAGCTCGGGAAAGCGGATCAGGCAGCTGGACATATGCACGCCGCCCCAGGAATGAGCCATCCAATGCAGCGGCGCGCCGTTCTTGAGTTCGCGGATGTGGCGATGCAGCGCCGGCAAATCCTCGCAGATGGTCTCGGTCTGCCCGTGGCGCGAAGCGCGGCTGATCTTGGGCAGGCTGCGACCGCGGCCCCGCAGATCGGCGACGAACACATCGTAGCCGGCCTCGGCCAGGTAATGAGCCAGCCCTCGGCCGGAATCGCTGTAAAAAGTGCGGCCGTTGGCCATCACCCCGTGCAACAACAGCACCGGCGGGCCATCCTCGCGGCAATAAATGCGTTTCAGATACAACTGCTCGCCGCCCACCGCGACAAAGCGGTCCTGCTGGCGCTTTTCCATGCATTCTCCTCGTATCGGCGTCTGCTTCGTCGTCTGCGCGACAATTCAAACAAGCGCTTGATCATGACAAAAAAGCCGCCAAAGAGAAAGCCCGCCCTGCGTCAGAACCTGTTCAAAGCCTCTCGAGCCAGAGCGAGACAAGGCGGACACGGCTGAAGAAGCGGAATGTACGGGTGGTAATGAGCATTCTGAAGACGTTTTCAACGCCGTATCGCCGACGCGTAGCAGATCGTAAACAAGTTCTCAGAGCCTGTTCAAAGTCTCGCGAGCAAGGGCGAGACAAGGCGAAAACGAGCGAAAAAGCGGAGTGTACAAGTGGTACATGAGCATTTTGAGCTTGTACTCACCGTGCAACGCTTCACGAAGCGCAGCAGACTTTGAACAGGTTCTCAGGTCTTCAAGGCCGAAGCCTGCCACACGCCGCCGCCCCGGGCCTGCCGCAAAGCCTCGCCGCGCAGCGCCAGCCACCAGGCCAGCGCGCACAAGCTCGCCATCGCCGCGAATAAAGTCCCGCCGGACGCGCGGGCCAGCATCCAGCCGGCCAGCATCGGCCCCAGCGCTCCGCCCAGACTGGCCAGATTCTGCGCGCCGTAGTAGACGCCCTTGCAGTCCTCCGGCGCGATCGCGTCTATGTACAGGTATTCGGCCGGCACCAGCACGATCTCGCCCACGGTGAACACCAGCATCGCCGCGCACATGCCCAGCAGCCCGCCGGGGACCCAGCCCAAGCCCAAGGTGCCCAGCCCCAGCAGCAGAAAGCCGGCGCCGATGGCCTTCATCAAGCCGGCGTCGCCTATCCGCCGGCCCAGCGGGTATTGCAGCAAGATCACGCCGACCGCGTTGCAGCTGATCAGCGCCGACATCCAGCGCAGCACCTCGGCCTCCGGCAAGCTCTGCATCAGATACAGGGGCAGATAGCTGGAAAAACGCGCGTACACCAGGTTGGCCAAGGCGCAACTCAGGGTGAACAAGACCAGCACCCGGTCTTGCCGCAAACGGCCCAGCGTCGCCAAAAAGCCCGGCGCCGGCGCGCCGGCCTCCCGGCTGGGCGCGCAAGGGCCGCGCGGCGTCGCCGCTCCGCCGGCCGCGGCCAGCGCGATCGCGCACCAGAACGGCCAGTTCCCGTCCCAAGCCAACAGCAGGCTGCACAGCAAGGGCCCCAGCGCCCAGCCGACGTTGGCCAGGGTGTAACGCAGGGAAAAGGCTTTGCCGCGCCGCTCCGGCGGCAGCAAATCGCTGATCATGGCCTTGATCGCGATGCTGTGCACCGCCTGGCCGATCTCGCTGAGCGCCAGCGCCAGCGCGCTCCACCACAGCTGCTGGCTCAGCGGCAGCACCAGATAGTTCAACGCGATCAAGGCCGCCGCGCCCAGCAACACCGGCCGCCGCGGCCAACGATCCAGCAAATGGCCGCCGTACAAGCCCATCAAGGCGGACAGCAGCAAGACGCCGCCCAGCAGCAGGCCGGTCTGCTCGCCGCTCAAGCTCAGTTGCCGTCCCAGGGTCAGCACCAGCAGCGGCGCGATCACCGCCCGGCTCATCGTCAACAACCAGGAGCCGGCCAGCAGCCAACGCACCTGGATTTCTTTTTCGCCAATCATGCCAAGGCCTATGCAAACAGGAAGTGCCCCCAGTATCCTGCTAAAAGCGGAATGTAAAAATGGATGCGAACCAAACAAATTGCTTCCGCTTTTAGCCTAGCTCTCAACCGGAAACGAGCATGAAGCTGGAACGACAATATCAGGCGCTGCACCAGGCCTACGCCGGCCGGCAGCCCGCCCAGCCGGGGCTGGCCGAGCTGTGCGCGCTGTGGGACTGCAGCGAGCGCAACGCCCGGCTGCAGCTGGCCAAGATGCGCGAGCGCGGCTGGCTGGTCTGGGAGCCGGGCCGGGGGCGCGGCCGCAAATCGCGGCTAAGCCTGCTCTGCCCGCCGGAACAGCTGGAATGGCAGCGTCTGCAGCGCTTGCTGCGCGACGGCAAGCTGGAGCAGGCCTTCGCCCAATTGCCGCCGCAGCGGCGCGAACAATTGCTGAGCGCGCTGCCGCAATACCTGGGCAGCGCCGCGCAAGGCCGCTGCCTGCGCATCCCGATACCGCATGCGCCGCTGAGCCTGGACCCGGTCACCGTCAGCGGCCGGCTGGAATCCCATCTGGTCCGGCAGATATTCGACCGGCTATGCCGTTTCGACCGCGCGCTGCAAAGCCTGCAGGGCGGCCTGGCCCATCACTGGGAAAGCGACGCCGCGGCCAGGCGCTGGCGCTTCTGGCTGCGCCCCGGCCTGCAATTCCACGACGGCTCGCCCTTGCAGGCCGACGCCGCGGCCGCCAGCCTGCTGCGACTGCGCGAATCCGACAATCCTTATCAGCGGCAATACCGCCACCTGAGCGCGGTCGAGGTCCACGATCCGCTGTCCTTCAGCTGTCGCTTGGACGACGGAGATTTTCTATGGCCGCAGCGGCTGGCCACCGCCAACAGCTCCATCGTTCCCTTGCGGCGCGGCGCCGACTTCGAACGCCTGCCGGTGGGCAGCGGTCCGTTCCGGGCGCTGCGCCACAGCGAGCAGCGGCTGAGCCTGGCCGCCTTCGCCGCCCATTACCGCGAGCGGGCGCTGCTGGACGAGATCGAGCTGTGGTTCATTCCCGCCGGCGACGACGGCCAGGACTTCCACCTGCGCCTGGATTACGCCAACGACGACGCCAACGGCACGCTGCAATCGGCCTGCACCTATTTGCTGCTGAACCCGGCCTTGCCGGACAGCGAGCGCGCTCCGCTGATGCGCTGGCTGGCCGAGCCCGCGCTGGTCCAGGTCAACGACGTTCTGCAGACGCCGGCCGCCGGCCTGCTGCCGGGCTGGCGCCACCCCTTGCCGCGGGCCGAGCGCCGCCCCGGGCTGGACCGCGCCCGCCTGCGCCTGTTCCATTACGACCTGCCCTGCTTTCCGCCGCTGGCCGCCGCCATCCGCCAGCGCCTGGCCGCCCTGTCCATCGACCTGGAGATCCACGCCCTCAGCCGGCGCGCCTTTTTTCACGATCAGGACTGGTGGCGGCAGGCCGATCTGATGTTGTGCAGCGAGGTCTTGCACGACGATCGCGACTACAGCTGCCACGAATGGCTGGGCACCCGGCAACCGTTGCAGCGCGGCCTGGGCGCGGCGGCGCAGGCGCGGCTGAACGCGCAATTGCGGGACATCCAGCGCCAGCCGGACACCCAACAGCGGATGGCCGGTTACGCCGCCATCGGCGACTGGCTGTGCGCCGAGGGCTGGGTGCTGCCGCTATCGCATGAGCGCCAGGGCCATCAAGCCAGCCCGCAACTGGCCGGCCTGCAAATGAGCGAAAACGGCTGGACCGATTTCGCCGGCCTATGGCTGAGACCTGTCCAATCGGACTGATACGCGCGCGTCCCGCCACATTCCGTCCGCGCCGGGGCTTGAGAATCCGCGCGGCGTCCCTATATCGACAACAGGGCCCGTTTTACATCTAATCCATTGATCTAAAAGGAGAGTAAGATGAACATCCTGCCTTCCCGCGGCAATGTTAGCCTGTTTGACGAACTGTTCCGCGACTTCAGCCCCGGCTTTTTCATCAAGCCGCTGCACGGCGATCCCCTGCCCAGCCAGATCAAGATCGACGTGAGGGAATCCGAAACCCAGTTCACTGTTCACGCGGAAATCCCCGGCGTCGGCAAGGAGGATATCCATGTGGAAGTGGACGGCCCGCTGGTCACCATCAAGGCGGAAGTGCGCCAGACGGACAGCGAGCGCAAGGACGAACGCCTGCTGCGCACCGAGCGGTTTTACGGCGCGGTGTCGCGCAGCTTCCAGCTGCCGGCCGAGATCGAACGCAACGCGGCCAGCGCCAAGTATGAAAATGGCGTGCTCAGCCTGACGCTGCCGAAGAAACAAGGCGGACAGGGCGGGCAACGGCTGCGCGTAGAATAAGCCGCGCCGGGCAACCCAAGCCGCCATGAAAAAAGCCCCGGTTTGAAACCGGGGCTTTGTTTTGAGCGGCGCGAGACGGCTCAGGCTTCCAAAATCTTGGACACGATCTCGTACACGTCCTTGGACAGCGTTTGCCCGGCCAGGCGCTGCAATTGCTCGCGCATCAGCGCCTGACGCGCCGGCTCCAGCTTCTTCAGCCGGCGGAAGGCGTTGACGATGCGGCTGGCCACCTGCGGATTGATCGCGTCCAGCGCCAGCACCTGATCGGCGAGGAAGCGATAGCCGCTGCCGTCGGCGGCGTGGAACAAGGCCATATTGGCGCCGAAGGTGCCGATCAGCGCGCGCGCCTTATTGGGGTTCTTCAAGGTGAAGGCCGGATGCTGCATCGCCGCCTGCACATGCTCCAGCGTGCCCGGCAGCTGGCTGCTGGCCACCAGCATGAAGAACTTGTCCATCACCAGCGCGTCGCCCTGCCAGCGGGCGGCGAAGGCGGTGAAGCAATCGTCGCGCTCGGCGCCGTCGCGATCGCGCAAGGCCAGCATCGCGCCCATCTGGTCGGTCATATTGTCCGCCTCCTGGCACTGCTTGGAGGCGGCCTCCGCCGGCCAGGCGTCGTCCAGGCGGTTCAGCATGGCCAGCGCGCGGTTCTTCAGATCGCGCTTGCCGGCGTCCTGCGGCTTGTAATCGCGGGTCTGGCTCAGCTCGTACGCCTCGCGCCACTCGCCGCGCAGCGCCTGCGCCAGCTCGTCCAGCACGAAATCGCGCACCTGATGGATGCTCGCCGGATCGGCCGCCTCCACCATCTCCAGGATTTCCGCCTCGGAAGGCAAAGCCAGCATCAAGGCCTTGAACGCCGGATCGGCGACATGGTCCTTGAGCACCGCGCGGAAGGCGGCGACGAAGGTTTCCGGCAACTTCAGCTCGCCGCCGGCGGCCAGCGTCGTCAACAGCTGCTTGAACAGGCGCTCGGCCAAGGTCTGGCCGGCCTCCCAGCGGCTGAAGCTGTCGCTGTCGTTGGCCATCAGGAAAGCCAGTTGGTCGTCGCGCCAATCGAAATCCAGCTTCACCGGCGCGGAGAAGCCGCGCAGCAGCGAAGGCACCGGCTCGGCCGGCACGTCGACGAAGGTGAAGCTCTGCTCCGCCGCCTTGACGTCCAGCACCCGGGTGCCGCCCTGCGCCTCGGCCTCGCCTTCCAGCCGCAGCGGCAGGTCGGCGCCGTCCGCGCCCACCAGACCCAGGGCCAGCGGGATGTGGAAGGGCTGCTTCTGCTCCTGGCCCGGGGTGGCCGGGCAGGATTGGCGCACGTTCAGGGTGTAACTGCGCGCCACGCTGTCGTAACGGCCGCTGACGCTGAGCACCGGGGTGCCGGCCTGGCTGTACCACAGGCCGAACTGGCCCAGGTCCACGTCGTTGGCGTCGGCCATCGCCGCGCGGAAGTCGTCGCAGGTCACCGCCTGGCCGTCATGGCGTTTGAAATACAGGTCCATGCCCTTGCGGAAGCCGGCTTCGCCCAGCAAGGTGTGATACATGCGCACTACTTCCGCGCCTTTTTCATACACCGTCATGGTGTAGAAATTATTCATCTCGATATAGCTGTCCGGGCGGATGGGATGGGAGGTGGGGCCCGCGTCCTCCGGGAACTGATGAGCGCGCAGGCCCTTGACGTCCTCGATGCGCTTGACCGCGCGGCTGCTCATGTCGGCGCCGAACTCCTGGTCGCGGAACACGGTCAGGCCTTCCTTCAGCGACAGCTGGAACCAGTCGCGGCAGGTGACGCGGTTGCCGGTCCAGTTGTGGAAGTATTCATGGCCGATCACCCGCTCCACGCCCTGGAAGTCGGCGTCGGTGGCGGTGTCCTTGCGCGCCAGCACGTACTTGGTGTTGAAGACGTTGAGGCCCTTGTTCTCCATCGCGCCCATATTGAAGTCGCCGACGGCGACGATCATATAGATGTCCAGATCGTATTCCAGGCCGAAGCGCTGCTCGTCCCACTTCATCGAGTGCTTCAGGGACTCCATCGCGTGCTGGGTCTTGTCCTGATCGGCCGGTTCGGTCCAGATCTCCAGCGCCACTTCGCGGCCGCGCATGGTGACGAACTTGTCCTTCAACGCCGTCAGCTTGCCGGCCACCAAGGCGAACAGATAAGACGGCTTCTTGTACGGGTCCACCCACTTCACCCAGTGGCGCTTCTTGTCCACCATGCCCTCGCCCACCTTGTTGCCGTTGGAGAGCAGCACCGGGAATTTGTGCTTGTCCGCCATGATGGTGGTGGTGAACTTGGCCATCACGTCGGGACGGTCCAGGTAATAGGTGATTTTGCGGAAGCCTTCCGGCTCGCATTGGGTGAACAGATTGCCGTTGGACGCGTACAAGCCCATCAGACTGGTGTTGGCCGCCGGATCGATCTCGGTTTCCACTTCCAGGATGAAGCTGTCCGGCACGCCGCGCACGGTCAGTTGATCGTTGGCCAGCACGTAGCCGCCTTCGCCCAGGCGTTCGCCGTCCAGCGTCACCGCCACCAATGCGGCGCTGCCGTCCAGCACCAGATCGTCCTGGCGCGCGGCCTTGTCGTTGCGGGTCACCACCAGACGCGCGTGCACGCGGGTGGCGTCGTCTTCGATGTCGAAGCTCAGATCGACGCGGTCGATCAGAAAAGCGGGGGCTGCGTAGTCGTTGCGGTACTTGACTTGCGGCTGTTGAGCCATGTCTACGTCTCCTTCGATGCCGGCTGCGCCGGTCTTGGCTGGAGGGGGACGACGCCGGGCAGCGGCGCCGACCCGATGAATATTAGCGGCGCAGCCACTGCGCGCCGCCGTCCTGCAACAGCAGGCGGCAGGCGTCGGCAGGAGCGGCTTGCAGCTCCACTTGCGCGCTGATCAGTTCGTCGCGGCGGAACCAGTGCAGTTTCAGCTTATCGCCGGGCTGGTAGCGCGCCAGCGCCTTGTCCAGGTCCACCGCCTTGAGCTTGTCTATGGCCACGATCACGTCGCCGCCGGACAGGCCGGCGCCTTGCGCCGCGCCGCCGTCGTAGACATTGAGCACGCGCACGCCCTGGGTCTCGGCCACGGCCTTGACCCCCAGGCTGGCCGGCGCAGGCTTGCCGCTCAGCGCCAGACCGCCGCGGTCGCCGGCGTTGGCCGCCGGCTCGAAGCGCAGCTCCACGCCCTGGGCCGCCAACAGTTCGGCCAGCGGCAGGGACTCAACGCCGCGCAGCGCGCGATCGAAAAAGGCCTTGAGGTCCAGGCCGGTGACGGCCTGCGCCTGGCTTTCCCACTCGTCCTCGGCCAGGCCCTTGCCGTCGTCCAGCCATTTGCGCCACAGCGCGCGCATCACGTCGTCCAGCGACTGACGGCCCTGGCTGTCGCGGCGTATGGTCAGGTCCAGCGCCAGCGCGGCCAGCGCGCCCTTGGTGTAATAGCTGACGATGCTGTTGGGGCTGTTTTCGTCTTGCCGGTAGTACTTGGTCCACGCTTCGAAGCTGGATTGCTCCAGCGTCTGCTTCAAGCGACCGGCGCCGCGCTCGACGCCGCTGATGGTTTCCGCCAACAGGCCCAGATAGCGCTTCTCGTCTATCAGGCCGCAACGCACCAGGCTCAAGTCGTCGTAATAGGAAGTGATGCCCTCGAAGGCCCACAGCAGACGGGTATAGCCTTCCTGGTTCAGATCGTAGGGCGTGAACGCCGCCGGCTTCATCCGCTTGACGTTCCAGCTGTGGAAATATTCGTGGCTGATCAGGCCCAGCAGCTTCAGATAGCCGTCGCCGATCTCCTCGACGCCCTGCTGCGGCAAGTCGTCGCGGTTGGCCACCAGCGCGGTGGAGGCGCGATGCTCCAGGCCGCCGTAGATGTCCTTGCCGACGAAAAGCATGAATACGTAGCGCTCGAAGGGCGCCGGCTCGCCGAACAGCTTGATCTGGTATTCGCAGATTTTCTTGGCGTCGCGCGCCAGGCGCTTGAGGTCGGCGCGGGAGCGGCCGGAGACGACGAATTCGTGCGGCACGCCGCAGGCTTTGAAGCTGACGCGTTCGAAAGCGCCCAGTTCCACCGGATGGTCGATCAACTCGTCGTAAGAGGCGGCCTGATAGCCGCCGAAGCCGGTTTTCTTGTCCGCGCCGCGCGCCGGCAAGCTGGTCGCCACCTTCCAATCGGCATAGGCCTTGCCTTCCGGCGGCAGGATCTCCACCTCGCAAGCCTCGTTCTCGTAGCCGTCCGCCGCCAGGAAAACGCTGCTGCCGTTATAGAAGCCGCGCTGCGCGTCCAGATAAGCGCCGCGCACCGACAGATCAAACGCATAAACTTTATAGCGTAGAACCAACGAGCCCTTGACTGGCGCGGCTTGCCAACTGTTTTTTGTCAGCTGGACCAGCCGCACCGCTTTTCCCGCGGATTCTGCGCGAATTTCCACAATATGTTTGGAGAACTCCCGGATCATGTAACTGCCGGGAATCCACGCCGGCAATGAGAAAATCTGGCCATTCTTGGCGGGCCGGGAAACGGTCAGGACGACCTCGAAAAGATGCGCCTCCGGGGCGCTCGGACATAGGGTGTAGCGGACGGAAACGGTCATGATCTGCCTGCAATCGTTGCAAAACCTTCTGATTTTAGCACTTGCTGCGGGTAAACGCTGCGTTTTATGACATCTTGATCCAGGTCAAGAAGGCTGGGCCGCCAGACAATACAATCTCGGTCAGTAGCAACAGTATTTGCAAGAACTGTCACGCTCGCTTGAGACATAAATAAAGACAAATGGGAAAGCGACATCCCCCGGCCGTCCAAACTGGCCCGATATGGGTAATTGATTTAGAATGCCGGGTTAACTAAATGGGGAAATTGCGCTGTCGCAATACGGGATGAACTGCTAATACAGACATCAGTACCGCTGCGATCTGGGTCAAGCGCTTGATTTTAATAAAAGTCGTTTTCCCTGCGGCATCGTCTGGATACAGTCACATCGGTACAGATGGGGACAGTTTCCCGGACTTCAAGCCGCCGATTAGATATGTCACGTTCTGAGTTAGCAACCTTGGAGAAAACCCTAAATGGAAACGCAATCCACTTATAACTATAAGGTGGTGCGCCAATTTGCCATCATGACCGTCGTGTGGGGCATTGTCGGCATGTTGGTGGGCGTCATCATTGCGGCCCAACTGGTCTGGCCCGAATTGAACTTCGGCCCCTGGTTCCACTTCGGCCGCCTGCGTCCTCTGCACACCAATGCGGTCATCTTCGCCTTTGGCGGTTGCGGCCTGTTCGCCACCTCCTATTACGTGGTGCAGCGTACCTGTAACGTCCGGCTGATCTCCGACAAGCTCGCCGCCTTCACCTTCTGGGGCTGGCAGCTGGTGATCGTGCTGGCCGCCATCACCTTGCCGCTGGGCCTGACCACCAGCAAGGAATACGCCGAGCTGGAATGGCCGATCAAACTGCTGATCGCGGTGATCTGGGTTGTTTACGCCATCGTTTTCTTCGGCACCATCGCCATCCGCAAGGTCAAGCACATCTACGTGGCCAACTGGTTCTACGGCGCCTTCATCCTGGCCGTGGCCCTGCTGCACATCGTCAACTCCGCCTTCGTGCCGGTGTCGCTGTGGAAATCCTACTCCGCCTACTCCGGCGCCGTGGACGCCATGGTGCAATGGTGGTACGGCCACAACGCCGTGGGCTTCTTCCTGACCGCCGCCTTCCTGGGCATGATGTACTACTTCATCCCGAAACAGGCTGGCCGTCCGGTTTACTCCTACCGCCTGTCCGTGGTGCACTTCTGGGCGCTGATCTTCACCTATATGTGGGCCGGTCCTCACCACCTGCATTACACCAGCCTGCCTGACTGGACCCAGTCCGTAGGCATGGTGTTCTCCCTGGTGCTGCTGGCTCCGAGCTGGGGCGGCATGATCAACGGCATCATGACGCTGTCCGGCGCCTGGCATAAGCTGCGCACCGACCCGGTGCTGAAATTCCTGGTGGTTTCGCTGTCCTTCTACGGCATGTCCACCTTCGAAGGCCCGATGATGTCGATCAAGACCGTCAACGCCTTGTCCCACTACACCGACTGGACCATCGGCCACGTGCACTCCGGCGCGCTGGGCTGGGTGGGCTTCATCACCATCGGTTCCATGTACTACCTGATTCCGCGCCTGTTCGGCCGCGAATCCATGTTCAGCCTGAAGCTGGTTGAAGCCCATTTCTGGCTCGCCACCGTCGGCGTGGTGCTGTACATCGCCGCGCTGTGGATCTCCGGCGTGACCCAGGGCCTGATGTGGCGCGCGCTGAACCCGGACGGCACCCTGACCTACGCCTTCGTAGAGGCGGTCAAGGCCACCTATCCGTACCACTTCGTGCGTCTGCTTGGCGGCTTCCTGTACCTGCTCGGCATGTTCCTGATGACCTACAACACCTTCCGCACCGTAACCGCGGGCCGTGCCGTAGACGCCAAGATCCCGGCCATCACCGCCCACGCTCATTGAGGCGCAAGGAAACATCATGGATAAGATACAAAAACTGATCGAAGAACACGTCGGCTATCTGATCGTGTTTACCCTGCTGGTCGTCAGCGTGGCCGGTCTGGTGGAAATTCTGCCGCTGGCCTTCCAGAAATCGACCACTCAGCCGGTGGCCGGCGTCAAGCCCTACACCGCCGTGCAGCTGGCCGGCCGCGACATCTACATCCGCGAAGGCTGCCATACCTGCCACACGCAGATGATCCGTCCGTTCCGCGCTGAAACCGAGCGCTATGGCCACTACTCCGTGGCCGGCGAATCGGTGTACGACCACCCCTTCCTGTGGGGCTCCAAGCGCACCGGTCCGGACCTGGCCCGCGTGGGCGCCCGTTACTCCGACGAATGGCACCGCGTGCACCTGATCAACCCGCGCGACGTGGTTCCCGAGTCCAATATGCCGGCCTTCCCGTGGCTGGCCAAGAATCTGGCCGACGCCGACATTGTGCCGACCAAGATGAAGGCGCTGCGCCTGGTGGGCGTTCCCTATACCGACAAGGACATCGCCGAGGCCAAGGCCCAGGTGGAGGGCAAGTCGGAAATGGACGTGCTGGTCGCTTACCTGCAAGGCCTGGGCCTTGCCTTGAAGAACGTTCGTTAAGCCATGGACTGGGTAACCATCGGACGCTCGCTGTTCACGGTAGTGTGCTTTGCATTCTTCATCGTGGTGCTGGGCATCGCCTACAGCAAGCGCTCCAAGAACCGGTATGAGGACGCGGCCAACCTGCCCTTCCTCGACGACGACAAGGTGCAGGAAGCGGAACAAGACCAAGCTTCCAACGGAGCAAGAAAATGAGTGATTTCGTGAGCGAATTCTGGAACATCTGGATCACCGCGATCGTGCTGGGCGGCCTCGTCTGGCTGACCTATCTGGTGTTTTCGCAATCCAAGATCAAGGTGCAAAAGGGCGAACAGGTGGAGATCACCGGCCACGTGTGGGACGGCGACCTCTCCGAGTACAACCACCCGCTGCCGCGCTGGTGGATGCTGATGTTCTACGTGACCCTGGCCTTCGCCGTGGTCTATCTGATCCTGTATCCCGGCCTCGGCACCTGGAAAGGCGTGTTCGGCTGGACCTCGGTAGACCAGTACAAGAAGGAACGCGCGCAGGCGGAAGCCAAGTATCAGCCGCTGTATGACCAGTTCCTGAAGCAGGACGTCAAGGCCGTGGCCGCGGATCCCAAGGCTCAGGAAATGGGCAAGCGCCTGTTCCAGACCTACTGCGTGCAGTGCCACGGTTCCGACGCCCGCGGCGCCAAGGGCTTCCCCAACCTGACCGACAACAAGTGGCTGTGGGGCGGCGACATCAAGACCATCCACACCACCATCTCCGAAGGCCGTCACGGACAGATGCCGGCCTGGGGCGCGGCGTTCGGCGAGGAAAAGGTCAAGGACGTGGCCAACTACGTGCTCTCCCTGTCCAAGCGCAAGCATGACGCGGAGCGCGCGGTGCGCGGCAAGGAAACCTTCGCCACGGTCTGTATCGCCTGCCACGGCGCGGACGGCAAGGGCAACCCGCAGCTGGGCGCGCCCAATCTGACCGACAACAACTGGCTGTACGGCGGCAGCGAGAAAACCATCATCGAAACCATCACCAACGGCCGCAACAACCAGATGCCGGCCTGGAAAGACTTCCTGGGTGAAGGCAAGGTGCATCTGTTGACCGCTTACGTCTGGGGCTTGTCCAACAACCCCAAAGCGCCGCAATAAACCGGTACCGACCTACTGCCCGCTCACGCGGGCAGTATTCTTTCGCGAGGATGTTATATGATTTCATATAACATCTCCGCTCCGACGCAGCCGCGCATTTCGCCAAGTCCATGCCGCGCATGGCTTTGGCCAAATCCGCAGAGAAGGAAACGCCCATGTCCGATTCGCTCAAGGAAATTCCGATCAAGGTCGAACCGCCGCGCCAGGCCGGCCAGCAGCCCGACGCCACCGAGACCGTTTCTCTGTACGAGTCGCATACCAAGATCTATCCGCGCGCCGTCAAAGGCCTGTTCAACAATCTGCGCGTGCTCTTCGTCATAGGCACCCAGCTGGTCTTCCTCGGCCTGCCCTGGCTGAGCTGGAACGGACGCCAGGCGCTGCATTTCGACCTGATCGAACGCAAATTCCACCTGTTCGGCCTCACCATCTGGCCACAGGACTTCGTCTATTTGGCCGCGCTGCTGATGTGCTGCGCCTTCGCCCTGTTCACCTGGACCACCATCGCCGGCCGGCTGTGGTGCGGTTATTCCTGTCCGCAGACGGTCTACACCGAAATCATGCTGTGGATAGAGCAATGGGTGGAAGGCGACCGCAACAAGCGCATCAAGCTGGACAAGTCGCCGATGAGCTTGCGCAAATTCCGCCTCAAATTCACCAAGCACGCCTTGATGATCCTGTTCTCGCTGTGGACCGGCTTCACCCTGGTGGGCTACTTCACGCCGATCCGCGATCTGGTGGCCGCCGCGCCGCGCTTCGACTACGGGCCCTGGGAAGCGTTCTGGATGTTCTTCTACGCCGGCTTCACCTATCTGCTGGCCAACTTCATGCGCGAGCAGGTCTGCAAATACATGTGCCCGTACGCGCGCTTCCAGAGCGTGATGTTCGACGCCGACACTCTGATCATTTCCTATGACGAAAAGCGCGGCGAACCGCGCGGCGCGCGCAAGAAAGGCAGCGACCCGAAGGAACAGGGTCTGGGCGCCTGCATCAACTGCAGCATCTGCGTTCAAGTCTGCCCGGTGGGCATAGACATCCGCAACGGCCTGCAATACGAGTGCATAGGCTGCGCGGCCTGCATCGACGCCTGCGACGAGGTGATGGATAAAATGGCCTATCCGCGCGGCCTGATCCGTTACACCACGGAAAACGCGCTGGAAGGCAAATACCCGGAAAAGGCCATCGCCTCCCGGCTCAAGCGCCCGCGCGTGATACTGTATACGCTGGTGCTCAGCGTCGTCATCGCCACCTCCATCGGCTCCATGCTGATGCGCAAGCCCTTCAAGGTGGACGTGCTGCGCGACCGCGCCTCGCTGGTGCGCGAAACCGATGCCGGCTGGCTGGAAAACACCTATATCATTAAAATTATCAATACTACGGAACAGAATCAGCATTTCAGGATCACAGCATCGGGCTTGCCCGGCCTGAAAGTGCAGGCCGACCGCAAGGACATCGCCGTCGCGGCCACCGGCAACACCGACGTCACCGTCCACGTCCAGGCCGATCCGCAGTACGCGACCAAGGGCAGCCACGAGATCCGCTTCCTGATCGAGTCCATCAACAACCCTTCCCTGCAAGTGGAAGAGAAGTCCAGCTTCATCGGAGAGTAATACATGCAGCACACCCACCCTGCTCCGCGCCCCTGGTACCGCGAGCCCTGGCCCTGGATTCTGTTCGGCCTGCCGCTGATTTCCGTCATCGTCGGCGTGATGTTCCTCGCCACCGCGATCCGCACCGACGACGGCCTGGTCACCGACGACTATTACAAAAAGGGCAAGGCCATCAATATGGAGCTGCGCCGCGACAAGCAAGCCTTCAATATGGGCCTGAGCGCGCAGCTGATGGTGGGCTCGGATCAGCGCACGCTGCGGCTGATCACCACCAGCAAGGTGGCGCTGCCCGCCACCATCACCATGCGCATGGTGCATCCGGCTCAGGACGACTTCGACCAACAAGTGGATATGCGCCAAGCCGGCCCCAATCTCTACCAAGCCACGCTGCCGACGGTTCCGGTCAAGGCCAACCACTGGTACATCCTGCTGGAAGACCAGGCCAAGCAATGGCGGCTGCAGGGCGAGTGGAAGCCGGCTGAAGGCCAGACCGTCTCGCTGGGCCACCCCAACCTGGAGCCGGCGGACTGATGATGACGCGATGGTTCCGCGCCCTGTGCGCGCTGACTCTGGGCCTGGCCATGAGCGCCGCCCACGCCGGCGGCTTCGTGCCCGCCTACCTGACCGGCAATATCGCGCCGCAGCAGAGCGCGACGCTGTCCCAGGCCAAGGACGTACTGGTCAAGGTTCGCCTGCTGGATCAAAGCCGTCAGGACGCGCCGCCGCAGCTGCTGGCCGAGCAAATCCTGGAAAAGCCGCGCAGCATCCCGGCGGACTTCTCCCTGTGCTACGACAAGCAGGCGATCAAACCCGACGGCCGCTACGTGGTGGAAGGCCAGATCTTCGTTGACGGCGAACTGCGCTACAACAGCAGCCGCCAGACCGAGGTGCTGCGCGCCGGCGCCGACGAACACCCGCAGCTGAGGCTGGACACCGTCGGCGGCAATTAAACGCCGAAGCGCTCCGCCTCCCGGCCCTGCTTCCCGCAGGGCTTTTTCTTTGTCCGCCGCCGCCGGCGCCCGATCAAGTGTTGCTGTTTTGCCTCAGCGCCGGCGAGCCCAGCCCTCAGCCTCCCCTCCAAGGCCGGCAGCGCCGCAAACACGCTTAAGCCCTTCTCCCGCCGGGATTTTCGACAATAGCCCGAATGTGAAGCCTCACAGCACCCATGTCATTTTGCTTACAAATAAATATGACAAATAAAGACAGTTAGTGACGCATTTACTCTATAAACACTGATTGTATGGCAACAAATATTAAAAAATTTTCACATCCAAACATTTCCTAGTTATTATCAAAAATTGCCTACAAAATCCAAGGCAAGTAAAAACTACAACAACACCTCACTCGATCTTGCTCGTTCAAGTGGTGTCACTCAAGTCACACAAGGAAATAATCTATGTCGACCACTTCGCATCCCAAAGGGCTCTATCTGCTTTTTGTGACCGAAATGTGGGAGCGCTTCAGCTATTACGGCATGCGCGCCATTTTCGTGCTGTTCATGATCAAGGCTCTGATGTTCGACAAGGCTCACGCCGCCGACATCTACGGCACTTATACCGGCCTGGTCTACCTGACTCCGCTGATCGGCGGTTATATCGCCGACCGCTACTGGGGCAACCGCCGTTCCATCCTGGTGGGCGGCGTGCTGATGGCCATTGGCCAGTTCATGCTGTTCTTCTCCGGATCGCTGCACGACAGCAATGTGCAAAGCGCCTCCTGGCTGCTGTACGGCGGCCTGGGCATGCTGATTGCCGGCAACGGCCTGTTCAAGCCGAACATTTCCTCGATGGTGGGCCAGCTCTACCCTGAGGGCGACAAGCGCGTCGACTCCGCCTTCACCATCTTCTACATGGGCATCAACGCCGGCTCGCTGATCGCGCCGCTGGTCTGCGGCACCCTGGGCGACACCGGCCACCCGGCCGACTTCAAATGGGGCTTCATGGCCGCCGGCTTCGGCATGCTGCTGAGCCTGGTCGTGTTCTCGCTGTTCAAGAACAAATACCTGGTGACCCCGGAAGGCAAGCCCATCGGCATGGCGCCCAAGCGCCACCACGACAGCGGCGAAAAAGTGGTTCACGCCCCGCTGACCCGCATAGAGAAAGAGCGCCTGGCGGTGATCCTGATCGTGTCCGCCTTCGTGATCTTCTTCTGGTCCGCCTTTGAGCAAGCCGGCGCCTCGCTGACCTTCTTCGCCGAAGAGCAGACCAACCGCAACCTGCTCGGCTTCACCGTGCCGGCCTCCTACTTCCAGTCCATCAACCCGATTTCGGTGGTGATCTTCGCGCCCATCTTCGCCCTCATCTGGACCAAGCTGGGCCACAACAACCGCGAGCCTAACTCCCCGGTGAAAATGGCGCTGGGCCTGTTCTTCCTGGCGCTGGGCTATCTGGTGATCGCCTTCGGCGTGGAAGGCCTGGAACCGGGCGTCAAGGTCAGCATGCTGTGGCTGGTCAGCCTGTACGTGCTGCACACCTTCGGCGAACTGTGCCTGTCCCCGATTGGCCTGTCCCTGGTGGTGAAACTGTCCCCGGCCCGCTTCACCGGTCTGATGATGGGCATCTGGTTCCTGTCCAACGCCGCCGCCAACAAGTTCGCCGGCACCCTGTCTGAACTGTACCCGGACCCGAGCAAGCCGGTGCCGCACTTCCTCGGCTACGCCATCAGCAATCTGCACGACTTCTTCATGCTGTTCGTGGCCATGGCCGGCGTCAGCTCGCTGGTGCTGTTCGCGCTGTCCTACAAACTGAAGAAAATGATGCACGGCCTGCAATAAGGCCAAGCGTCGACGGCCGGGCTCCCAGCCCGGCCCCGCAAGCAGCCGGCGGACGCCGGCTTTTTTTGCGCCGTCCCCGGCCAACACAGACCGGAGAAAAGGCTTTATCATACGGGGCTTCCAGATTCCGGCCCTTATTCGCCGCCGCGCCCGCGCGCGCCGACGGCCCTCCACCCCGAATGAAAAGATCAAGTCTCTCCTGGCAGCAAGGCGCCGTCGCCGTCCTGCTGCTGCTATTGCTGCTCCGCCTCGCCGGCATGTGGGCGATTCCGCTCACCGACACCACCGAGGCGCGCTACGGCGAAATCGCCCGCAAGATGCTGGAAACCGGCAACTGGGTGACCCTGTGGCACGATTACGGCATTCCGTTCTGGGCCAAACCGCCGCTGTCCAGCTGGCTGTCCGCCGCCGGCATGGGCCTGTTCGGCGTCAATGAAATCGCCGCGCGCCTGCCCTCGCTGCTACTGGCCGTCGCCACCCTGGGCCTCAGCGCCCACCTGATGCGCCGCCGCAGCGGCGGAGACGCCGCCATGGCCGCCGCGCTGATCCTGGCCAGCGGCCTGCTCTTCCTCGGCGCCGCCGGCACGGTGATGACCGATCCGGCGCTGCTCTTCTGCGTGACCCTGAGCCAGGTCGCTTTCTGGCACGCTCTGGCGCGCGACAGCCGCCGCTGGGGCTATGTCTTCTTTGTCGGCCTGGGACTCGGCCTGTTGGCCAAGGGCCCGCTGGCCGTGGTGCTGGTGGGCATGCCCATCTTCTTCTGGGTCTTGCTGCGCAATCAATGGCTGGCGCTGTGGCGCAAGCTGCCGTGGATCGGCGGCGTCTTGCTGATGTTCGCCGTCGCCGCGCCCTGGTACGCTCTGGCGGAACAACGCACCCCGGGCTTCCTCGATTACTTCATCATGGGCGAACACGTCAGCCGCTTCCTGGATTCCGGCTGGAAAGGCGACAAATACGGCTTCGCCCACGCCACGCCGCGCGGCATGATCTGGCTGTACGCGCTGGGCGCCATCTTTCCCTGGTCCGTCGCCATGCTGGCCTGGCTGGTCCGCCACGGCGCCAAGCTGCCGCGGCTCTGCCGCGACGACGACGGCTGGCTACTTTATCTCTCGCTGTGGACGCTGATGACGCTGCTGTTCTTCACGATGTCCGGCAACATCATCTTCCCCTACTCCCTGCCCATGCTGCCGGGCTGCGCGCTGCTGTTCGCCGAACTGTGGCGTCGCGCGCGCGCCGACGACGCGAAGCGCAGCGCGCTGCCCTGGATCGCCGCGATCGGCGGCGTGGTGCTGCTGGCGCTGCTGGCCTTCAACCACTACGACGGCAATCGCTACCTGCGCACCCAGAAACAGGTGATCGCCGCTTGGCGCGCGCAAAACCCGAGCGCGGACAGCGCCTTGGTCTATTGGGCCGGCCGCCGCGAATTCTCCGCCGAGTTCTACTCCCACGGCCGCGCGCGCACCACGCAGGACCCGCAGCAACTGCGCGCCTGGCTGGCGGGCAAACCCGGCAGCTTCATCGTGGCCGACGAAAACGAGCTGGCGCGGCTGCCGACCGACATCCGCGCCCGCTTCGCGCCGCTGGGCCGCTTCCAGGTCATGAACGACACCATGCTGCTGCTCGGCAACGCCCCGGGCGCGCGGCAAGCTCACCACGAGGACGCCCAGCATGACTGAGGCTTTTGTGCCGCCCTATCTATTGGCCCAACGCGCCAAGGAGCGCCCGGCCGATCCGCTGGTCAGCTGCGTGGTGCCGGCCTACAACGAATCCGCCAACATCGTGCCGATGCTGCAAACCCTGCATCAGTTGCTCGCCGACGCCGGCTACCGCCACGAACTGGTGGTGGTGGACGACGGCAGCCGCGACGACACCGTGGAACAGGTGCTGACCCACGCCGCCGGTCTGCCGGTAACGCTGATCCAGCTGTCCCGCAACTTCGGCAAGGAGATCGCGCTCACCGCCGGCGTCGACCACGTCCAGGGCGACGTGGCCGTGCTGATAGACAGCGATTTCCAGCATCCGCCGGAAATGGTGCCGGTGTTCCTGCAGGAATGGCGCCAAGGCTACGACATGGTCTACAGCGTGCGCAGCAGCCGCGAGGACGAGCCGCTGGCCAAGCGCCTGTTCACCCGAGCCTTCTACCAACTGGCCAATAGCGGCAGCCGCCACAAGATGCCGGCCGACACCCAGGACTTCCGCGTGCTGGACCGCTGCGTGGTGGAAGCGCTGCGCCAGATGCCGGAGCGCAACCGCTTCATGAAGGGCTTGTACCACTGGGTGGGCTTCACCCAGCGCCCGATGCCGACCCAGACCCGCGAGCGCCGCGCCGGCCAGAGCAGCTTCAACTACCGCCGGCTGCTGGATCTGGGCATCACCGGCCTGACCGCCTTCTCCAATATGCCGCTGCGCATCTGGACCGTGGTCGGCTGCCTGATTTCGCTGTGCTCCATCGGCTACGCCGCCTGGGAGCTGACCCACACCCTGCTGTTCGGCAACCCGGTCAGCGGCTGGCCCACGCTGGCGGTGGCGATCAGCTTCCTCGGCGGCGTGCAACTGCTGTCCATCGGCATACTGGGCGAATACGTGGGCCGTATTTTCGACGAGGTCAAACAGCGCCCCACCTATCTGGTCAGCCGCATCAGCGGCCGCGGGCGGCCGGACGCCGGGGACGCAGGGGAATGAGCCGGGAGCTGTTCTGGTTCGGCGTGGTCGGCGTATCCGCCATGCTGGTGCATTTCGGCGTGGTGGCCTGGCTGCTGGTGCCGCTGGGCATGGCGCCGCTGCAAGCCAATGTGCTGGGCTTTCTGATCGCTTTCCAGGTCAGCTACTGGGGCCACCGGCTGCAAACCTTCCAAGCCGCCCACATCCCCCACCGCCAGGCCTTGCCGCGCTTCTTCGGCGTCGCCTGCCTGAGCTTTCTCGTCAACGAGGCGATGTACGCGCTCTTGCTGCGCTTTACCCCGCTGAATTATCGCGCCGCCCTGTTGCTGGTGCTCGTCGTCGTCGCGGCGCTGACCTTCGCGCTCAGCAAGCTATGGGCCTTCCGTGAGCCGCCGTCGACACAGAAACTACACAGAAGCCCTTAATTTTCAGCACAAAGGGATATAAAACTTTACCCGCTTGTCGCGGTCACACTCCCATGACAAAACGACTGACACTCTGCGCCGACGACTTCGCCCAGTCCGACGCCATCAGCGCCGGCATTCTGGAACTGCTGGCCGCCGGCCGCCTGTCCGCCACCAGCGTGATGAGCCAGGCGCCCAGCTGGGCCAGCCGCGCTGCCGAGCTAAAAACCTTCGACGGTAAAGCCGACATCGGCCTGCATTTCAATTTGACTCACCCCTTTGGCGAGCAGGCGCGTCCCTTATCGCATTGGCTGATGAAGAGTCAATTGCGCCAGCTATCGCGCCCGACGCTGCGTGATGCCGCCGTCATGCAAATCGATCTGTTCTGCCAGCATTTCGGCCGGCTGCCGGACTTCATCGACGGCCACCAGCATGTGCATGCGCTGCCGGTGGTCCGCGACGCCTTGTTCGAAGCCGTTGCCCAGCGCTGGCAGGACCAGACGCTGCCCTATTTGCGCTCTCCGGACCGCCTGGGCCACCCCGGCGACAACCGGCTCAAGGCCCTGGTGCTGCGCAGCGTCAGCACCGGTTTCGACGACGGCGCTCGCGAACTGGGCTTCAACACCACGCCCTGGTTCGGCGGCATGTACTCGCTGACGCCGCAAGCCGACTTCGCCGGCCTGATGCAGCAATGGCTGGCCCGCACGCCGGACCGCGGGCTGATCATGTGCCACCCCGGCCACCCGGCTCAAGACAAGGAAGACCCGATCGCCGCGACGCGGGACAAGGAATTCCGCTTCCTCTCCAGCCAGGCCTTCGTCGAACTCTGCGGACAATACGGCGTGGAATTGGCTCGCTTCGACCAGGCCGCGCCCGCTCCCGCGCCGATGGCGGCCTGAAAGCCGGACCCCGGCCCAGCCTAGCCGCTTACGCCGCCGGCCACCCCAAATCCCAGGGTTGGCCCAAGTCCCGCAACGCCGCGAGGCAGGTCTCGGACAAGAAGGCCTCGCCTCGGCTCGGCGGGCAGACAAAGCGGAAACTTTCGCCCTCCAGTTCGAAGCGCAGCGCATAGGCGTGCAGATAGCCGCGATCCGCCGGCGTTCCGCCGTATAGCAGATCCCCCAGTATCGGCGCGGACTGCGACTTCAAGGCCACCCTCAGCTGATGGGTCTTGCCGCTGCGCGGCCGCAGCAGGAACAAGCGCAGACCCGGCTGCAGCGAATAGCTGAAGAACTGCGTCACCGCCGGGTTCTGCTGGCTATTCAGCAAGCGCCAGGCGCCGCCTCGGCCCTTGGCCATATCGCCGGCCACCTTGCCCTGTTTCTTGCCCGGCTTGCGGTCCGACAAGGCCAGATAATATTTCTCTATCTCTCGCCCGGCGAAGGCTTCGCCCAGCCGCGCCGCCGTCTCGGCCGAGCGCGCCACCAGGATCAGGCCGGAGGTGATGCGGTCCAGCCGGTGCACCGGCCACAGCGCCGCGTCGCTCAAGCCGGCGCGCAAGGCCTCCATCAGGCCGGCCTCCTCGCCCTCGCGGTGGAAGCTGACGCCGGGCGCCTTGTCCACCAGATAAAAGCGGGGATCGCTATGCAATAGAGTGAACGCCGCCTCAGGCATCGGCGCCGTCCTGCTTGGAGGCCTGGCGCATGCGCTGTTCGGTTTCCATCCTCATCTTCTTGCGGATTTCCGCGTCGCGGAAACGGTGTTGCTGCTCCGTCGTTTCCAGCATCAGCGGCGGCACCGGCACCGCCTTGCCGTTTTCGAACGCCACCATGGTGAAATAGCAGCTATTGGTGTGGCGCACCGTGCGCTTCTGAATATCCTCGGCCACCACCTTGATGCCCACCTCCATCGAGGTGCGGCCCACATGATTGACGCAGGCGAGAAAAGTCACCAGTTCGCCCACGTGGATGGCCTGCTTGAACAGCACCTGATCCACCGACAAGGTCACCACGTAACAGCCGGCGTAACGGCTGGCGCAGGCGTAAGCCACCTGGTCCAGCAGCTTCAACAGCACCCCGCCGTGGACATTGCCGGAAAAATTGGCCATGTCCGGCGTCATCAACACCGACATCACCAGTTCGCGCTGGCTCGCCTGATCCACCTGTTGCCCCATGCCATACTCCCAAAAGCGGACCTCGCCCGACGCCGGCCGGCGTGGCCCCGCAAAGATTCGAAACCGCGTATTCTGCGCCCTTAAGCTTGTTTTAAACAGTTTTTAGCGGAATTTCCGCCCCTGTCGCCGCCGCAACAGCTTTTGGACAAAAACCCCGCATAGCGGCTAAACTGGAAATATCAAGCTAAGACGATGAATTCATGAGCATTTCCGGGATATCCAGCTACGGCGGCTATGGCGGCTACGCCTTGCAAGCCAGCCATGGCGCCAACTGCCAGTGCCCGGCCTGCCAGCAAAACCTGGCCAGCGCCGCGGCGCCGGCGGCGCCTGCCTCTGCGCCCGGAAACAACGCGGCCGATCCTAGCGCCGCCGATCAAAAAGAGCCAGCCCGGCCCAATGCCACGCTAGGCGCCGACGGCAAACCCCTGGACGAGCCGCAGCAAAAACAAGTGGAAGCGCTCAAGGCGAGAGACAGCGAAGTGCGCCAGCATGAGCAAGCCCATCTGACCAGCGGCGGCGCGCTGGCCGGCGGCGGCGCCACCTACACTTATCAGCAAGGCCCGGACGGCAAGCAATACGCGATAGGCGGCGAGGTGGGCATCCGCCTGGCTCGGGGCAGCACGCCGCAGGAAACCATCTCCAACGCCCAAACCGTGCAAAGGGCCGCGCTGGCGCCGGCCGACCCCTCCGGCCAGGATCGCGCGGTGGCCGCGGCGGCCGCGCAGATGGAACAGCAGGCCCGCATCGAGCTGATGCAGCAACAGGCCGGCAAACAGGGAATGAGTCCGCTGCAGGCGCGCCAACACATCAACAGCCCCGAGCGGCAAGGCCCGGGGCTGGGGTCCAACATCGATACCTACGCCTGAGAACCTGTTCAAAATCCGCTGCGCTTCGGCGATACGGCGTTGAACAGGCCCGGAGAACCAGGCGTCGTTTCTATCACTCCGCCTTGCGCACGCCGCGCGCCAGCCTCAGGCCGTTGGCGATCACCACCAGACTGGTGCCCACGTCGGCGAACACCGCCATCCACAAGCTGGCCATGCCCAGCATCGCCAACACGAAGAACACCAGCTTGGTGAGCAGCGCCACCGCGATATTCACCTTCAACACCCGCGAGGTGCGCCGCGCGTGGCTGAGCATATCGGCCAGCTTGGCCAGCTTGTCGTCCATCAGCGCCACGCCGGCGGTTTCCAGCGCGCTGTCGGAGCCTGCCGCGCCCATGGCGATGCCCAGATCGGCGCGGGCCAGCGCCGGCGCGTCGTTGACGCCGTCGCCCACCATCGCCACCGTCTTGCCGGAGGCCTGCAAGCGAACGATGCGTTCCAGCTTGTCTTCCGGCAGCAAGCCGCCGTGCGCCTCGACGATGCCGGTCTGCGCCGCCACCGCCTGCGCCACCTGCTGGTTGTCGCCGCTCAACATCACGGTCGCCACGCCCAGCTTGGCCAATTGCCGCAAAGCCGCCGGCGCTTCCGGACGAATCCGGTCGGCCACCGCGATCACGCCCAGCGCGCGCTCGCCCTCCAGCAACACCAGCGCGCCCTGGCCGGCCAGCTCCAGCCGCGACAGCTCGGCTTGCAAGGCCTCGTTCAAAGCGCCCTGCTCCCGCGCCAGCCGGCTGCTGCCCAAGGCCAGCTTCCTGCCGTCCGCCAGGCCGCTGACGCCGCGCCCGGCCTGTTCGCTGACTTGCTCCGCCTCCGGCCAGGACAGGCCGCGGGCGCTAGCCGCCGCCAGCACCGCCTTGGCCAGCGGGTGGGTGGAATGCGCGTCCAGGGCGGCGGCCCAGCGCAGCAGCTGATCCTGATCCGCGTCGGCCAGCGCCACCACCTCGGTCACCTGCGGTTCGCCCTCGGTCAAAGTGCCGGTCTTGTCGAAACACACCGCGTCTATCCTGGCCGCCGTTTCCAGCGGCGCGCCGCCCTTGATCAGCAAACCGTGCTTGGCGGCGGAGGCCAGCGCGCTGACCACGGTCACCGGCGTGGCGATCACCAGCGCGCACGGGCAGGCGATCACCAGCATCACCAGCGCGTTGTAAACCGCCTCGCCCCAGCTCAGCCAGCCCAGCAAGGGCGTGGCCACGGCGAATAGCAGCGCGGCGACCAGCACCACCGGGGTGTAGATCTCGGCGAAGCGGTCGATGAAGCGCTGCGTCGGCGCCTTGCTGGCCTGGGCGTTGCGCACGGTGTCGATGATGCGCGCCAGCACGCTGCCGTTGGCCGCCGCCGTGGTCAGCACTTCCACCACGCCGCTGCCGTTGATGCTGCCGGCGAACACCGCGTCGCCCGGCGATTTGTCCACCGGCAGGCTCTCGCCGGTGATCGGCGCCTCGTTGAAGGCGCTATGGCCCTGGTCGATGCGGCCGTCCAGCGGCACACGCTCGCCCGGACGCACCCGCACTCGGCTGCCCGGCGCCACTTCGGCGGCCGGACGCTCCACCCATTCCCCACCGCTTTGCAACCAGGCGGTTTCCGGCGCCAGCGACATCAAGGCCTTCACCGCCTCGCCGGCGCGCGCCAGCGACATCGCCTCCAGGCGCTCGGCGATGGCGAACAGAAACAGCACCATCGCCGCCTCCGGCCACTGACCGATCAGCATCGCGCCTATCACCGCCACCGACATCAGGAAATGAATGTTGAGCGTGCGCGTGGACAAGGCGATCCAGCCCTTTTTCAAGGTGGGAATGCCGCCCAGCAGGATGGAGGCCAGGGCCAGCGCCGCGCTGCCCCAGCCCTGATCCGCGCCACTGAGCCAGGCCACGCCTTCCGAACCCGCCGCAGCCAAACCGGACAAGGCCAGCAGCCAATTGCCGCGGCGCGAGGATTTGGGCTGCTCCACCGGCGCCGAGGCGTCCGTCAGCTCCACCGCCTTCATGCCCACCTTGGCGATGGCCTGTTTGACTCCGTCCAGATTGGGCAGATCGTGACGCACCAGCAGCACGCGTTCGATGAAGTTGAACTCCAGCGCGGCCACCCCCGTCATACCGCCCAGGGCTTTTTCAATCAGCTTGGCCTCGGTCGGGCAGTCCATCGCTTGGATGTGCAAGCGCGCCTGCTGCCGGCCGCCCTCGCCCAAGGACACCGCGCGCGGCGCTTCCGCGCCGTGGTCGTGACCCGAGCAGGCCTTGCCCGCAGCGTCGTGGCTGTGATCGTGATCATGCGCGGCGGCGGGCCGTTGGGCCGGCATCGCCGCCTCCAATTTATGGCCGCAGCAATCGTCCGCCGGGCGCGGATCGGGCTTGCCCTCTCCGCCGCGGCAAGAAGCATGGCCGGCATGCGGAGCAAGCTTGTTTCGCCTTCTTTGCGCTGGATGGAACACGGTGGCCTCCCTTGATCGGATTGATATAGCTTCATTGCAAACCCTATAGTCGCTACAAGGTCAAGCTTTTTTGCTAAAATATCCTCACCCGGCGGCACATCGTCGCCATCGCCCAACGGGGCGTCTTGCGGGAGAACTGAGATGCTGATTGGAGAACTGGCGCGCCAGACCGGCTGCGAAGTGGAAACCATCCGTTATTACGAGCGCGAAGGCCTGCTGTCCGCGCCGCTGCGCAGCGCCTCCGGCTACCGACGCTACAACGCCGAGCAATTGGGCGAACTGAATTTCATCCTGCACTGCCGCTCGCTGGGCATGTCGCTGGCCGACATCCGCCAGCTGGCCGCGTTCAAGGCCGACTCCTCGCTGGCCTGCGACGATATCAATCAATTGATAGACCGCCAGGTGAGCAAGGTCCATCAGCAAGTGGAAAGCCTGCGCCTGCTGGAACAACAGCTGCTGGCGCTGCGCGACCGCTGCCACGACCATCACACCGTGGCGGAATGCGGCATTCTGCAAACCCTGGTGGAGGCGTCCGAAGGCGAACCCTGCGTCTGCCACACGCCCTTCGGCCAGGACCCGCACCCCCATCACCCTTCAGTGGAGAAGCAATGACCCGTTTGTTCAAGCCCGCCACCGCCGCCGCGACCCTGATCGCGCTGGCTCTGTCCGCCTGCACCACCAACCCGCAAACCGGCCAGACCGAGATCAGCAAGACAGCTCTCTACGGCCTGGGCGGCGCGGCGGCCTGCGGCCTGGTGGGCGCGCTGACTCATGGCGGCAAAGGCGCCCGCAATTCGGCGCTGGCCTGCGGCGCGATCGGCGCCGGCATCGGCGGCTATATGGATTACCAGGAAAAACAATTGCGCGAGAAGCTGAAGAATAGCCAGATCGCCGTCGAGCGCATCGGCGACCAGCTCAAGCTGTCCCTGCCCGACAACATCACCTTCCCCACCAACGGCTATCAGCTGAACGCCAGGGCGCAAAAACCGCTGGGCGACATCGCCGGCGTGCTGGTGCAGTTCCCGGACACCTCGATCACCGTGGCCGGCCACACCGACAGCAGCGGCGCCGCCGCCTACAATCAGACCTTGTCGGAAAAACGCGCCCAATCGGTGACCGAATACCTGCAAGGCCAGGGCGTCAACTCGGTACGGGTGCGCACCATGGGTTACGGCGCGGCCCAGCCGGTGGCCAGCAACGCCAGCGACAGCGGCAAGGCGCGCAACCGCCGCGTGGAGATCATGATCACCCCGCAGCAAATGGGCTGAACGATCTTGATGCCCAACCCGGCTCCGGCCGGGTTTTTTATCGTCCATGCGCAGGGGAATAGGCAAAAAAAAGGGGCCGACCCACTGGGTCGGCCCTAACAACGCTCGTTTGGGGAGATGAGGAGAAACCACCGCACGCCACCCCACGGGAATGCGGGTCACAACAAGTACACACACAAACTACAACAACAAACCTATCAGCGGCGCGGCGAACACCGTCGCCAAACCGCCCAGCATCATGGTCAGGCTGGCCACCACGCCTTCTTCGGCGCCCAGCTCGCTGGCCTTGGCGGTGCCGGCCGCGTGGGCGGCGGCGCCAAACAGGGCCCCGCGCGCCAGGCTGGAGCGCAGCGGCATCCAGGCCAGCATCACTTCGCCCAGCAACATGCCGCACACCCCGGTCATCACCACGAACACCGCGGTCAGATCCGGCGAGGCGCCGATGCCGGAGGCCGTGGCCAGGGCGAACGGGGTGCTGATCGAACGCGGCGCCAGGCTGCGCTGCAAGAGCTCGGACAAGCCCAGCAGGCGCGCCAGCCAGATCGAACTGAACACCGCCACCGGCATGCCCACCAGCACGCCGCAGCTCAGCGACAGCCAGTGACGGCGTATCATCGCCCGGTGCTCATAGATTGGCACCGCGAAGGCCACCGTGGCCGGGCCCAGCATCCAGGTCAGCCAGCGGGTGTCTTCGAAATACACCCGGTACGGCACCTTGGCCAGGACCACCAGCGCAATCACCAACAGCGGCACCGCCAGAATCGGGGCGCTCCACCAATTGCGCTTTTTCAGATAAAACTTTTTGACCAGTCCGTACAAGACAACGGTAATCAGCAGACTGGCCAGTGCGATTTCATGCTCCATGCGTCTTCACCTGTTTCTGGCGGCCATGCCAGCGCAGGGCCACTTCCAAGCGGTAACATTTGTCCACCACCCAGGAGGTCGCCGCCATCACCAGCAAGGTGGACAGCACGATCACCGCCACGATCCGCAGCCCGGCGGCCATGATCACGTCCGGGTACTGGATCACCGCCACCACGGCGGGGATGAAGAACAACAACATTTCGGCCAGCAACCAGCGGGCGCCGCTGCGACACCAATCCAGCGGCAACCAGCCCAGCCAGAGCACCGCCAGCACCAGGAACATCCCCAGCACGCCGGCAGGCACCACAGGCAGGAAATGGCTGCTCAACTGGCTGGCCGCTATCCACACCACGCTCAGCAAGGCCACCTGACCAACGGTCAGCGCCACTTGCTTGAATGCGGGAAGGTTCGGGTTTGCCATGATTGAGCCACTACACAACACAGGGAGTGTTTCGAGTATAGAGCGCCGGCATGCATTCAAAAAATGAATTAAAATTATTTCACGCATTCCAATCTGGAATACATGATCCGGACAAGCACACATGGACATCCGCGCGCTGCGCTATTTCATCGAGGTTGTCAAACGCCAAAGCTTCACCAAGGCGGCCGAAGCCCTCTATGTGACCCAGCCCACCATCAGCAAGATGGTGCGCCAGCTGGAGGAGGAGCTGGGCTGCCCGCTGATCCTGCGCGAAGGCCGCAGCTTCCGCCTCACCGACGCCGGCCGGGCCACTTATGAGCGCGGCCTGGACGTGCTGTCGGCGATGAACCAGTTGAAAACCGAGCTGTCCGACTTGTCTGCGCTCAAGCGCGGCGAACTGGTGGTCGGCCTGCCGCCGATGGTGGGCGTGGCCTTCTTCGCGCCGGTGGTCAGCAGCTTCCGTCAACGCTATCCGCAGATCGAACTGAAAATGGTGGAAGACGGCGCGCTGGCCATCGAGAGCAGCGTGCGCAGCGGCGAACTGGAAATCGGCGTGGCGGTGCTGCCGGTGGACAATCAGGCTTTCGATCAATTCGCCGTGGTGCGCGATCCGCTGTGCCTGGTGGCGCCGGCCGGCTCGGAGTGGCGGGGCCAGAGCGTGGTGAGGCTGGAACAGATCGCCGGCCAGCCCTTCGTGCTGTATCCGCAGGATTTCACGCTGGCGCGCCGGGTCAGCGACGCCTTCCGCGAGCTGGGCCGCCCGCTGCACGTGGTGGGACGCAGCGCGCACTGGGACTTCATCGTGGAACTGGTCTCCGCCCACATGGGCGTCACCCTGCTGCCGCGCTCCATCGTGGAGCGGCTGGACCGCGCCGCCTACGACGTGATTCCGCTGGCCGAACCCAAGCTGGTCTGGCATCTGGCGCTGATCTGGCAAAAGAACGGATACTTGTCGCACGCCGCGCGCGCCTGGCTGGCGGTGACGCGCGATGTGCTGGGCGGTTTGGAATAAAGCCAGTCAACCCTAGGAAAACCGAATATGAAACGATATCTGAGCATCGCCCTGTTCGCCCTGCTGCTAAGCGGCTGCGCAGCGCTGAACTATCAGAAACCGCAGATCAGCATCGCCGACGTCAAGCCCGGCAAGACCACCCTGTTCGAGCAAAGCTTCGAAGTCAGCCTGCGGGTCAGCAATCCCAATAATCTGGCCTTGAACGCCAAGGGCATGACGTTGGAGCTGAACGTGGCCGGAGAAAAGCTGGCCACCGGGCTCAGCAATCAAGCCATCGCGGTGCCGGCGCTGGGCGAAGGCATGGTCACCCTGCAATTGCACACCTCGCTGGCCGGCTGGCTGAAACAGATCGGCAAGGCGATGGAGGCCGGCAACGGCGGCAAGCTGGAATACCAGCTGAACGGCACGCTGGAGGACCTCAACGGCATGGGCCGGGTGCCTTTCCGCAGCAAGGGGGAATGGAAGCTGCCCGGCCAATAAGAACCGGTTACGATCCGCGGCGCGAGCCGGCGAGATCGTGAACATGCTTTACATGTCCGCAGCCCCGCCATCTGGCGGGGCCGGAACTCACTGCCGCGGCACCGCCACGCAGTTGTTGCCGTCGAAGCTGACGGTCTCCACCAGCTGGCTCTTGGGATTGACCACGAAATTGGTGGTGCAGCTGTAATGGGTGGAACCGCCGCCTATCATACCGGTGTTGACCCAGCGTCCCGGCGTTTCTATGGTCTTGGTCTGGCCGTTCTCGTTGTAAGTCACCTTGGCGCCCGGCTCGTACACGCGGTTCTCGCGCAGCGGCTCGCGCTGGGTGAATTCCTTGCTGTAGGTGTAGAGCATGTTGCCGTTCGGCATCTTCAGGGTTTTCTGCGGCGCGCCCCACTCCGCCAGCAATTGATTCACATCGCGCCCCTGCCAGTAATACGCCTTCTGCGCATAGCCTTCCTGGGTCGGAAAGGTGCCGCAGGCGGTCAGCAGCAGCGCCGACATCATCATCAGTCTTTTCATCCGAAATCCTTCAATCCCCGTTTCACTATCCATAGCATAACAAAACGCCGGCCCCTGAACGGAGCCGGCGTTGTATGACTGACCATGCGAAAGCGCGAGAGTTTCCTTACGCGGACAATCGCTGAGTCGGTTTAGAGCCGGAAGCGGTTGAAGGTGCTCTGCATGCCGCGGGCCAGGTCGTTCAAGGAGCCCAGGGTCTGCATCGCCGATTGCAGCGCGGAGTCGGAGTCGATGATCTGGTTGTTGATCGACTCGGTGCTCTGCGCCATCGCCGTGGTGGCGTTGTGCTGCTCGCTGGTGGACAGGGCCACGTCGCCGATCTTGTCCACCACCTGCTGCATCGCCTCGCTGATGGCGGTCAGGCGCGCGCGCGCCTGAGCGGTCAGGTCCACGCTGTTGTCCACCGCGCCGACGGTGCTGTTCATGTTCTGCACCGCTTTGCCGGTTTCGCCCAGAATGTTTTCCACCATCTGGCTGATTTCCACCGTGGCCTGGCCGGTGCGCTCGGCCAGCTTGCGCACTTCGTCGGCCACCACGGCGAAGCCGCGGCCCTGCTCGCCGGCGCGCGCGGCTTCGATCGCCGCGTTCAAGGCCAGCAGATTGGTCTGGTCGGCGATGTCGCGGATCACATTGGTGATCTTGGAGATTTCCTGCGAACGCTGTTCCAAGGACGCCAGCAGGCCGGACAGTTCGCCCACCGATTCGCTGGTGCGCGACATCTCGCTGCTGATGCGCTGCATATCGTTGGCGCTCTCGCGCGAATGCTCGCCGGTATTGCGCGCCAGGCTGTCGGTCTCGCGGGTGGCGTCGGCGATGTGGGAGATGCTCACCGTCACTTCTTCGATCGCCGCGGCGTTGGAGCTGGAGATGTCCGCCAACACGTGGGAATCATCGGCCAGACGCTTCACCGCGCCGCTGACTTCGATCACGCCCTGGGTCAGTTGCCCGGCTTCGTCGCGCAGTTCGCGGAACATGCCGTTCAGCCGCTGCACGAACTGGTTGAAGGCCTGCGCGGTCTGCGCCACCTCGTCTTCGCCGGCCACTTCGATGCGGCGGGTCAGATCGCCTTCGCCCTGGGAGATTTCGCGCATCGCGTCGCGCACCTGGAACAGGCCCTTGAGCAGGCGGCCCAGATAGGCGGAGCTGAAGGTCAGCATCACCGCCAGCACGATGGCGACGGCGCCGGCGATCAGCCAGATGATGCCGTTGACCTGGGAGGAGATCACGTCTTCGTCCGCGGCCACGCCCATCACCCAGTCGGAACCCGCGATCGGACGCAAGGCCACCATATAGGCGCCGCCGTCAATGTCCACGCTCTTGGCCTGGTCGCTTTGCAACAGGCTGGCGAAGGCGGCTTCGTCCAAGGCCGGAATCACGCTGCCGATGGGCTTGAGCTCATTGCCCGGCTTGGGATAGGCGATGATCTTGCCCTGCTTGGTCAGCAGGAAGGCATGGCCCTTGCCGGCCAGCTTGATGTCCAGCACCGACTTGACCAGCTTGTCGATCAGGATGTCGCCGCCCACCACGATCTCCTGGCCCTTGACCTTGTCGGCGATGGTGATCACCAGCTTGTCCTTGGTTTCCGGCTCGGAATCCTTGTAGGGATCGGTGACGATCAGGCCGTCCTGGGCCTTGGACTGCTGGAACCAGGGACGCTGGGCCGGCTGGTAGTCGGCGCTGGGCTTGGGACGCCCCGGCACCGAGTACTTCATGTCACCGGTGACGCCGTTGCCGGCGTAGATCACATTGAAGCCGCCGCCCTTGGCCAGCTGCTGCAGATAGTAGCTGACCTGAGCGTCGTCGGCGTGGCTGAGGCTGGCGCTGATCAGATTCTTGCGGACCGACAGCCATTCGGACACGAAGCCGCCCTGTAGCTGGGCGACCTGATTGATCTCGCGCTCCGCTTCTTGATAAGCGTGGGAGCGGATATTCAGGCAGGCGGTGATGGTGATGCTGAGCGTGGCGACCAGAATGGACACCGCTGTCAGCAGCGTGAGCTTGTGACGGATGGAGCGCATGATAAGCCGTTGCTGATAAAAGCGTTATTATCCGTCATACGAGATGTCATGCATTGTTAAAAATAACAATGTCTTTAAATATTTGCGCATGTTTTAAATCAAACTACCAACTCAATCATGCATTTCAAATACTCGTAACGCCTGCGAAGCTTATCTTGCCGACGCTTGCGTCACAAAATGTCGACAATTTGCCCTAACCACGACAATTTCACCCCAATTTGAGCGATACTTGCGCCTGGACGCAGCCACGGCAATGGGCGGCGCCCGGTTATTAGACAGAAAGGGGCCAAGATGAGTAAAAGCGGCGAACGGTCGCAAACCTTTCAGAACATCGTTGACGCCAGCTTGCAGCTGTTCAATCAGGAGGGCGAGCGCGTCATCACCACCAACCATATCGCCGAGCGGATGAATATCAGCACCGGCAAGCTCTACTATCACTTCCGCAACAAGGAAGAGATCATCAGCGAGCTCTACCAGCGCTACGTCAAGGGCATGGCCGAGCAGCTGTCCGCCGCGCTCCGGCACAGCAACTCGATAGAGGCGATGGTGGGGGCGATGGAAAAAACGCTGCGGCACATCTGGAGCTTCCGCTTCCTGCCCAAGAGCATGCCCAGCCTGTACTACCTGCACCCGGAACTGGCGGAAAACCACCAGCAGCTGTCGCGCGGCCAATTGGCCGGCAAGCTGGCCCAGCTGTTCTCACGGCTGCGCGAAGAGGGCGTGCTGCTGGGCGACGACAAGCAGTTGGCGCACCTGGTCCAGCACTTTCAGATGGTGCAGACCGGCTGGGTGACCACGCTCAAGCACTCCGCCACGCCCAGCGAGCTGGAGCGCATGGTGAAAGACGGCTGTCGCAGCCTGCTCTATCTGCTGACGCCCTACGTCGATCCGCGCTACCGGCCGCCGTTCGACCGCGTCTGCGCGCGCTACGCCTGAACGGCGACGCATAAAAAAACACCCCTGGCTGGCCAGGGGTGTTTTGTTTGCGGCTTGCTTGTAAGCGCTTAGATCATGCCCTTGCTTTTCAGCAGCTCGAACATGGTCTTGCCGATTTCCGCCGGGCTGCGGGTGTAGGCGATGCCGGCCTTCTCGAAGGCCTTGAACTTCTCTTCCGCCGTGCCCTTGCCGCCGGAAATGATGGCGCCCGCGTGGCCCATGCGCTTGCCCTTGGGAGCGGTCACGCCGGCGATGTAGCCGACCACCGGCTTGGTCACGTAGGACTTGGCGAACTCGGCCGCCTCTTCCTCGGCGGAACCGCCGATTTCGCCGATCATCACGATGGCGTCGGTGTCCGGATCATCCTGGAACAGCTTCAGCGCGTCGATGTGGCTGGTGCCCGGGATCGGGTCGCCGCCGATGCCGATGCAGGTGGACTGGCCCAGGCCCAGAGCGGTGGTTTGCGCCACGGCTTCATAGGTCAGGGTGCCGGAACGGGACACGATGCCGATGCGGCCCGGGTTGTGGATGTGCCACGGCATGATGCCGATCTTGCACTCGCCCGGGGTGATGATGCCGGGGCAGTTCGGGCCGATCAGGCGGATGCCGGCTTCGTCCACGGCCTTCTTCACGTAGAGCATGTCCAGGGTGGGCACGCCTTCGGTGATGCAGACGATCAACTTCACGCCGCTGTCGATGGCTTCCAGGATGGAGTCCTTGGCGAAGGCTGCGGGCACGTAGATCACCGAGGCGTCGGCCTGGGTCTGACGTACGGCGTCCTTCATGGTGTTGAACACCGGCAGGCCCAGATGCTCGGAACCGCCCTTGCCCGGGGTTACGCCGCCTACGACCTTGGTGCCCACTTTCAGCGCCTGCTCGGCGTGGAAAGTGCCGTTCTTGCCGGTGAAGCCTTGCACCAGCACTTTGGTGTCTTTGTTTACCAATACGCTCATTTTGTATTCCTCAGCTCAGTGCGGGTCTCAGGCAGCGGCCTTGACGGCGGCGACGATCTTCTCGGCAGCGTCGTTCAGACCCTGGGCGGAAGTCAGTTTCAGACCGGAATCATCCAGGATCTTGGCGCCCAGTTCGGCGTTGTTGCCTTCCAGACGCACTACGACCGGCACGGTCACGTTCAC
The DNA here is from genome assembly GCF_057808735.1 of Chromobacterium sp. FG89. Classification (NCBI taxonomy): domain Bacteria; kingdom Pseudomonadati; phylum Pseudomonadota; class Betaproteobacteria; order Neisseriales; family Chromobacteriaceae; genus Chromobacterium; species Chromobacterium sp. FG89. Next base: position 176,406 of record NZ_JBMDIQ010000002.1, on the reverse strand, counting down.
TTCCTTCACCGCGGCGATGATGGCTTCGGCGATCATGTCGCAACGCACGATGCCGCCGAAGATGTTGATCAGCACGCCCTGCACCGAGGTGTCGGCCAGGATCAGCTTGAACGCTTCGATCACGCGCTCCTTGGTGGCGCCGCCGCCCACGTCCAGGAAGTTGGCCGGCTGGCCGCCCTTCAGCTTGATGATGTCCATGGTGGCCATCGCCAGGCCGGCGCCGTTCACCATGCAGCCGATATTGCCTTCCAGCGCCACATAGTTCAGATCGAACTCGGAAGCCTTCACTTCGCGTTCGTTTTCCTGGCTCTTGTCGCGTTGCGCCAGCAGTTCCGGGTGACGGTACAGGGCGTTGGAGTCCAGGTTGATCTTGCCGTCCACGCAGGCCAGCTGGCCGTTTTCACGCAGCGCCAGCGGGTTCACTTCGAACAGGGCGAAGTCGTTTTCAACAAAGGCCTTGTAAGAACCCAGCATCAGCTTGGTGAAGGCGGCAACCTGCTCGCCCTTCAGTTCCAGCGCGAAAGCGGCGTCGCGGGCCTGGAACGGCTGCATGCCCACCAGCGGATCAACCTCGATCTTGATGATCTTTTCCGGGGTTTCCTCGGCGACTTTCTCGATTTCCACGCCGCCTTCGGTGGACACCATGAACACCACGCGCTGGCTGCCGCGGTCAACCACGGCGCCCAGATAGAGTTCGCGCTGCACCGGGTACATGTCTTCGCACACCAGCACGCTGTTCACCGGCTGGCCGGCGGCGTCGGTCTGGTAGGTCACCAGATTCTTGCCGATCAGGCCCTTGGCCACTTCGGCGGCTTCTTCGCGGCTTTTCACCACTTTCACGCCACCGGCCTTGCCGCGGCCGCCGGCATGCACCTGGGCCTTGACGACGGCGAATTTGCCGCCCAGTTTGTCATAAGCGGCAGCGGCTTCTTCCGGCGTGGCGGCCAGAATGCCCTGTTGCACCGGCAGGCCGTATTTGGCCAGCAGCTCTTTCGCTTGGTATTCGTGCAGGTTCATCTATGGTTTCCTTTCGGAGAAATGGATGGCGGGCTGAAACCGACGCCCCTATTTCTTTGAGTCGCTTGTAAACCTTGAATGTATCTGGCGCGCGGCGCTTACCCCCCAGGCTAAACGCCGCCGCCGCATACTCCGTCAACCGGCCCCCGAGGAGGCCGTTTTGCCGGGCCGTGCGCGATTGTACACGACCCGGCCAACGCTTAGCCGTGCAAAGCGCGCTTGTCGGCGGCCAGAGCGGCTTCGTGTATCACTTCCGACAAGGACGGGTGGGCGTGGACAATGCGCGCCAGGTCTTCGCTGGCGGCCTTGAACTCCATCGACACCACGCCTTCGCTGACCAGCTCGGACACCATCGGGCCTATCATGTGCAGGCCCAGGATGCGGTCGGTCTTGGCGCAGGCCAGGATCTTGACCGTGCCTTGCGCCTGGCCCAGACCCAGCGCGCGGCCGTTGGCGCCGAAGCCCGAACTGCCTTTTTTGTACTCGACGCCCTCGGCTTTGAGCTGTTCCTCGGTCTTGCCGACCCAGGCGATCTCCGGAGAAGTGTAGATCACCCACGGAATCACGCCGAAGTCCACGTGCGGCTTCTGGCCGGCGATGCGCTCGGCCACGGCCACGCCCTCTTCCGACGCCTTGTGCGCCAGCATCGGGCCGCGCACCACGTCGCCGATCGCCCAGACATTGGGCAGATTGGTGTGGCAATGGTCGTCCACCGCCACAAAGCCGCGCTCGTCCAGCTGCAGACCCACCGCATCGGCGCCCAGGCCCTGGGTGTTGGGCACGCGGCCGATGGACACGATCAGCTTGTCGAACTCGGCCTTGACCGCTTCGCCGTTCAGTTCGTAATTGACGGTGACGCTCTTCTTGCCGGCCTTCACTTCACCGATCTTGACGCCCAGCTTGATGTCCAGGCCGGTGTCCTTGGTCAGGGTCTTGAAGGCTTCCTTGGCGATCTGCTGGTCGGCCGCTGCGAGGAAGGTCGGCATCGCTTCCAGGATGGTGACTTCCGCGCCCAGACGCTTCCAGACCGAGCCCATTTCCAGGCCGATCACGCCGGCGCCGATCACGCCCAGGCGCTTGGGCACGTCCGTCAGCGCCAACGCGCCTTCATTGTCCAGCACCAGCTTGTTGTCGGTGGCCAGGCCCGGCAGCGCGCGCGGGCTGGAACCGGTAGCCACGATCACGTGGCCGGCTTCCAGGGTGTCCACCACCTTGCCGCCGTCGCTGACCTCGATCACCCATTTCTCGCCCTGGCGGCCCTTGAAGGCGGCCAGACCGTGGATGTTGGCGACCTTGTTCTTTTTGAACAGGAAGCTGATGCCGGCGGCGTTCTTGCTGATGATGTCGGTCTTGCGCGAAATCATCTGCGCCACATCCATCTTGGCGCCGGAGACACTGATGCCGTGCTTGGCGAAATCGTGCTGCACCGCGTGGAAGTTTTCAGACGACTGCAGCAGCGCCTTGGACGGGATGCAACCGACGTTCAGGCAGGTGCCGCCCAGCGACGCCTTGCCTTCCGGGTTCTTGAATGCGTCCACGCAGGCGGTGTTGAAGCCCAGCTGGGCGGCGCGGATGGCGGCCACATAGCCGCCGGGGCCGCCGCCGATCACCACTACATCAAACGATTGGCTCATCTTGTTTTCCTTTGTCGGTGGCGGGCGCGCGGCCCGCCGGCTGCCGGGTCTACTTGCCGACCTTCAGCAGCAGAATGCCGAATGCGATCATGAACAGACAGAGAATGCTTTTGCCGATCAGGCTGTACAGGTCTTCGCGCACGCCGTTGCGGCGTTTTTTCCAGGTCAGCCAGCCTATGGCCACGCCGGCCAGGATGGCGGCGATTCCGTAAAACCAGTCGGGCAACTGCATTCAAGCTCCATTCATCGCAAGACAGGCCGGGAGCGCGCTCCCGGCCGCGGGTGATTACAAGTCGAGGATCAGGCGGGCCGGATCTTCAATCGCGTCCTTGATCGCCACCAGGCTCAGCACGGCTTCGCGGCCGTCGATGATGCGGTGGTCGTAGGACTGGGCAAGATACATCATCGGGCGCACCACCACTTGACCGTTCTCAACCACGGCGCGCTCCTTGGTGGCGTGCATGCCCAGGATGGCGGACTGCGGCGGGTTGATGATGGGGGTGGACATCATCGAGCCGAAGGTGCCGCCGTTGGAGATGGTGTAGGTGCCGCCAGTCAGTTCTTCCACGGTCAGCTTGCCTTCCTGGGCGCGCTTGCCGAATTCGGAGATCTGCTTCTCGATGTCGGCCAGGCTCAGCTGGTCGGCGTTGCGGATCACCGGCACCACCAGGCCGCGCGGGCTGCCCACGGCCACGCCGATATCGAAGTAGCCGTGATAGATGATGTTGTTGCCATCCACCGAGGCGTTGACGATGGGGTATTTCTTCAGCGCGGCGACCACGGCCTTGACGAAGAAGCCCATGAAACCCAGCTTGATGCCGTGTTCCTTCTCGAAGCGGTCCTTATACTTGGCGCGCAGGTCCATCACCGGCTTCATGTTCACTTCATTGAAGGTGGTGAGGATGGCGTTGGTCTGCTGCGACAGGATCAGACGCTCGGCCACGCGCTGACGCAGGCGGGACATCGGCACGCTCTGTTCCGGACGGTCGGACAGAATGGCGGCGACATTGACCGCGGCCGGGGTGGCGGACAGCGCGGCGCCGGCGGCGGCCGGAGCCAGCACCGGGCCGGCCTGGGCCGGAGCGGCTTGCTTGGCGGCCTGCACGTCTTCCTTCAGCACGCGGCCGTCGCGGCCGGAACCGGCCACCTTGGACAGGTCCACGCCGGTTTCGGCGGCCAGCTTGGCGGCGGACGGCATGGCGGCTCCGCCTGCCGGAGCGGCGGCGGGCGCCGGGGCGGCTGCCGGAGCCGGCGCGGCGGCTGCGGCCGGAGCCACGTCGCCGGCCTTGGCGGCGGTGTCGATCTTGGCGATCAGCTGGCCGGACACCACGGTGGCGCCGTCTTCCACGATGATTTCAACGATCACGCCTGCCTGGGGCGCCGGCAGTTCCAGCACCACCTTGTCGGTTTCCAGGTCGATCAGGTTCTCGTCGCGGCTGACGGCTTGGCCAACCTTCTTGTGCCAGCTCATCAGCGTGGCTTCGGATACGGACTCGGGCAGTTGCGGGACGGTGACTTCAATCAGCATGTTCTTCTCCATGTAGAGGCAGCCCTCCGGCTGCCTCGAACTCATTCAGTGGTTATTTGGCGACCGACATGGCTTCTTCAACGAAAGCCTTGAGTTGGGCGACGTGTTTGCTCATATAGCCTACGGCCGGGGAAGCGGACGACGGACGGCCGGCGAAGGACAGCGACTGCTTGGCGCCCAGCAGGCCTTCCAGGCGGTGGCGGATCTGATACCAGGCGCCCTGGTTGCGCGGCTCTTCCTGCACCCACATCACTTCGCGCGCCTGCGGGAAGCGCGCCAGTTCGGCGGCCACCTGCTCGGTCGGGAACGGATACAGCTGCTCGATGCGGACGATGGCGATATCGTCGTCCAGGCCGCGCTCCTTGCGGGCGGCGGCGAGGTCGTAATACACCTGGCCGGCGCACAGCAGCACGCGCTTGACCTTCTTGGCGTCCTGCACCACCGCGTCGCCGATCACCGGGCGGAAACCGCCGCTGGTGAACGCTTCGATCGGGCTCATCGAATCCTTGAAGCGCAGCAGGCGCTTGGACAGGAAGATGACCAGCGGCTTGCGATACGGGCGCAGCACCTGGCGACGCAGCATGTGGAACATCTGCGAGGCTTCGGACGGCATCACCACCTGCATATTGTGCTCGGCGCACAGTTGCAGCCAACGCTCCAGGCGCGCGGACGAGTGTTCCGGGCCCTGGCCGTCGTAGCCGTGCGGCAGGATGGTGGTCAGGCCGCACAGACGGCCCCACTTGGTCTCGCCGGAGGAAATGAACTGGTCGATGGCCACCTGGGCGCCGTTGGCGAAGTCGCCGAACTGGGCTTCCCAGATCACCAGCTGATCCGGAGCGGAACAGGCATAGCCGTATTCATAGGCCAGCACCGCTTCTTCGTTCAGGATGGAGTCGATCACCAGGAAATCGGCCTGGTTGTCGGACATATTGCGCAGCGGCACATAGCTGCCCTGGTCCCAGCTCTCGCGGTTTTGGTCGTGCAAGACCGAATGACGATGGGAGAAGGTGCCGCGGCCGGAGTCTTCGCCGGACAGGCGCACGCCGAAGCCGTTGGTCACCAGGCTGGCGTAGGCCAGGGTCTCGGCCATGCCCCAGTCCGCGTTCTGCTCGCCGGCGGCCATCGCCTTGCGCGCGGCCAGCACCTTCTGCACCGTCGGATGCAGCTTGAAGCCGTCCGGCAGCGAGGTGAACTTCTCGGTCAGGCGCTGGATGTCGGCCTGCGGCAAGGAGGTGTCGGTCGGATGCGCCCAGTGGGTGCCCAAGTACTGGCTGAAGTCCAGCGCGTGTTCGCGCTTGTAATTGGTCAGCGCGGTCTGCTCTACGTGCTCGCCCTTATCCAGCGCGTCGCGGTAGGCCTGGATCTGAGCGTCGGCCTCTTCCGCCTTCAGCACGCCTTCCTGCACCAGACGTTCGGCGTACATCGCGCGCACGCCTTGGTGCTTGGCGATCTTCTTGTACATCATCGGCTGGGTCAGGAACGGGTCGTCGCCCTCGTTATGGCCCAGTTTGCGATAGCACACCAGATCGATGACCACGTCCTTCTTGAAGGTCATCCGGTAGTCCAGCGCGGCCTGCATCACATAGCAGACGGCTTCCGGATCATCGCCGTTGACGTGGAAGATCGGCGCTTCGATCATCTTGGCCACGTCGGTGCAATACATGGTGGAGCGGATGTCGCGGGTGTCCGAGGTGGTGAAGCCCACCTGGTTGTTGATCACGATGTGTATCGTGCCGCCGGTGCCGTAGCCGCGGGTCTGCGACAGGTTGAAGGTGCCCTGGTTGACGCCCAGGCCGCCAAAGGCGGAGTCGCCGTGGATCAATACCGGCACCGCGGTCTTGCGTTCCGCGTCCTTGCGGCGTTCCTGCCGCGCGCGCACCGAGCCCTCCACCACCGGGTTGACGATTTCCAGGTGCGAGGGGTTGAAGGCCAGCGACACATGCATCGGGCCGTCGGCGGTCGGGATGTCGGAGGAGAAGCCCATGTGGTACTTCACGTCGCCGGAGGCCATTTGCTGGGCGGCCTTGCCTTCGAATTCGGCGAACAGATCGCGCGGCAGCTTGCCCAGGGTGTTGACCAGCACGTTCAGACGGCCGCGGTGGGCCATGCCGATGATCAGTTCCTGCACGCCCTGGCCGGTGGCGTTCTGGATCAGGTGATCCAGCGCGGCGATGGCGGACTCGCCGCCTTCCAGCGAGAAGCGCTTCTGGCCGACATATTTGGTGTGCAGATAGCGTTCCAGCGTCTCGGACGCGGTGATCTGCTTCAGGATGCGCTGCTTCTTGGCCGCGTCGTAATGCGGCGTGGACAGATCGCCCTCGAAGCGCTTTTGCACCCAATGCTTTTCATCCGACTTGGTGATGTGCATGTACTCGACGCCGATATTGCCGCAGTAGGTCTGCTTCAGGCGCGCCAGGATGTCGGACAGCGGCATCTTCTGCGGCCCCACCAGCGAGCCGGCGTTGAATTGCACCGCCATGTCGGCGCCGGTCAAACCGTGGGTAGCCGGGTCCAGTTCGCGCACCAGTTCCTGGTCCATGCGCTTGAGCGGGTCCAGATTGGCCTGGCGGCTGCCCAGCACGCGGTAGGCGGAAATCAGTTTCAGCACCCCCACCTGCTTTTGCATGGTGTCCCATTCCGCCCCGCTGCTGGCGCGCTGGCCGGCGGCCGGCTTCTTGGCCAGCTGAATGAAGGATTCCTGGATCGGCATGTGCGGCACATCGCGTTCGGCAGCGCCCGGCGCTTGCGCCAGCTTGTCGAAATAGTCGCGCCACTCGTTCGGAACGGAGTTGGCGTCAGCGAGGTACTGTTCGTACAGCTCCTCGATGAACGGTGCATTCCCACCGAACAGGTAAGAATGGCTGTACATGGATTGCATCATGGGGCTACCCTTTGTCGTTTCTGTTCGGAATCCGGCCAGCTACGCCCTGGCGCGAACTCCCTGTTGCTGCATGGGGAAAACGCTATCGGAAAAACTTTTTGTTGTGCTTCCCATAACATTCTGACCCTGCCCCGGCCCGCCGTCGGGCCCGAAAAAAAGGCTGGCTGAAGCCCTGCTCCAGCCAACCCTTGTTCCTGCTTACTTGCGCTTCTCCACCGGAATGAAATCGCGGCGGGGGGCGCCGGTGTACAACTGACGCGGACGGCCGATCTTCATCGCCGGGTCGGAGATCATTTCGCTCCAGTGGGCGATCCAGCCCACGGTGCGGGCCAGCGCGAAGATCGGGGTGAACATCGACACCGGGATGCCGATGGCCGACAAGACGATGCCAGAGTAGAAGTCCACGTTCGGGTACAGCTTGCGCTCGATGAAGTAGGGATCGGACAGCGCGATCTTTTCCAGTTCCATCGCCAGCTTGAACTTGGGATCGTTGTGCAGGCCCAGTTCGTTCAACACTTCGTCGCAGGTCTGCTTCATGATGGAAGCGCGCGGGTCCATGTTCTTGTACACGCGGTGGCCAAAGCCCATCAGCTTGTAGCGCTTGTCCTTCACGCCTTGCATGAAGTCGGCCACGTTTTCCACGCTGCCGATTTCGTCCAGCATCTTCAGCACGGCTTCGTTGGCGCCGCCATGGGACGGGCCCCACAGGCAGGCGATGCCGGCGGCGATACACGCGAAGGGGTTGGCGCCGGAGGAGCCGGCCAGACGCACGGTGGAGGTGGAGGCGTTCTGCTCGTGATCGGCGTGCAGGGTGAAGATGCGGTCCAGCGCGCGCGCCAGCACCGGGTTCACCTTGTACTCTTCGCACGGGGTGGAGAACATCATGTGCAGGAAGTTTTCCGCGTAGGTCAGGCCGTTTTTCGGGTAGGAGAACGGCAGACCCTTGTTGTAGCGGTAAGCTTGCGCGGCGATGGTCGGCAGCTTGGCCACCAGGCGATGCGCGGAAATGCGGCGATGCTCAGGATTGGAGATGTCCAGCGAGTCATGGTAGAAGGCGGACAGCGCGCCCACCACGCCCACCATCACCGCCATCGGGTGCGCGTCGCGACGGAAGCCCTTGAACAGGCTCATCAGCTGATCGTGCAGCATATTGTGGCGCATGATGCCGCGCTCGAAGTCCTTGCGCTGCGCCGCGGTCGGTAGCTCGCCGTTCAGCAGCAGGTAGCAGACTTCCAGGTAATCGCTCTTCTCGGCGAGTTGCTCGATCGGGTAGCCGCGATAGTAGAGCTGGCCCAGATCGCCGTCGATGAAGGTGATGCCGGACTCGCAGCTGGCGGTGGCCAGGAAGCCCGGGTCGAACGTGAACATGCCGGTTTTGGAGAAGGTGCGGATGTCGACGACATCCGGCCCCAAAGTGCCGCTCTGGACCGGCAAATCCAGAGTTTCCTTACCCTCGTTGTATGTGAGCGTTACTTTGCGATCAGTTTCCACAGCAATACTCCCAGTCGGTTTATGGTCGTTGTAATTGGGGTGATGCACAGCCGTCAGAGCGAACGGAGAATCGCCACGATGCCCATCTCTTCCGGGTCGTCCAGATCGGCCTTGCCGCTGACGACGTCCAGAAAATCGGTATCGGGCAAATCCAGCAACCGCCGATAAGCCTCAATCTCGGCGGGGGCGAGCTGGTCGAAGGGGCCGGCGAAGAATTTCTCCAGCACCAGATCCAGCTCCAGCAGCCCCCGCCGGGACCGCCAACGGATCCGCTTGAGTTCAATCGGATCGTAGGCGGTCATACTGCACGCTTGACCATCAGGTCCTTGATCTTGCCAATCGCCTTGGTCGGATTCAGGCCCTTAGGACACACGTCCACGCAGTTCATGATGGTGTGGCAACGGAACAGGCGGTACGGGTCTTCCAGGTTGTCCAGGCGCTCCTTGGTCGCTTCGTCGCGGGTGTCCGCGATAAAGCGATAGGCGGCCAACAGGCCGGCCGGACCGACGAACTTGTCCGGGTTCCACCAGAAGGACGGGCAGGACGTCGAGCAGCAAGCGCACAGAATGCACTCGTACAGGCCGTCCAGTTCCTTGCGGTCTTCCGGTGACTGCTTGCGCTCGCGTTCCGGCGGCGGCGTGTCGTTGATCACATAAGGCTTGATCGAGTGGTACTGCTTGAAGAACTGGGTCATGTCCACGATCAGATCGCGGATCACCGGCAGACCCGGCAGCGGACGCAGCTCGATCGGCTGTTTCAGGTCGCGGAAGTCGGTCAGGCAGGCCAGGCCGTTCTTACCGTTGATGTTCATCGCGTCGGAACCGCACACGCCTTCGCGACAGGAGCGGCGGAAGCTCAGCGTGTCGTCCTTCACCTTCAGCTTGACCAGCGCGTCCAAGAGCTTGTGCTCGGTAGAGTCCATCTCCACGCTGATGTCCTGCATATACGGCTTGGCATCGGTTTCCGGATTGTAGCGGTAGATGCGGAATTTGACGGTTTCGGTAGTCATCTTGATGGAACCCTTAGTAGGAGCGGGTCTTCAGCGCGATCGTATCGACCGACAGCGGCTTCAGATTGACCGGCTTGTAATCCAGACGGTTGGCTTCGCGATACCACAAGGTATGCTTCAGCCAGTTCTTGTCGTCGCGGCCGTTCGGGGTTTCCTCGGTGTCCTTGGCGTCGTCGCGCACATGGGCGCCGCGGCTCTCGGTGCGGGCGTTGGCCGAGATCATGGTGGCCTTGGCCACTTCGATCAGGTTCTCCAGCTCCAGCGCCTCGATGCGGGCGGTGTTGAAGACATTGGACTTGTCGGAGATCTCGGTGCGCTGCACCATCTTCTCCACTTCCAGAATCTTCTCCACGCCTTCGGCCAGCATGTCCTTGAAGCGGAACACGCCGCAGTGCGCCTGCATGGTGCGCTGCATGGCTTCGCGCGCGTCGTTGACTTGCACGCCACCGGTCTGCTGATTCAGGCGCTCGACGCGGGCGACGGAGCGCTCGACATCGGCCAGCGCCAGTTCCGGCAGGTCTTCCGGATGCTGCTTGATGAACTCGATCATCGAGTTGGCCGAGCTCTTGCCGAACACCAGCAAGTCCAACAGCGAGTTGGTGCCCAGGCGGTTGGCGCCGTGCACCGACGCGCAGGCGCATTCGCCGGCCGCGTAGAAGCCCTGCACTTTTTCGCCCTGCACCACCACTTCGCCGTGGTAGTTGGTGGGAATGCCGCCCATCTGGTAATGGCAAGTCGGCACCACCGGAATCGGGGCCTTGATCGGGTCCACGCCGGCGAACTTGATCGAAATCTCGCGGATGCCCGGCAGCTTGGACATGATCACTTCCGGATCCAGGTGAGTGATGTCCAGCAGCACGTGATCCTTGTTCGGACCGCAGCCGCGGCCTTCGTTGATCTCGGTCACCATCGCGCGCGACACCACGTCGCGGGACGCCAGGTCCTTGGCGTTGGGCGCGTAGCGCTCCATGAAGCGTTCGCCCTGCGCATTGCGCAGAATGCCGCCTTCGCCGCGCACGCCTTCGGTGATCAACACGCCGGCGCCGGCCACGCCGGTCGGGTGGAACTGCCAGAACTCCATGTCTTCCAGCGGGATGCCCGCGCGGGAAGCCATGCCCAGGCCGTCGCCGGTATTGATGAAGGCGTTGGTGGACGAGGAGAAGATGCGGCCGGCGCCGCCGGTGGCGAACAAGGTGGCCTTGGCCTGGAACACGACGATTTCCGAGGTTTCCATTTCCATGGCGATCACGCCCTGGACATTGCCGTCGGCGTCGCGGATCAGGTCCAGCGCCATCCATTCAACGAAGAAATGGGTATTGGCGCGCACATTGCGCTGGTATAGCGCGTGCAGCATGGCGTGGCCGGTGCGGTCGGCTGCGGCGCAGGCGCGGCGCACCGGCTTTTCGCCGAAATTCGACATATGGCCGCCGAACGGGCGCTGGTAGATGGAACCGTCGGCGTTGCGGTCGAACGGCATGCCGAAGTGCTCCAGCTCCACCACCACCTTGGGCGCTTCGCGGCACATGAACTCGATGGCGTCCTGATCGCCCAGCCAGTCCGACCCCTTGACGGTGTCGTACATATGCCAGTGCCAATGATCTTCCTCGGAGTTGCCGAGAGAAGCGGACACGCCGCCCTGGGCGGCAACGGTGTGGGAGCGGGTCGGGAATACCTTGGACAGCACCGCTGTCTTCAGGCCGGCCTCGGACAATTGCAAGGCCGCGCGCATGCCTGCTCCGCCTGCCCCAACGATAACGGCGTCGAAATGACGAACAGGAATACCCATTACAGCCCCCAGACCACTTTAACGGAATAGATAAAACAGGAAACCAGCCAGACGATGGTGAACACGTGCAGCGCCAGGCGTACGCCCACCGGCTTCACATAGTCCATCCACAGATCGCGGATACCCACCCATACGTGGAGGAACAGAGCGATCAGGCTCACCTGAGTCAGCAACTGCACCCAGAACTGGCCGAAGAACGCCTTCCAGCCTTCGTAGCCGGACGGCATGGTCAACAGGAACAAAGCCAAAGCCACGGTGTAGATCAACATGATCACCGCGGTGACGCGCTGCATGATCCAATCGCGCAGGCCATAGCCGGCGCCGACGACATTGCGATTTACCATAGAGCAACTCCCAGAACCACGGTCAGCGCCAGGCTGACGGCCACGACGGTCTTGGCGGTGGCGCGGGCGGTCTGCAGTTCGAGACCTTTATGAATATCGAGGAAGAGGAAACGGATACCGGCACAGAAGTGGTGCATATACGCCCACAACAGGCCGAGCAACACCAGCTTCATCAGCGGGTTGCCCACCACGGCGCGGTAGGTTTCGAACGATTCGGCCGAACTCAGCGAACCGTGCAACAGGTAAATCAACAGTGGGAGAGAAAAGAACAGCGCAACACCGCTGATCCGGTGCAAGATCGAGACGATGCCGGGAATCGGCAATCTGATCTTGGCCAGATCCAGGTGCTTTGGTCGTTGCTTCTGCATATGGCTTCCTTGGATGTTTTTAGAACCAAGAGGTTACACAACAGACGGTCCGCTACGAGACCGCCCGCTTGAAGGGCTCCGTTGTTGTTATGGCTGGATGCCCGTCATTACCGCTCATGCCGCACCAGGAATATCGCGGTGCAATATGACCCGGGGATTCTAGCAAAACTGGCTGGCCGCGGCCCGTTTTTCGCCGCCGGCCCAGCCGTCCACGTCACGTCAAAAGCCCGCCGCGTCAAGCCCGGCGGGCGGTGTAAGCCCAGTTGTGCGTCAGACAGTAACGCTGCCGCCACTCCAGCGGCACGCCCTCCATCGAGCCGGAAATCCGGATCAGGCTCAAGGCCGGCGCCTCGGCCACCATGCCGGTGACGCCGAGCAGCGCGCTTTCCTCGCGCGGCAGCATCAACGCGCGAAACTGCTCGCACAATACTTTCAAACGGATGCCGAAACGCTGCTGCAGCGCCTGGTACACCCCGGACGAGCCGCGCAGCCATCGCGCGTCCAGCCCCTCGAACTCGTCGGCCGGCAAGAAGGCCTCGTCCACCGCGACCGGGATGCCGTGCCAACGCCACAGCTGCCGAACTCTCAATAAAGGCGCAGCGCGCCGCAATTGCAATGCCGCGGCCATGTCGTCGCTGGCGTTGCCCCGCGAAATGCCGAGGAACTCCCGCGCCAGATCGTCCGGCTGCTCGTTGAACAGGCCCGGCGTCAGCAGCAGGCCTTCGCCCCACTCGCTGGGCGCCGGCGCCACGAAAGTGCCCCTGCCCTGCGCGCGATACAGCAGGCCGTCGGCCACCAGTTCGCCCAAGGCCTTGCGCACCGTGCCCTGGCTTGCGCCCAGCTCGTCCGCCAAGTCCCATTCGCTGGGCAAGGCATCGTTCTCCTGCCATTCGCCATCGCCGATCCGGCGCAGCAACTGCTGCTTGATCTGGCTGTACAGCGGCTGTCTACGCAGCGGTCGATCTGTCATGTTCTCTGTTGTATCACCAAACAAATCAAGCGTAAATACAAGTCTTATATAAGATACAAGACTTTACTGGACCCATCAGCTTTTCTGATGAGGATTACACCCCCACTTTGGCTATACTCCGTGTTACACTCAGCCGCACAAAAGCATTCAATGCTGCAGAGCAACATCTGCATATCGTCATTATCGGATACATCAAAGGAGAGTCCGCCAATGAAAGCTCCCGTTCGCGTCGCCGTCACCGGCGCAGCCGGCCAAATCGGCTATAGTCTGCTGTTCCGCATTGCCAGCGGCGAAATGCTCGGCAAGGATCAACCGGTCATCCTGCAACTGCTGGACCTGCCGCAAGCCCAAACCGCCCTCAAGGGCGTGATGATGGAACTGGAAGACTGCGCCTTCCCGCTGTTGGCCGGCATGGTTGCCACCGACGACCCGAACGTGGCCTTCAAGGACGTCAAGGTCGCGCTGCTGGTGGGCGCCCGCCCGCGCAGCAAGGGCATGGAGCGCAAGGATCTGCTGGAAGCCAACGGCGCCATCTTCACCGTTCAAGGCAAGGCGCTGAACGACCACGCCGCCCGCGACGTGAAAGTGCTGGTAGTGGGCAACCCGGCCAACACCAACGCCTGGATCGCGATGAAGTCCGCTCCGGACCTGAATCCGAAAAACTTCACCGCCATGTTGCGTCTTGACCACAACCGCGCGCTGTCCCAGATCGCCGCCAAGACCGGCAAGCCGGTGGCCGCCATCGAGAAGCTGGCGGTATGGGGCAACCACTCGCCGACCATGTACGCCGACTACCGCTTCGCCAGCATCGCCGGCCAGCCGGTCAAGGCCATGATCAACGACGAAGCCTGGAACCGCGACGTATTCCTGCCCACCGTGGGCAAGCGCGGCGCCGCCATCATCGAAGCGCGCGGCCTGTCTTCCGCCGCCTCCGCCGCCAACGCCGCCATCGACCACGTCCACGACTGGGTACTGGGCAGCCAAGGCAAATGGGTGACCATGGGCATTCCGTCCGACGGCTCCTACGGCATCCCGGAAGGCGTGATGTACGGCTTCCCGGTTGTATGCGAAAATGGCGAATACAAGATTGTGCAAGGTCTGGAAATCGACGAGTTCAGCCGCGAGCGGATGAACTTCACCCTGGCCGAACTGGAAGAAGAGCGCGCCGCCATCGCTCACCTGTTTGGCTGATCCATCCCAAGTCTTTTCAGCAAAAGCGCACCTTACGGTGCGCTTTTTTGTCTTTGATCAAGACCCGATTTCCCGACTGCCTATATTTAACAGACTGCCATTTGGAGTTGAGCATGATTGAAGTCGAAGTACTGAACCAAATCGCGGCCAAGATAGACGACCTGGCCACCCGTGGCGCCGACATCCGGGGGTATCTTTGACTACGACGGTAAAAAAGACCGTCTGGAAGAAGTTTCCCGCCTGACCGAAGACCCGGACATCTGGAATGATCCCAAGCGCGCCCAGGAACTGGGCCGCGAGCGCAAACAGCTGGAAGACGTGGTGCTGGTGATCGACGAGATCAGCGCCATGGTCGGCGACAGCGCCGAATTGTTCGAGATGGGCCGCGCCGAAAACGACGACGACACCATCCTGGCCGTGCAGGCCGATCTGGACACCGCCGAAGCCAAGCTCGCGCAGCTGGAATTCCGCCGGATGTTCCACGATCCGATGGACCCGAACAACTGCTTCCTGGACATCCAGGCCGGCGCCGGCGGCACCGAGGCCCAGGACTGGGCCGGCATGCTGCTGCGCATGTATATCCGCTACGCCGAACGCAAGGGCTTCAGCGTGGAAGTGCTGGAAGAATCCGAAGGCGAAGTGGCCGGCATCACCAGCGCCACGCTGAAGATCAGCGGCGAATACGCCTACGGCCTGCTGCGCTCTGAAGTGGGCGTGCACCGCCTGGTGCGCGTGTCGCCGTTCGACTCCAACGCGCGCCGCCACACCTCCTTCTCCTCGGTCTTCGTCTATCCGGAAGTGGACGACAGCTTCGTGATCGACATCAATCCGGCCGATCTGCGCGTCGACACCTACCGCGCCTCCGGCGCCGGCGGTCAGCACATCAACAAGACCGACTCCGCCGTGCGCATCACCCACAATCCCACCGGGATCGTGGTGCAGTGCCAGAACGACCGCTCCCAGCACCGCAACCGCGACGAAGCGATGCAGATGCTGCGCGCCAAGCTGTACGAACTGGAACTGAAAAAGCGCAACGAGGCCAAGCAGGCTCTGGAAGACACCAAGACCGATGTGGGCTGGGGCCACCAGATCCGCTCCTATGTCTTCGACCAGTCCCGCATCAAGGATCTGCGCACCAGCTACGAAGTGGGCAATATCAAGGGCGTGATGGACGGCGACCTGGACGGCTTCATCGAGGCCAGCCTGAAACAGGGCGTCTGAACCTAAACCCGCTTAACCCGGCCGCCGCCCCTGCGGCGGCCAACAGCCATTGCATTGAATTACGGAGTGAACATGTCTGAACACGAGCAAGCATCGCCCAGCCAGGACGAAAACCAGATCATGGCGGAGCGCCGCCAAAAGCTGAAGAGCATCCGCGAACAGCGCATCGCCTTCCCCAACGACTTCAAGCGCAGCCACTTCGCGCAAGTCCTGCAGGACGCTCACGCCGGCAAGGAAAAGGAAGCGCTGGAAGCCGAAAAGATCGAGGTTGCCGTCGCCGGCCGCATGATGTTGAAACGTGTGATGGGCAAGGCCAGCTTCGCCACGCTGCAAGACGGCAGCGGCCGCATCCAGGCCTATATCTCCAATGACGGCGTGGGCGAAGAGCTGCACGCCGAGTTCAAGCACTGGGATCTGGGCGACATCGTCGCCGTCAAGGGCGTGCTGTTCAAGACCAAGACCGGCGAACTGACGGTGCAGGCCAGCGAAGTGCGCCTGCTGTCCAAGAACATCCGTCCGCTGCCGGAGAAATTCCACGGCATCACCGATCAGGAAACCAAGTACCGTCAGCGCTACGCAGACCTAATCATGAACGAGGACAGCCGCCAGACCTTCATCAAGCGCTCCAAGATCATCCAGAAGGTGCGCGACGTGATGGTGGGCGAAGGCTATCTGGAAGTGGAAACCCCGATGATGCACCCGATCCCGGGCGGCGCCGCGGCCAAGCCTTTCGTCACCCACCACAATGCGCTGGACATGCCCTTGTACCTGCGCATCGCGCCTGAGCTGTATCTGAAGCGCCTGGTGGTGGGCGGTCTGGAGCGCGTGTTCGAGATCAACCGCAACTTCCGCAACGAGGGGATGAGCACGCGCCACAACCCCGAGTTCACCATGATCGAGTTCTACGAGGCTTACAGCGACTACCAGCGCATGATGGAGATGACCGAAGCCATCATCCGCGAATGCGCGCTGGTATCCTGCGGCTCCACCACCGTCAGCTACCAGGGCAAGGAAGTGGATCTGGGCAAACCGTTCGACCGCTTCACCATCGTCGGCGCGATCAAGCACTACAACCCGCAATACACAGATGCCCAACTGGACGACGCAGCCTGGGTGGCCAGCGAGATCAAGCGCCTGGGCGGCAAGCTGCCGCCGGCGCCGGGCCTGGGCAGCCTGCAACTGGCGCTGTTTGAAGAGTGCGCCGAAAGCCTGCTGTGGAACCCGACCTTCATCATCGACTACCCGGTGGAAGTGTCCCCGCTGGCGCGCGGTTCCGACAGCAAGCCGGGCCTGACCGAACGCTTCGAGCTGTTCATCGTCGGCCGCGAACACGCCAACGGCTACTCCGAGTTGAACGATCCGGAAGACCAGGCTGCGCGCTTCCTGTCCCAGGTGGCGCAGAAGGACGCCGGCGACGACGAGGCGATGCACTACGACGCCGACTACATCCGCGCGATGGAATACGGCCTGCCGCCGACCGGCGGCTGCGGCATCGGCATCGACCGCCTGGTGATGCTGCTGACCGACGCGCCGTCCATCCGCGACGTCATTCTGTTCCCTCAGATGCGTCCGGAATAAGCGCTTCAAGCCTACGGCTCGACCCAGCCGCCCGCCTTCCGGCGAGCGGCTTTTTCTTTTCCCGCACCCCCTCCCCCCGCATCGCGCTTTTCACGCGCGGGCAAGGCCTTGGCGCGGAGTCCCGCTGACCAGAGCTGCCGGCTACTCGGCCCCAAGCGGCTCCGGCCCGCGCGCAAAGCCCGCATGATTGAGCTCGCTGAGCGCCAGGTTCACGTCGAAAATCCTGCCGCTGACCTCGGCCACCCCCAAGGCTTTCAGTCTTGCGCTGTGCATGCGCAGATAAGCTTGCGCCGTTTCTTCGCTGGCAAACAGATAAATGCCGCCGGCCTCTTGCCGGTCCGGGCTCTCCGTCCATATTTTCCAGATGAAGCCGGGCTCCTGATTGATGGACGCCGCCAGCTCTTGCAAGCGGCTTGCCATCTCGTCGCCGAAAGGACCGGAAAAATCAAAGTGGACTTGCAGAAGTTTTTGCATGAAAGCGTTTCCTATAGAAGGCAAGACTCGCGGCAACGCAGGGCGCCATGCCAGGCCGTCCATCGCGGCCGAGAAGTTTTGCTTTTGTTTGCTAAACCTCCTTTCCGCCAACAATAGACATCATTCCGTCCTTCAGCTTCGCGCATGCGCAATAGTGCCGGACGATATTGGCAGTACAACACTCGCTTGTACGACTAAAAGGACATTCGCCATGAAACGTCTATTCGCATTCGCCGCGCTGAGCGCCTCGGCATGGCTCTGCGCCATGCCGGCCCAGGCCGGCGTCTCCATCACCATCGGCCAGCCCGGTTTCTACGGACAACTCAGCCTGGGCGGTTTCCCGACGCCGCAGCTGATCTATCCGCAACCGGTGGTCATCCAGCCCGCCCCGGTGGCGGTGGCACCGATGTATCTGCGGGTGCCGCCCGGCCACATGAAGGATTGGCGTCGCTACTGCGGCCGCTACGGCGCCTGCGGCCGCCCGGTCTACTTCGTTCGCGACGAGTGGTACCGCCAAGTCTATGTGCCGCGTTATCAGCAGGTTCAACGCGGCCATGAGTACAGGCGCGAACACGAACGCCACGGCTGGCATGGCGACGACGATCACGACCATGGCCGCGGCCATGAGCGCGACCGCCGCGACTGGCGGCGAGACCGCTAGAACCGCGCTCAGCGCTGCACCGTCGCCATCACCTCGGACGCGTAGCGCAGGCCGCTGACGGCCTCCGGCGGAAAGAGCGCGTCGATTTCCGCCCGCTCCGCCGGACTCAGTTCCAGCGTCAGCGCGCCCAGATTGTCGTCCAGATTGCGGATGCGGCGCGCGCCGGGAATGGCGACGATGTGATCGCCGTGCGCCAGCACCCAGGCCAGCGCCAATTGCGCCGGCGTGCAGCCCTTGGCTTCGGCCAAGGCCTTCACCCGGTCCACCAGCGCCAGATTGCGGCGGAAATTCTCGCCGAGAAAGCGCGGATTGCCGCGCCGGTAGTCGTCGGCGTCGAAGTCGTCCGGGCTTCGGATCGCCCCGGTCAAAAAACCGCGCCCCAGCGGGCTGTAGGCGACGAAACCGACGCCCAGCTCCCGGCACAAGGCCAGCGTTTGCTGCTCCGGGTCCCGCGTCCACAACGAGTATTCGCTTTGCAGCGCGTGGATGGGATGGACGGCGTGCGCGCGGCGCAAGGTGTCGGGCGCGGCCTCGGACAGGCCCAGGTAACGGACCTTGCCGGCGCGCACCAGCTCCGCCATCGCGCCCACCGTTTCTTCGATAGGCACTTGCGGGTCCACACGGTGCAGATAGTAAAGATCGATGACGTCGACACCCAGCCGCTTGAGGCTGCCTTCGCAACTGCTGCGCACGTATTCCGGCCGTCCGTTGACGCCGCGCGCGGCCGGATTGGCCGGGTCCATCACGATGCCGAACTTGGTGGCCAGCACCACCTCGCTACGGCGCGACTTCAGCAGCTGCGCCAGCAATTCCTCGTTGCGGTAAGGTCCGTACATATCCGCGGTGTCCAGCAGATTGACGCCGCGATCCAGCGCGTGATTCAGCGTGCGCAGCGATTCCGCGTCGTCATGCGCGCCGTAGAAAGCGCTCATGCCCATGCAGCCCAAGCCCAAAGCGGAAACGGAGGGGCCGTTACGGCCCAAGATACGTTGTTTCATGCCAGCCATCCTTCGTGGTCGGTTAAGATGCCTGAAGCATATGCGCTTGCCTTCATCGGAAAAACCGGCTTAATCTGCATGCATTACGTAGAAAATCTTCACAATGTCGCAAAACTCCCTGCACGCCTTGCAAGCCTTCCGCCTCATCGCCCAGCACGGCAGCTTCACCCGCGCCGCCGCCCAGCAAGAGGTCACGCCCTCGGCGCTGAGCCAGACGCTGCGTCAATTGGAGGCGCAACTGGGCGTGCGCCTGCTGAACCGCACCACCCGCAAGGTTGGGCTGACCGAAGCCGGCCAGGCGCTGCTGGCGCGGATAAGGCCGCTGCTGGAACAGTTGGACGGCGCGCTGGAAGACACTCGCCAATGGCAAGGTCAGCTCAGCGGCACCCTAAAGCTGACCTTGCCGCATACCGCCGCCGCCCTGCTGCTGTATCCCTTGCTGGCCGGCTTCATGCGCGCGCATCCGCAGCTAAAGCTGGAACTGGACGTGAACAATCAATTGGTGGATATCGTGGAGCGCGGTCTGGACGCCGGCCTGCGCTTCGGCGAGAGCCTGCAACAGGATATGCAGGCGGTGGCGGTCAGCGCCCCGCTCCGCTTTTGCGTGGCGGCCAGCCCGGCTTATTTGCAAACGCGCGGCGTACCCGCGCATCCGGCCATGTTGCGACAACATGATTGCCTGCGCTATCGCTTCGCCAGCAGCGGCCAAGTCTACCGCTGGCAATTCGTCGACGCCGGCCGGCCGTTCGAAGTCGCGGTGCAAGGGCCGCTAACCGCCAACGACACCGCGGCGGCGCTGCACGTCGCGCTGGGCGGACTCGGCCTCGTCTATCTGCCGCAGGCGATGGCCGAACCCCATCTGACGGACGGCGGCCTGATCGCCGTATTGGAAGAATGGATGCCGCCGGCGGAGGCCTTCTACCTGTATTACCCGCACCACCTGCATCAGCCGGCGAAACTGCGGGCGTTCATCGACTACCTGAGACAGGCGATGACCGCCCGTTGACGGCCCGCCGGCCTCACCCCGCCCGGCAGCAATTGCGCCCCGCCGCCTTGGCCTGGTACAAGGCGGCGTCCGCGCGCTGCAGCAAGACCTCCACTTCCAGGCCCGGCTGCGCGCAGACATGGCCTATGCTCAGGGTCAAGGGCACCGGATGCTGCTGCCATTGCAGACTGGCGGCGGCGAGCCGCTGCCGGGCCTGTTCCGCCAAGGCGGCGGCCTTGGCCTGATCGGCGTCCGGAGCCAGCAGCAGAAACTCTTCCCCGCCCCAGCGCGAACAGAGCAAGTCCGGAAACGTCTCGCTCAGCAAGCGCGCCGCTTCCACCAGCACATAGTCGCCGCCGTCATGGCCGAAATGGTCGTTCACCAGCTTGAAATGGTCGATATCGCACAACAAGACCGCGAACGGCCGGCGCGTCTGCAGCCATTGCAGCCAGGCGGCCTCCATCTGACGCACCGCCTCGCGGCGGTTGATCAAACCGGTGAGAAAATCCGTGCGCGACAACCTGACGTTTTCGTCCATCGCGCACTTGAGGTCGTCCACGTCGCGGAAGGTGACGATGTGCCAGTTGGGCAGCAGATCGGCATGCAGTTGCGCGGTGACGATGAACCAGCGCAGGCGGCCGTCCGCGCAGCACACCCTCACCGTCATCTCCGCCAGGTTGCGGCCCAGCGCCAGGCTGTCCTTCACCGCCTGCAGCCAACTTTGCTCCACCTCCAAACGGTAGGCCGGATCAGGATAAGCCAGACGGAACCAGGCCTCCATGTCCGGCATCTGCTCCAGCGTGTAGCCTATCTGCTGCAGGAAAGCGCGGTTCAGATAGCGATGCACGCGCCGGCCGGGCTGATCCAGCTTGGCGTCGGACTCTGAAATCAGGATGGGAATGGGCACGAAGTCCAGGCTGCGCGACAGCACTTCCTTGCCGACATCCACCGCCTCGTCGCCAATCTTGAAAGTCATCCGCGCGCTCCCGTCCCTGCCCTTGGGTCAGCTCACTCCTGCGGCAACAGGCAGTCCTGGGCCAGCAGTTTGACGAACTCGTCCGCCGGCAGCGGCCGGGCGATCAAGTAGCCTTGCACGTATTCGCAGCCTTCGCGTTGCAGGAAGTGCCATTGCTCTATCGTTTCCACCCCTTCCGCCACCACCTTCATATTCAGGTTCTTGGCCATATTGATGATGGCGCGGGCAATGGCGGTGTCGTCGGCGTCGTGCGGGATGTCGCGCACGAAGGAACGGTCGATCTTCAGCTTGTCCGCCTTGAAGCGCTTCAGATAGGACAGGCTGGAATAGCCGGTGCCGAAATCGTCGATGGACAGCTTCAGCCCCATATTCTTCATATTGTCGATGGCCTGTATGGTGGCCATCGCATCTTCCATCACCACGCTCTCGGTCACCTCGATGTCCAGCGCGTGACCGGGCAGGCCGTTGGTGGCCAGCGCCGAGGTGATCTGATCCGCCAGATCGGACTGGCGGAACTGCAAGGCGGACAGATTGATGGCCAGGGTCAGTTCCGGCAGGCCCTGGCTGCGCCAGGCGGCCAGCTGACGCGTGGCCTCGCCTATCACCCAGTTGCCGATCTGCACGATGAAGCCACGCTCCTCCGCCACCTCGATGAAACGCACCGGCCCCAGCACGCCCAGCGACGGATGGTTCCAGCGAATCAGCGCCTCGGCGCCTATGATGCGGCCGCTGGCCATTTCCACTTGCGGCTGATAATGCAGCACGAACTCCTCGCGCTCCAGCGCGAAGCGCAGCTGGCTTTCAATCGCCAGGATTTCGCGGGCGCGGGCGTTGAGGTCGGCGGTGTAGAACTTATAGCTGTTGCGGCCCGAGGATTTGGCGTGGTACATCGCCGCGTCGGCGTTGCGCACCAGAGTCTCGTAGTCGCGGCCGTCGTCCGGGTAGACGCTGATGCCGATGGACGGCGTGATGGTGATCACATGATTGTGCAACTCTATCGACGCAGTGAAGGCGTCGCGGATGCGCTCCGCCGCCATCGCCGCCTCGCCCGGATCGGAAATCACCGGCAACAGCACGATGAATTCGTCGCCGCCCTGGCGCGCCAGCATCTCTCCCGGTCCCAGCACGCCCTTGATCCGATCCGCCGCCACCTGCAGCAGGGTGTCGCCGGCGGTGTGGCCCAGCGATTCGTTGACGGTCTTGAAGCGGTCCAGGTCCAGCAGCAACAAGGCCAGCCGCTCGTTGTCGCGGCCGGCGTTGTGGATAGCCAGCTCCACCCGGTCCTGCATGTGCACGCGGTTGGGCAAGCTGGTCAGCACGTCGAAATGGGCGAGGAACTGGATGCGCTCATCGGCCGCCTTGCGTTCGGTCAGATCGCTGAAGATGGCCACGTAATGGGTGATTTCGCCCAGGCTGTTGCGCACCGCGTTGATCGCCAGCCATTCCGGGAACACCTCGCCGTTCTTGCGGCGGTTCCACAACTCGCCTTGCCAGGAGCCGTGGTCGGCGATGGACTGCCACATCTGTTCGTAGAAGGGCTGGTCGTGGCGGCCGGAGGACAGCACGCTGGTCTTCTGGCCCAGCACCTCGTGCTGGGTGTAGCCGGTGATCTCGGTGAAAGCGCGGTTGACGCTGCGGATGCGTTTGTCCGCATCGGTGATCATGATGCCTTCCACCGTGTTCTCGAACACCTTGGCGGCCAGTTGCACCCTTTCCTCCGCCGCGCGTTTCTCGGAGATGTCGCGCACCATGCGCCATACCGCGTTGATGCGGCCGAAGGCGTCGCGCATCGCCACGGTCTTGACGCTGACCGGCACCGGGTTGCCGAAACGGTTGATATAGGTGGCCTCGAACTCGTCGCAGTAGCCGAAGCGCAATACCTTGTTATCCAGATTGAAGCGCTCTAGCGCCTCGCTCTCCGGCCCCACCAGCGTCCAGAAATTCTGCAGCTTGAGCTGATCCAGGCTGTAGCACATCAGGTTGAGGAAGGCGGGGTTGGCGTCTATCACCTGGCCGTCCAGCGAGCTGATCACAATGCCGTCGAGGTTGGACCAGAACAGCTCGCGGTATTTGTTCTCGGAGCGGCGCAGCGCGTCCTCCACCTCGCGGCGGCGGGAAATGTCCGCCTCCAGCGCCAGCGTCTTGGCGCGCAGCTCGTCCAGCAAGCGCTTGAGTTCCGCGCGGGTCCATTCCAAGTGTTTGCCCAGATGGCCGATCTCGTCGCGGCGCTGCCATTCGAACGGCCGGTCCAGCTTGAGTTCGGCCAGCAAGCGCGCCTGTTCGGTCAGGGCCTTCATCGGGCTGAGGAAGCGCGAGTGCAGAATGCTCATGATCAGCAGAATGGACAACACCAGCTGCGCCGCCAGAATCATCAGAATATTCTTGATCTGGTTGTTGAGCGCGATGGCGAGGTGTTCATTGTCGAATTCCAGCGTCACCTGGCCGATTTCCTCGCCGCGGTAGATCACCGGTTTTTCCACAAAGGAGACGCTGCCGATGCGGCGCTCCGCGCGCACCGAAGACAGAAAGATCTGATTGGACTGGGTGTCGGTGACGCGGATGGAAACCACCCTCGCGTCTTCCATCACCGAAGCGATCAACGGGTTGCCGGCCTGGCGGCTCAGATTCCACAAGGGCTCCTGCATGCCCAGAGCGACGATGTCCAGCAGGCGTTTTTGATCGGTTTCCAACTGGGCGGTCAACGCGTCCCGTTGAATATTGAAACTCAGATAACTGATGATGGACGCGGGAATCAGCAAGCCCAGCACCACGGCGATGAGAAAGACAGCCCTGAGGGAAAGGCCGGTACTGGCTGTGGATTTATCGTCAGCGTGGTGTGCCATGTTTGCGTTTATTATCGCTCGCCATTAGCCGCAGGCAATTGAGCCCATGCGTCAGTTGTTCATATTTTCAAAAGTATACACCGGATAATCGCGGCAAAATGCTGGAATATTCACTAGTCATCGCCTTGTCAAGCCCGGATCCGGCAAGCCTTGCGCCGGCCTGCTTCGCCGCCGCTTCCCACGCTCCGTCATTGCCTTGCATTTAGCCTCGGCCTACAATCCACGTCACTTCAAAATCGCGCCAGGATTGCCCCATGTCCCAGTCCCGTTATGACAAAATTATCACCGCCCGCTGGATCATTACCGTCGAGGAAGACGGCGAAATCCTGGAAAACCACGCCATTGCTCTGAAGGATGGCAGGATTGCCGCGATTATTCCAGCCGACCAAGCCGGCGCGCTGGAAGCGGATCAACGCGTGGAATTGCCCAACCACGTGCTGATGCCGGGCCTGATCAATCTGCACGGCCACTCCGCGATGACGCTCTTGCGCGGCCTCGCCGACGACAAGGCGCTGATGGACTGGCTAACCAATCATATCTGGCCGGCCGAAGGCAAACACGTGCGCGACGATTTCGTGTTCGACGGCGCGCTGCTGGCGATGGGGGAGATGATCCGCGGCGGCACCACCACCATCAACGACATGTATTTCTATCACGGCGCGATGGCCCGCGCCGGCCTGGCCTCCGGCATGCGCACTTTTGTCGGCTGTTCCATCCTGGAGTTCCCCACCAATTACGCCAGCAACGCCGACGACTACATCAGCAAGTCCCTGGCCGAGCGCCGCCAGTTCCTGGGCGAAGAACTGATCACCTTCACCCTGGCGCCGCACGCGCCCTACACGGTGTCGGACGACACCTTCGCCAAGGTTGTGACGCTGGCGGAACAGGAAGACATGCTGATCCACTGCCATATCCACGAAACCGCGGACGAGGTCAGCAACAGCGTCAAGGAGCGGCACCAGCGCCCGCTGGCCCGCCTGCAACAGCTGGGCCTGCTGTCGCCGCGCCTGATCGCCGCCCACATGGTGCATCTGAACGACGAGGAAATCGAACTGGCGGCCAAGCACGGCGTGTCGGTGGCGCACAATCCCTCGTCCAATATGAAGCTGGCTTCCGGCATCGCCCCCATTCCCAAGATGCTGCAGGCCGGCATCGCGGTGGGCATAGGCACCGACGGCGCCGCCTCCAACAACAAACTGGACATGCTGGCGGAAACCCGGCTGGCGGCGCTGCTGGCCAAAGTGGGCACGCTGGACCCCACCTCGGTGCCCGCCGCCGCCGCCATCCGCATGGCTACGCTCAACGGCGCGCGCGCGCTGGGCATCGCCGACAAAGTCGGCTCGATCAAGACCGGCAAGCAGGCCGACCTGATCGCCATCGATCTGTCCGCCATCGAAACCGCGCCGGCCTTCGACCCGATCTCCCACGTGGTCTACGCGGCCGGCCGCGAACAAGTCAGCCATGTCTGGGTCAAAGGTCAGGCCCTATTGGAACAACGCCAACTCAAAACTCTGGACGAAGCCGCGCTCAAGGCTCGCGCGGAAGATTGGCGTCATCGCATTCTGGCGAAATAATCATGATTAATGTAGACGAAACCGAAATCGACAAATTCAGCCAGCTGGCGCACAAGTGGTGGGACATGAGCGGCGAGTTCAAGCCACTGCATGAAATCAATCCGCTGCGCCTGGACTTCATCGACGCGCGCGCGACCATCGCCGGCAAGCAAGTGCTGGACGTGGGCTGCGGCGGCGGCATCCTGGCGGAAAGCATGGCCGCGCGCGGCGCCGGCGTCACCGGCATCGACCTGGCCAAGAAATCGCTGAAAGTGGCTCAGCTGCACAGCCTGGAGTCCGGCGTGGCGGTGGATTACCGCTGCGTGGCGGTGGAAGAACTGGCGGAGGAAGCGCCGGCCAGCTTCGACGTGGTCACCTGCATGGAAATGCTGGAACACGTGCCGGACCCGCAAAGCGTGGTGCGCAGCTGCGCCAGCCTGGTCAAACCCGGCGGCTGGGTGTTTTTCTCCACGCTCAACCGCAACGCCAAATCCTATCTGCTGGCGGTGATCGGCGCCGAATACGTGCTGAACATGCTGCCACGCGGCACCCATGAATACGCGCGCTTCCTCAAGCCTTCGGAATTGTCGCGCATGGCCCGCAACGCCGGTCTGGAGCTGGATGTCGTCCGCGGCATGAGTTACAACCCGCTGACGCGCATCTACGCGCTGGGCGACGACACCGCCGTCAATTATCTGATGGCCTGCCGTCGTCCCGAATAAGCGGCAAGAAAAAAGGCCTTCGCCATGGGCGAAGGCCTGAATCACACTCCCGGTTCCACACCGGACACAACCCGCTAAAGTTCGCAAACGCCGCGCCGGCTTCGACGCCCCCGCGGGACGGCCCGCTTGCGGCGGCGTTCGGCTTGCGCCGCTCGTCGCCTGCGAGGCTGCTGTTCCCGCTCGGGCCGGCCGCCGGCCGGGTCCGCAAGACGGCGGAAATGCCTCTCCGTCGCCTCTCGCCTATTTTGATAGCCCCTCTCGTGTCAGCCATTTCAAACAAGCGTTTTAATCGTATGATTGATATGATGAATGCGCAAGTAAAACCTTCGCAACGCTTGTCTAGTGCGGCAAGTTGACAACAGTCGACGCCAAAACCGCTGATAATGTTTTGATAACAACAACCTGTCGGACAAACTACTGCCAGACAAACGTTGCAGTTTGATTGCCGGCGCATATCAAACATAGGAAAATAATAATATTCTATTCCGGAGAGCAAGATGACGTTCAAAGCGAACGACTCACTGACCGAACAAATTGCCCAATACCTGGGCAAACAAATCATACAAGGCACGATGCAAGCCGGAGAGCGCATCCAGGAATTGCGCATTGCGTCGGAACTGGAAGTCAGCCGCGGGTCCGTACGCGAAGCTTTATTGATTTTGCAACGCCGCCATCTGGTGGAGATTTTCCCGCGTCGCGGCGCGGTGGTGTCCAGCATCACCGGTCAGGATGTGCGCCATTTCTTCGAACTGTGGTTCCTGCTGCTGGATCAAGCGGTCTGTAACCTCGCCACCTCCTGGCAAAACGACGACCTGGCCCACTTCTTCGAAGTCACCACCCAGTTAGCCGAATGCAACCGCAAAGACGATTTGCACGGCTTTTACGACCACGGCGTCGATTTTCTCGACACCCTGTACCGCTACGCCGGCAACCGCTACCTGGAACACACGCTGAAGGACTTGCTGCCGCTGACTCAGCGCTGCCTGTTCGCCATTCTGCGCGCCGGCAAGAGCCAGATGGACCAGACCCAACTCTTCCTGGAAAACCTGCTCAAGACCATCATCGCCCGCGACACCGCCAGATTGCGCCAGATGGTGGCCGAGTTCGGTCAGCAATACAGCCAACTGGCGCAAAGCGCCGCCGAATCGCTAGCCGGACGCCATTGAGGCCCACCGCCCGGCCAAAGCCCGGGCGGCGTCCAGCACCAGCTCCTTCCCCGCATCCCTGCGCTTGCCGGCGCGCCAGGCCATGGTGACCTCCCACTGCCAGGCCGGCAGGTCGGCAATGCTCAGCCGTCGCAAAACCCCGTCGGCCAGATCGGACTGAATCGACAGCTCCGGCATGAAACACAGAAAACCGTGACGCAAGGCCAACTCCCTGGCCGCCGACGCCGGCTGGATCGCATGGATGGGCTGGGCCACGGTGCGCGCCAGCCGCAGCCGGCGTATCAACTCGTCGCACTCCACGCCCCAGTACTGGGGCGCGATCCGGTAGGACGCCACCTCCTCCAGACTCAGCGGCTGCTCCCGCTCCGCCAAGGGATGCCCAGCCGCCGCCACCGCCACGATGGGAGAGCGCCACAGCGTTTCCATCTGAATGCCCGCCATCGCCGGACACCGCAGCACAAAGCCGACCTGCACCAGACCGGACAACAGGTTCTGCATGATTAGCGGCGAGTGATCGGTGTCGCAGCGGATTTCCAGCGGCGCCTCGGCCAGGTCCAGCAATAAAGGACCGAAAACCGCCGAAGTCAGCGACGGCAGACAAGACAGCCGCAGGCAGGGCAAGGCCGGCGTGCCCTGCAGGATCTCCCTCCCCTGCTCCAAGGCCGACACCGCCTGCTGCGCCGATGGCAAAAAGGCCAGGCAGGCCGCTGTGGGCTCCGCGCCACGACGGTGGCGATGAAACAGGCAAGTCCCCAGCTCCTGCTCCAGCAATTGCACTCGCTGACTGACCTGGGGCTGCGACCAGCCGCGCTTGGCGGCGGCCTGGCTGAAACTGCCCAGCTCGGCGATATCCAGCAATAGGCGCAAATCGGAGAGCGCGATAGACATAAGAAAATCCAATATTAACTATTACGGATTAGTCAGTTTCAGAATATCAGGAGCCTTCATAGAATGACATGAAAATAAGGAGATTTCATGGCGCTGCTAAAGCGGGCCCGGACCTTGGGCAAAGGCTTCATCCTGCTGGACAACCTGATCGTGGTATTTGGTTTCTTCATGGTCTTTCCGCTGATCAGCCTGCATTTCGTCGATCAACTGGGCTGGACCGCGGCCGCGGTGGGCTTTGGGCTGGGTTTGCGCCAGTTCACCCAGCAAGGACTGGGCTTGTTCGGCGGCTCCCTGGCCGACCGTTTCGGCGCCAAACCGCTGATCGTGGCCGGCATGCTGCTGCGAGCCGCCGGCTTTGCCGCCATGGCGCTGGCGAACGCGCCGTGGCAGCTCTGGCTGTCCTGCCTGCTCTCCGGCCTGGGCGGCACGCTGTTCGATCCGCCGCGCTCCGCGCTGGTGGCCAAATTGACGCGGCCGCGCGAACGCAACCGCTTCTATTCGCTGCTGATGATGCAGGACAGCGCCGGCGCGGTGGGCGGCGCCTTGTTCGGCTCCTGGCTGCTGCAATTCGACTTCCGCTGGGTATGCCTGGGCGGCGCCATCGCGTTTTTGGCGGCGGCGGCGGCAAACGCCTGCCTGCTGCCGAACTACCGCGTCGCCGCCCGGCGGGCGCCCGCGCTGGCCTCCATCCGCATCGTGCTGAACGATCATCGTTTCCTGAAGCTGGTGCTCACGCTCAGCGGTTATTACCTGCTCAGCGTGCAGATCATGCTGTTGCTGCCCATCGCCATCAAGCAATTGACCGGCACCGCCCAGGCCGTGGGCTGGATGTACGGCCTGGAAACCGCCTTGTCGCTGAGCCTGCTCTATCCTTTGGCGCGGCTGGGCGAACGCCATTTCCGCCTGGAAACCCGGGTACTGGCCGGCATCGCGTTGATGAGCCTCAGCCTGGCCTGCATGGCCGTGGCGCGGCAGCCGCTGACCGCCTTCCTCATCCTGGCCGCCTTCTTTCTCGGTACCCTCATCACCGAACCGGCGCGGGAAACCCTGGTGGCCAGCCTGGCCCGTCCGGAAGCCAGAGCCAGCTATATGGGCGCCAGCCGGCTGGGCCTGGCCCTGGGCGGCGGCGGCGGCTTTCTCGCCGGCGGCTGGCTCTACGACTTTGCCCAAAGCCGGCATCAAGCCGGCCTGCCCTGGCTGCTGCTGGCCGCAGCGGGCGCGCTCACCTTCATCGCGCTGGCGCGCCAGTTTGGTCCCACCGCGCCGCGGACGCTCAAACAAGCGGCCTGACAACAACAAAAGCCCGCCGGATGGCGGGCTTTTCATCAATCAGCTGGGCTGTTTGCCTTGCGACAAACAGACAGTAAAACCGGTGTTACGCGTTCTGAATATTGGACGCTTGCTTGCCCTTCGGACCGGACACCACTTCAAAGCTTACACGTTGCCCTTCTTTCAGGGTTTTGAAGCCTTGCATGTTGATGGCCGAGAAGTGAGCGAACAAATCCTCGCCGCCTTCATCCGGAGTAATGAAGCCAAAGCCTTTAGCGTCATTGAACCACTTAACGGTACCTAATGCCATTCTTACTTCCTTGCAAAAAAAGGCTGGTGAAGCCGACCAACTTAGAGCTTAATAAGAGTTGTCTGGCTTGCCTTGCGCAAAAAAATGCCAAACAGTTAAGCCAAGCACCAGCTGCATTTCTACGCAACCCGCCGCTCATCGTCAAGTCGTAGAGGAAAAGTGCCAGTCCCCTTGAAAAAAACTCTCGGGGAACCCAAATTGAAGTAAGACGCAGATTCCACGAAAGCCGACATGTCTACGCAGTTCAAGGACGATGCCATACAAGAGGCGTCCCGGGTTAGGGAAAACCCACCCCCGATGTATAAGGTCTTGTTATTGAACGATGATTTTACCCCGATGGATTTTGTGATCCAGGTCCTCCAGCAGTTCTTCTACATGAACCGCGAAAAGGCCACTCACATCATGCTGCAAGTCCACACGCAAGGTCACGGCGTGTGTGGCGTTTATACCAAAGACGTGGCTGCAACAAAGGTCGAGCAGGTGTTGCAATATGCGAAAGCGCACCAGCATCCGCTCCAGTGCGTTATGGAGGAAAACTGATGATTGCCCAGGAGCTTGAAGTAAGCCTGCACATGGCGTTCATGGACGCAAGGCGCAAGCGCCACGAGTTCATCAGCGTGGAGCATCTGTTACTCGCGATGACCGACAACCCGTCGGCCGCCGAAGTACTGCGCGCATGTGGAGCCAACATCGACCAGCTGAAAAAACAGCTGGGCGATTTCATCGATGAGCACACCCCCACCGTGCCCGGGGAGGCGGAGGTGGAAACTCAACCCACTCTCGGCTTCCAGCGCGTGATACAGCGCGCGATCCTGCACGTGCAGTCTTCCGGCAAAAAAGAGGTGACCGGGGCTAACATCCTGGTGGCCATCTTCGGCGAGAAGGACTCCCACGCGGTGTAC
The DNA here is from genome assembly GCF_057808735.1 of Chromobacterium sp. FG89. Taxonomy (NCBI): domain Bacteria; kingdom Pseudomonadati; phylum Pseudomonadota; class Betaproteobacteria; order Neisseriales; family Chromobacteriaceae; genus Chromobacterium; species Chromobacterium sp. FG89. The sequence goes on along the minus strand of NZ_JBMDIQ010000002.1, from coordinate 145,641 downwards.
TATCTGCACCAGCAAGGCATTTCGCGGCTGGACGTGGTGAATTTCATTTCTCACGGAATCACCAAGCAGCGCTCGCAGCAGCAGCCGCAGGAGCCGCGCGACAGCAGCGGCGAAGCGGAGAGCGAGGAGCAGGCCACCGGTCCGGGCGGCGCGCTGGAAAACTACACGCTGAACCTCAACCAGCAGGCGCGCGACGGCAGGATAGATCCGCTGATCGGCCGCGAGTCCGAGCTGGAGCGCACCGTGCAGATTCTGTGCCGTCGCCGCAAGAACAACCCCTTGCTGGTGGGCGAGGCCGGCGTGGGCAAGACCGCCATCGCCGAAGGCCTGGCGCGCCGCATCGTCAACGGCGAAGTGCCGGAGATTCTGGGCAAGTCCACCGTCTACGCGCTGGACATGGGGGCGCTGCTGGCCGGCACCAAATACCGCGGCGATTTCGAACAGCGGCTGAAGGCGGTGATCAAGCAATTGACCGAGGACAGCAACGCCATTCTGTTCATCGACGAGATTCACACGCTGATCGGCGCCGGGGCGGCCTCGGGCGGCACGCTGGACGCGTCCAACCTGCTGAAGCCGGCCTTGTCCAACGGCAGCCTGCGCTGTATCGGGGCGACCACCTACAACGAATACCGCAGCATCTTCGAGAAGGACAACGCGCTGTCGCGCCGTTTCCAGAAGATCGACGTCAACGAGCCGACGGTGGAGCAGACCGTGGAAATCCTCAAGGGGCTGAAATCCCGCTTCGAGGCCCACCACGGCGTCAAATACACCCAGTCCGCGCTGTCCACCGCGGCGGAGCTGTCGGCGCGCTTCATCAACGACCGCCATCTGCCGGACAAGGCCATCGACGTGATCGACGAGGCCGGCGCCGCGCAGAAGATTCTGCCCAAGTCCAAGCAGAAGAAGGTCATCAACAAGACCGAGATCGAGGACATCGTCGCCAAGATCGCGCGCATTCCGCCCAAGACCGTGTCGTCCGACGACAAGAACGTGCTGAAGAACCTGGAGCGCGATCTGAAAAACGTGGTCTTTGGTCAGGAAAAAGCCATCGAAGGGCTGGCCAGCGCCATCAAGATGACGCGTTCCGGCCTGGGCAATCCGCAAAAGCCGATCGGTTCCTTCCTGTTCTCCGGTCCCACCGGCGTCGGCAAGACCGAAGTGGCGCGGCAACTGGCCTATATCCTGGGCGTGGAGCTGATCCGCTTCGACATGTCCGAGTACATGGAGCGCCACGCGGTGTCTCGGCTGATCGGCGCGCCTCCGGGCTATGTCGGCTTCGAACAGGGCGGCCAGTTGACCGAGGCGGTTAACAAGCATCCGTACGCGGTGGTCTTGCTGGATGAGATCGAAAAAGCGCATCCGGACATCTACAACGTGCTGTTGCAGGTGATGGACCACGGCACCCTGACCGACAACAACGGCCGCAAGGCGGACTTCCGCAACGTGGTGATCATCATGACCACCAACGCGGGCGCGGAGTCCCTGTCCAAGCCGACGCTGGGCTTCACCCAGACCAAGGCGGCCGGCGACGAGATGGGCGACATCAAGAAACAGTTCAGTCCGGAATTCCGCAACCGCCTGGACGCCATCATCCCGTTCAAGATGCTGGACGAGCAGATCATCCTGCAAGTGGTGGACAAGTTCCTGATGCAGCTGGAGCAGCAGTTGGCGGAGAAGCGGGTGGACATCCACTTCACCGACGAGCTGCGGCGCTACCTGGCGAAGAACGGCTTCGACCCGCTGATGGGCGCCCGCCCGATGGCGCGTCTGATCCAGGACACGCTGCGCAAGGCGCTGGCCGACGAGTTGCTGTTCGGCCGTCTGGTCACCGGCGGCGAAGTCACCGTCACCGTGGTAGACGACAAGGTGGAGCTGCAGTTCGACCACCAGGCCTTAGCGCCCGAACCGGCCTGATCTTGATACGGCAATACGCAACGCCCGCTGACGCGGGCGTTTTTCTTTTCATCTCAACCGCGAGGATGATGTTTGGCGTGCAGCTGTTTCAAGCGCTCGCGCGCCACATGGGTATAGATCTGCGTGGTGGAAATGTCAGAATGCCCCAGCAGCAGCTGCACCACGCGCAAATCCGCGCCGTGGTTGACCAGATGGGTGGCAAAGGCGTGACGCAACACGTGCGGGCTCACCGCCGGCAAGCCCTGGCGCTTGGCGTACTGCGAGATCAGATGCCAGGCCATCTGCCGCGTCATGCCCGCCTTGCGCTGGGTCACGAACACCGTGTCGCAGACCGCGCCCGCCAGCAATAGCGGCCTCGCCTCGGACAGATAACGCTGCAGCCACTCCTGGGCCAGCTCCCCCAAGGGCACCAGTCTCTCCTTATTGCCCTTGCCCATGGTCTTGACCAGGCCGTCCAGCAAATTCACTTGTTGCAGGGTCAAGCCCACCAGCTCCGACACCCGCAAGCCGCTGGCGTAAAGCAGCTCCAGCATCGCGCGGTCGCGCAGGCCCAGCGGCGTGCCCACGTCCGGCGCTTCCAGCAAGGCTTCCACATGCCGCTCGGACAGGGATTTGGGCAAGCGCGGCCCTTGTTTGGGCGCGCGCAAGCGCGCGCAAGGGTCGTCGCCGCGCAAACCCGCCTGCGCCAGATATTGATAAAAGCGCTTCATCGCCGACACCATCCGCGCCCGGGTCGCCGGCTTCTCTCGGTCCACGCCCAGCAAAAGCGCCTGCTCCAGGTGCTCAGAAGCGGCCTCCGTCAGGCTAACGCCCTCGTCTCCCAGTCTCGCTGCCAGCTTGCCCAGATCGCGCCGATACGCGGCCAGGGTGTTCTTGGACAGGCCGTCGCTCAACCATAACTGGTCCAGAAACGCGTCGATGACCTCCTCGGCCGCCTTCATTGCTTCGCTGCTCGCATCCATTATTGTCGTCGTCCGCCGATATGCGCGTCAGGCCGCCGCCCGCGCGAAACATCCATACTGAATAACCCTCAGTCTTTGTCCGCCTCGCGGGCAAAACATTCCCCTGCTCCCCTTCAAGGCGAGCCCGGGCCTCGCGCAATGCCCTCGACTCGCGCCTCAACAGACGCAAAGCGGCGCCTTGCGCGCGTCCCTCCGCTCAACAACCGAACTCATGCGCCAGCAGCCACTGCTTGATGTCCACGGTTTCCCGGCCCAAGGAGCGATTGAAGCCGCCTAGGCTGTTGCGGGCCACCACACGGTGGCAAGGCACGATGATGGGCACCGGATTGCGCCCGCAGGCATTGCCCACCGCCCGCGCCGACGAGCCCAGCGCCGTGGCGATATCCTGATAGCGCGCCATCTGCCCGCAGGGAATCCGTTCTATCTCGCGCCAGACGCGCTGCTGGTGCTCGCTGCCCCGCAAACGATAAGGCAGGCTGAAGCCAAAGCGCGGATCGACGAAATAAGCGCGCAGCTGTTCCGCCACCTCCTGCTCCAGACTGCGCGGTTCCGGCGGCCTGAGGGCTTGCCGCTCAGCCAGGAATTCCAGATTCACCAGCGCGCCGTCGAGACATACCATGCCCAGCTGCCCGAACGGCGCGTCGATCACCGCGCTGTATTCCATGTGTCCGCCTCCGGATAATAAAAAAGCGCAAGGCATCGCCTTGCGCTTTGAACTGTCATCAAGCCTAAGCCTGACTCGACAAGGCTTAGCCTTGCTTGCGAGCCGGCAGTTTTTCCTTGATGCGTGCGGATTTGCCGGTACGGCCGCGCAGGTAGTACAGCTTGGCGCGACGCACATCACCACGGCGCTTCACTTCAACGGAAGCCACCAGCGGGGAGTAGGTTTGGAAAGTACGCTCTACGCCTTCGCCGGCGGACATCTTGCGCACGGTGAAAGCGCTGTTCAGGCCAGCGTTTTTCTTGGCGATAACCACGCCTTCGTAAGCCTGCAGACGTTCGCGGTTGCCTTCCTTAACCTTCACCTGAACGACGATGGTGTCGCCCGGGGCGAATTCCGGCAGGGTTTTGCCCAGGCGGGCGATTTCTTCTTGCTCGAGTTTCTGGATCAGATCCATGATTCACTCCTGGTTTTTCTGGAGATCTTGTTCCTGCTGGTACTCCGCCAGCAGCCGAGATTCCTGTTTTGTCAAAATACGGCCTTGCAGCAAATCCGGGCGACGTTGCATCGTCCTGCCCAGAGCCTGTTTCAGCCGCCATTTAGCGATCAGCGCATGATTACCGGACAACAGCACGTCCGGCACCCGCATGCCCTGATAGTCTTCGGGTCGGGTATAGTGCGGACAATCAAGAAGCCCGTCCACAAATGAATCTTCGTAAGCCGACTGCGCGTCGTTCAGGACGCCGGGCAGCAAACGCACCACCGCGTCCATCAGCACCATGGCCGGCAGCTCGCCGCCGGACAGCACGTAGTCGCCTATGGAAATCTCCTCGTCGACCTCGCGCTGGATCAACCTCTCGTCCACGCCCTCGTAGCGGCCGCACAGCAGGATCAGGCCTGCTCTTTGCGACAGCTCCGCCGCCTTCGCATGCGTCAGCGGACGGCCTTGCGGCGAAAGATAAATCACATGGCTGCGCTCGGCTCCGGCTTGCGCCTGCCTCGCCCTGGCCGCCGCGATGGACTGCGCCAGGGGCTCGATCTGCATCACCATGCCGGGGCCGCCGCCATAAGGCCGGTCGTCTACCCGGCGGTAGTTGTCATGCGTGAAATCGCGAGGATTCCAGGCCTGAAAACCCCAAATGCCCAAATCAAGCGCCCGCTGGCTAACGCCAAAGCGGGCGATGGAATCGAACATCTCCGGAAACAGCGTTACCGCGTCGATCTGCATCAGTAGTCCAGACCCCAGTCCACCTGGATCTTGCCTGCGGCAAGCTGAACTTCCAGCACATACTGATCCACAAAGGGAATCATGCGCTGGCCGTCCGCGCCTTGCACCACCAACACATCGTGCGCGCCGGTTTCCATCAATTCGCTGACTTTGCCCAGCACTTCGCCTTGCAGATTGACGACTTCCAGACCGATCAGATCGGTCCAGTAGTATTCGCCTTCCTCGGCGGCCGGCAACTCTTCGCGCGGCACGGCGATCTGCATGCCGCGCAGGGCTTCGGCCGCATCGCGGTCTTCCACGCCTTCCAGCTTGGCGGCAAGCGCCTTGGGCTGGAGAGCGCCGTTTTCAAATGTGTACGGCTTCCAGTCGTTCTCCTTGCCCAGCCACCAGACCGGGTAGTCGAACAGACCGTCAGCGTATTCGGTGTCGGCCTGGACTTTCACCCAGCCCTTGACACCAAAGGCGCCACGCACAAACCCCATCACTACGAGATCTTCGTTGCGCATGCGCCTAGTCCGTCAGTTGATGTGTCAACGAACGCTTAGGCAGCGGCCTTCTGCTCTTTCAGCAGCTTGGCAACGGCGTCGGAAACTTGAGCGCCAACGCCAACCCAGTGGTTCAGGCGGTCCATGGTGAAACGAACGCGCTCTTGCTTCTCGTTGGCAACCGGGTTGTAGAAGCCAACGCGCTCGATGAAGCGACCGTCACGACGGTTACGGGAATCGGTCACCACGATGTTGTAGAACGGACGGTTCTTGGCGCCGCCACGTGCCAGACGAATCACTACCATTGTCGATTGTCCTTGAATAAAAACGGTATGAGAAAAGCCCACGATTTTAGGTCAGTTTTCCCTTATCTTGCAAGCGCTTAATGCAAGACGCCTGTCAAGCCCGCCGTTACAAGCTCTTGGACACCATGGTCAGGGCCCGGTCTTCCGGGTGCGGCTCCACGGAAAAGCCCAGCTTGTGCATCAGTTTCAACATGCCCTTATTGCCGGCCAACACCTCGCCGCGCATCACTTTCAGGCCCTGCTCCCGCGCCGCGTCGAACAAGGCGCTCATCAGAAGATAGCCTATGCCCTTGCCTTGCCAGCGGTCGGCCACCTCCAGCGCGAACTCGCAGCCCTCGTTGTCCGGATCGGTGATGAAACGCGCCACCGCCAGCATTTCCTCGCCGTCTTTTTGTTCGCGCGTCATCGCCAGCGCCATCTCGCGGTCGTAATCCAGCTGGGTGAATCGCACCAACATGCTTTGCGACAATTGCTTGATGCTGGACAGGTAGCGGTTGTAGCGGCTCTCCTCGGACAGATTGCGTACGAACTCCTGTTGCATATCCGCATCTTCCGGACGCACCGGCCGCACCATCACATTGGTGCCGTCCTTCAATTTGGCGCACACCACCATATGGCTGGGATAAGGCATGATGGCCATATGGGCGTAGCGCTTCAAGTCCGGCCGCCGCGGCCTGACGATGATGCGGGCGTCCAGCGCGATCACGCCCTGCTCGTCGGCCACCAACGGATTGATGTCCATCTCGCGCAGCTCGGGCAGCTCGCACACCATTTCCGACACATGCAGCAGCACATCCTCCAACTCGTCCTGATCCACCGCCGGCAGGTTCTTGAACGCGCCCAGCAATTGGCCGATGCGGGTATGCCGGATCATGCTGGCCACCAGATAACCGTTGAGCGGCGGCAGGGATAGCGCGCGGTCGTGCATCACCTCCACCGCGATGCCCCCGGCGCCGAAAGTGATCACCGGCCCGAAGGCTTCGTCGTGGGTAACGCCTACCATCACTTCGCGGGCGAAGCGGCGCTTGCGCATGGGCTGCACCGACACCCCGTCGATGCGCGCCTCCGGCCGCGCCTGGCGCGTGCGGCCGATGATGGCGTCGAACGCCTCGCGCAGCGTCGCCTCATTGCTGATGTTCAGCTCCACGCCGCCAACGTCCGACTTATAAATAATGTCCGGCGAATCGATCTTCAGCACCACCGGGTAGCCGATCTTGTCGGCCTGCTTGACCGCCTCGTTGGCGGTACGCGCCAGCCGGGTGGGATTGACCGGAATCTGGAAGGCGGCCAGCACCTCCTTAGACTCGCGCTCGGACAGAATGTCGCGGCCGTCCTTCAACGCCGAGGCGATCACCTTGCGCGCCTTGGCCACGTCCGGGTCGGCGCGCTTGCCCTCCAGCGGCCCCGGCGTCTGCAACAGCAACTGCTGGTTGCGCTGATAAGCCGCCAGATTGCGGAACACTTCGATGCCGTACTCCGGCGCGCGGAAGTGAGCGCACTTGGCTTTGGAAAACAGTTCGCGGCTTTCCGACACCTTGGCGTCGCCCAGCCAAGACAGGAACAGCGGCTTGGCGGATTCGCGCTGCAAGCCGATCATCAACTGCGCCGTGGTCAGGTGGTCGGTGCCGGCCTGCGGGGTGAACACCACCATCACGCCATCCACATTGGGGTCGTCCAGACAGGCCTTCACCGCGGTGCGAAAACGCGAGGGACTGGCGTCGCCTATGATGTCCAGCGGGTTGCCATGCGACCAATTGCGCGGCAAGACCCCGTTGAGCAGTTCCACGGTGGAATCAGACAGCTTGGCCAGCTCCACCCGGTTGGAATAGGCGCTGTCGGCGGCCAGCACGCCGGGGCCGATGCCGTTGGTGACGATGGCCAGCCGCTTGCCGCCCACCCGGTAGTTGGCTGCCAGCACCTTGGCCGCCGTGAACAGCTGGGCGATGGTGTCGACCCGCAGCACGCCGGCGCGCGCCAGCGCGGCGTCGAACACATCGCCGCTCTCCACCAGATTGCTGGAATGCGTGACCCCGGTCACCGCGTCTTCATAGCGGCCGGACTTGATCACCACCACCGGCTTGGTGCGCGCCGCGGCGCGCAGCGCCGACATGAAGCGGCGCGCGTCGTGAATGTGGTGGACATGCAACAGAATGCCCTGGGTAAAGTTGTCCGCCACCAGGTAATCCAGAATTTCGCCGAAGCCGACGTCCAGCGCGTTGCCCACAGAAATCACGCTGGAAAAACCGATGCCCTTGCTGTCCGCCCAATCCAGCATCGCCGTGCACAGCGCCGACGACTGCGACACCAGCGCCAGATTGCCCGGCCTCACCTTGCTGGTGTAGTTGCTGGCGTTGAAGCCGGCCACCGGCCGCATCAGGCCCAGCACGTTCGGCCCCAGGATGCGGATGCCGAAATGGCGGCTGATGGACAGCGTCTCGTTGATGATCTCCCGCTCCAGCTGCTCACTGTCGGCGAACTCCTTGGCCAGCAGCACCGCCTTGATGCCCTTCTTGCCGCAGTCCTTCATGATCGCCGGCAGGGTGCGGGTGGCGGTCACCACCACCGCCAGATCCACGGGCTCGCTGATCTGGCGCACCGAAGCCACCGCGGGCACCCCGGCCACCACCTTGTGGTTGAGGTTGACCGGAAACAGCTTGCCCTGGAAGTTGCCCGCCAGCAGATTGGCGAACACCGCCTGCCCGATCGAGCCCGGCGTATCGCTGGCGCCGATCACGGCGACGCTGCGCGGCGAAAACAACGGTGTCAGGTAATGCGGCCTCATTGATGCTTATCCTCGGAAATAATGGTAACCGGCACGGTTTTCCCCGCCGGCGGCGGCAACGGCCACTCCGGCTGCAAAGTCACATGATCGATGCCGTACTCGCGCGACAGCATGCGCTGGCAAGCCGCCAGAATGCGCGGCCAATCCTGCGGCGCGGCCACCTGCAAATGCGCGGACAAGGCCACGCGGTCCGCGGCCATGGTCCAGACGTGCAGATCGTGCACCGATCTCACCCCGGCGATGCCGCCCAGGGCGCGGCCGATGCGGTTAAAATCCAGCTCCGCCGGCACCTCCTCCATCAACACCGCCAGCGACTTGCGCAGCAGCCGCCAGGTAGACGACAGAATCAGACAGGCCACCAGCATGGACAAGATCGGATCCGCCGGCGTCCAACCGGTCCAGTACACGATGGCCCCGGAAGCGATCGCCGCCAGCGAGCCCAGCAAATCCCCCATCACGTGCAGCAGCGCCGCCTTGCTGTTAAGGCTGTGCGCGCCGCGGCTCAGAATCCACACGGCCAGCACATTCACCAGCAGGCCGGCCACGGCGATGCCCATCACCCCCAGGCCGTTGACCGCGTGCGGCTCCAGCAAGCGCCGCACCGCCTCCACCGCGATGAAAACGATGACGCCGAACATGAACAAGCTGTTCAGAAACGCGCCTATCACCTCCGCGCGGCCATGGCCGAAAGAATGCGACTCGTCCGCAGGACGGCGGCCGATATGCGCCACCCACAAGGCCAGCAACAGCGAAATGGAATCGGTCAGCATATGGCCGGCGTCCGACAACAAGGCCAGCGATCCCGTCGCCCAGCCGCCCACCGCTTCCACGCAGGCGAAGCCTATCGTCAGCAGCGCCACCCAGCGCAAGGCGCGCATGCTGGCGGCGCGCGCCGCCGCGCCCGTCACCCCGCCGTGGGGATGGCGATGCGGGTGATTGTAATCGTGCTCGTCGTCATGCTCACCGCCCGCCGAGCCATCATCATGCAGACTGAACCTTGACGTCATCTTGACCTCCGGCAAGCCGAATCCATCGCGCCCCGCTTCGCCGCAAGGGCCTAACAAGAATGGACTGGCGCGGACACTACAATATTGTTAATCTTTGCTGTTTAGCAATAGCTCTTTACTGCACCGCACAAAGTCGCCACGCGCCCCTTGCTCCAACAAGGCCGGATGGCGGCGGGAGTCGATCCATCATGACGAAACGCGTCGTCACGCTTGCCCATTACTATACCCAGCCTGAAATCCAGAAAATGGCCGACAAGGTTGGCGACAGCCTGGAACTTTCTTTGTACGCCAAGGAAGCCAATGCCGACATCATCGTTTTTGCCGGCGTGCGCTTCATGGCGGAAACCGCGAAAATCCTCAATCCCCAGGCGGAAGTGATTCTGCCCGACGCCGGTTCCACCTGTTCGCTGGTGACACAGACCGACGTCGCCGCGCTGGCCAAATGGCGCAAGCAGCACCCGGACCACGTGCACGTTTCCTATATCAACTCCAGCGCCGAGCACAAAGCGCTGTCCGACTGGATCGTCACCAGCCGCAATGTGGACGACATCATTGCCCACCTGTACGCCGAAGGCAAAAAAGTGATCTTCTCGCCGGACCGCAATATGGGCGGCTACCTCAACTATCAGTACGGCTACGACATGCCGCTGTGGTCGGCGGTGTGCGAGGTGCACGACAAATTCAACGAAGCGGCGCTGGACGAGGCCTTCGCGGTCGCCGGCGCGGAGAAATACCTGATCGCCCATCCGGAAAGCCCGCTGCCGGTGCTGAAGAAGGCCGATTACGTCGGCTCCACCTCCGGCATGCTCAACTGGGTCAAGCAATTCTCCGGCAGCCCGGACGCGGTGATCTTCGTTGCCACCGAAGACGGCATCCTCTACAACATGGGACTGGCCCGTCCGGATCTGGACCTGCGTCAGGCGCCGATCTACGCCGGCTGCCAATGCAACTCCTGTCCGTACATGAAGATGAACACCATAGAAGCGGTCAAGCGCGCCCAGCAGGGCGTGGGCTTGCGCATCGACTACCTCAGCCGGGAACAGATGGACGCGGCGCGGCTGCCGATCGAGCGCATGCTGGAATTCAGCCAGCGTTACTACGCCTGAGCCGCTTTCCCCAACCCGCCCACCGGCGGGTTTTGTTTGTCCGTCTTCCACGCCGGACTTTTCCGCGTCATCGTTGGAGCGATACAATCAGCCGGGCCACCTTTGCCGGCAAGAACAATAGAAAGACAGCATGAAGTTTCTCATCAGCAACGACGACGGTTATTTCGCTCCGGGACTGGCTATGCTGGCGCAAACCCTGTCCCGCCACGGCGAAGTCGTCGTTGTCGCGCCGGAGCGGGACCGCAGCGGCGCCAGCAACTCCCTGACCCTGGATCGCCCCTTGACCGTGCGCAAGGCCGCCAACGGCTTTCACTACGTCAACGGCACCCCCACCGACTGCGTGCACCTCGCCGTGACCGGCATGCTGGACTTCAAGCCGGACATGGTGTTCAGCGGCATCAACCACGGCCCCAATATGGGCGACGACACCCTGTACTCCGGCACCGTGGCCGCCGCCACAGAAGGCTTCATGCTGGGCATTCCCTCCATCGCGGTGTCGCTGGCCGGCTATAGCGGCCAGCACTTCGCCAGCGCCGGCCTGGTCGTCGATCAACTGGTGGAACGCTGCAAGCGCAACCCCTTCCGCGAGCCGGTGCTGCTCAACGTCAACGTGCCCGACATCGCTCCGGAAGCGCTGGGCCAATTGACCGTCACCCGCCTGGGCCGCCGCCACTGCGCGCAGCCGGTGATCAAGTCTCAGAATCCTCGCGGCGAGACGATATACTGGGTAGGACCGGTCGGCAATGTGCAGGACGCCGGCGCGGGCACGGACTTCGGCGCGCTGGCCAACAACGATATTTCAGTGACGCCGCTGATGCTGGATTTAACCGCCTATGGCCAACTAGACGGAATCAAAACATGGCTACACCACAGCTGACGCCGGGCCAGCCGGCCTACGGCATGCTTTCCGACCGCACCCGACGCCGCATGGTCGAGCGCCTGCGCCAGAACGGCGTGGCCGACGAACGCGTGCTGACCGCGATGTCGGACGTGCCGCGTCACCTGTTTGTAGACCAGGCGCTGGCCACCCGCGCCTACGACGACGTGTCGCTGCCCATAGGCCACGGCCAGACCATCTCCCAGCCTTTCACCGTGGCGCGGATGACGGAAATCCTGTTGAATGGCAAGAAACCGGGCAAAGTATTGGAGATAGGCACCGGCTGCGGCTATCAGACCGCGGTGCTGCTGAAGACCGGCGCCGAGGTCTACTCCATTGAACGCTTGGGCGTCATTCTTGACAAAGCCAGACGCAATTTGCGCGCCGCCAAGCTGGTGCACGCCCGCCTGGTCCACGGCGACGGCCATTTCGGCCTGGCCGAGGCCGCGCCCTTCGACGGCATCATCATGACCGCCGCCGCGCGCAACATCCCCCAGGCCCTGGTCGAACAACTCAACGACGGCGGCCGCATGATCATGCCGATAGGCGAAGAGGAACAGTACTTGTGGCTGATAGAGAAAACCGCGCAAGGCCTGCAGAAAAGCCGGCTGGACCCGGTGAAATTCGTACCCTTGCTTGCCGGACGCAGTTAAAACTGCAAAAACACAACAGTTTCTTTGTCCGACAATTTATCAAATCACTTAAACAGACTATAAAAAACAAAAGTATGCTAAAAATGCATTGCAGCTATGCATATATATTCACGGCTTCGATCGGCATCGCCCTGAGCGGATGCAGCAGCATCGCCCAGCAACCGGCCCCCGTGGAAAGCGCAACGCCGGCCGTCGCGCGCAGCGCGCCGCCTTCGGCGCCCGTCGCGACAGGCGGCAACAGTGCGGCGGTGACGACGCCGTACCAGGATAACGGAGGAGTGTCCGCCGCGCCGATAGGCTCCGCCTCGGCGGCGGGCGCAACAACAAAAGAAAAGACCCATGTGGTTCAGCCGGGGGAAAACCTGTTCCGCATCTCTCTGAACAACGGCCTGAAATACAAGGACGTCGCGGCCTGGAACAACCTGCCGGACAACAACATCAAAGTAGGACAAGTACTGCGCTTGACCCCGCCCGGCGGCGATGCCCCTCCGGCGGCCAACGCCGGCCAGCCGACGGCCGGCGCCGCGCCGGTTCAGCCCAACGCGCCGGTGGAAAGTGCAACTGTCCAAGCAGGCGGTGTCAAGGCCTACCCCAAAGCCCTGAAACTGCCATACAGCGCAGAAGCAGCAAAAACCCTGTCCGCCCAGAGCGAGGGAGGACCGGGCAACAACAAGAACGCTCAAGCCCCGATCAGCGCCGCCGGCTCGCCGGCGACGGCAAGCGCTCCGGCCAAGACCGAAGCGCCGGCGGCAACGCCGTCCAGCAAGCCCGAGGCCAGCAAGCCCGCGGCGAAAACGGACGAAGACGCGGTGCCGTGGCTGTGGCCGACCGAAGGCAAGATGATCCGGGGATATTCCGATAGCAGCAAGGGCATAGACATCAGCGGCCGCAGCGGCCAGCCGGTGTTGGCGGCGGGAGACGGCAAAGTGGTGTACAGCGGCACCGGCCTGCGTGGCTACGGCAAGCTGATCATCATCAAGCACAATAAATCCTTCCTGTCGGCCTACGCCCACAATAGCCAGTTGCTCGTAAAGGAGGGCCAGTCTGTCAAGCGAGGGCAGAAGATTGCCGAAATGGGCAATTCCGACGCCGACCAAGTGAAACTGCACTTTGAAATCCGCCGCCTCGGCAAGCCGGTGGATCCGATGCAGTACCTTGACCATAAGTCCTGACGGGCGGCCGGGGCCCCCGTCCAGGATCAGAAAGAGACGGGGGTAGAACATGAGTAGCGAACTCGACATTCTCGAAGAGCAAGAAATTCTCGACGAGGAAAGCAATGAGGAAGCCGTTGCCGAAGTGGAGGCAGAGGAAGTCGGCGAAGCGCAGCCGGTATACGAAGAAGTTGCCGACGTCACCCAAATCTACCTCAACGATATCGGCAACAACGCCCTGTTGACGCCGCAGGAAGAACTGGCTCTGGCCCGCCGCGTGGTGGCCGGAGAGTTCGAAGCGCGGCAGAAGATGATCGAACACAATCTGCGGCTGGTGGTGAACATCGCCAAGCATTACATCAACCGCGGCCTGGCGCTGTTGGATCTGATCGAGGAAGGCAATATCGGTCTGATGCACGCGCTGGAGAAGTTCGACCCCGAGCGCGGCTTCCGCTTCTCCACCTATGCCACCTGGTGGATACGCCAGAGCATAGAGCGCGCCATCATGAACCAATCTCGCACCATCCGCCTGCCGGTGCACGTGATCAAGGAGCTCAACGTTTATCTGCGCGCTTCGCGCCACCTGGAAAGCCAGATCGGCCGCGAGCCGACGCTGGACGAAATCGCCCACCTGGTGGGCAAGCCGGTGGACGATGTGCGCAAGGTGATGAACCTCAACGAGCGCATGGCCTCGCTGGACGCGCCGCTGGACATCGATCCGATGCTGTCTATCGGCGAGTCCATCCCGGACGAGCAGCACGACGAGCCGGAAATCCAGTTGCACAACAGCCAGCTGGAGCATTTCGTCCATGAATGGCTGGGCCAGTTGAACGAGAAGCAGAAACTGGTGATCGAACGCCGTTACGGTCTGAACGGCTACGAGATCTGCACGCTGGAGGAATTGGCCGCCGCGCTGAGCCTGACCCGCGAACGCGTGCGCCAGATCCAGATCGAAGGCCTGGAACAGCTGCGCCGCATCCTGCGCCGCAAGGGCATCTCCAAGGACTTCCTGCTGTAGCGCGCCAGCGTCGACCGCAGCCAGCAGCCCCCGGCTCTCCGGGGGCTTCGTCATTTCCTCGCCAGACGGAAACGGCGGCTGCGACGCAGCCAGTCCCGCTGCCGGGCGGCGTCCGCGGCGCGCGAACGATAACGCAAGGCCACGTATTCGCTCACCAGGGTTTTCAACTGCGCGTATTCCGCTGCCGCCAGGTCGGGCTTGGCGCGACGCAGCAGCTCCAAGGGCCCGTCGCAAGGACCGGCCTCTATCCGCCGCCGGCGCAATTGCGCCAACAACAGCCGCCAGCCCCTCGCCATCGGCTCCTCGCGTCCGCGCCCTCGCCGCCACCACCAGGCCAGCGGCAAACCCGCCAGCAAGACGCCGACGAACAGGGCCTGCAACACGCTGCTCGCGCTCACGCTCTCGCCCAGGCCCAAGCGTTGAAACACATTGCGCTGCCGCGCGGCGTCGTAGCCCACCACCCATTGCTGCCAGGCGAAACCCGCGGCCTGCCAGTTCTGGCGCAGATTGCGCAACCAGGCCGGCGGCAAACCCGCCATCCCGCGCTCCCTCAAGGCCGGCACGCTCTGCTCCGCGCCATCCGCCAGGCGCAGCGGCGCCACCGCGCTAGTGGGATCGACGCGCAGCCATTGCCGGCTTTCCGCCAGCCAAATCTCCACCCAGGCGTGCGCGTCGGACGACTTCACCTGCCAGAAACGCCCCACCGGATTGTATTCTCCGCCCTGATAACCGACGACAATCCGCGCCGGCATGCCCGCGGCGCGCGCCAGAAACGCCAGTGCCGACGCGTAATGCTCGCAAAAGCCCTGCCGGCTGGAAAACAGGAATTGATCGACCTCGTCTTGCCGGTCCAGCAAGGGCGGATTCAGCGTATAGCGAAAGCCCTGGCTTCGAAACGCTTGCAAGGCGGCCTGCGCGAAAGCGCCCTCCCCGCGCGCCGCCAGCTCTCGCGCCCAAGCGCGCGCGCGTGGATTGCCGGACGGCAAGCGCAGGTAAAACGCGCGCTCGGACTCGGACAAAACCGCCTGATAACGCGCGCCTAAGCGGCTGACGGCGTAAAAACGCTGAGTCCTCCTGTCCTTGGCGTCCCCGCGCAACACCATGCCGTACCGCAAACGCGACGCCTCGTCCGGCAGCGGCACATCCAGCGCCGGCAAGCGCCCCTTGTCCGGCTCCAGCGTAACCGCGTACTCCACCGTCTCCCCGCCGCTGACGCCCTCCGCTCCCGCGCCGCGCGCCTCCCCGTCGCCGCTCCAACGGCTGCCGTCGAAGCGGTCCAGCAACAAGACCCGCCAGTACATCTGCTCCCGCGGCGGCGCCCGCTGCGGGAACACCGCGGAAAACGCCGGTTCCCGGCTCAGAATCAGCTGGCTGACGCTGCCCGGCTCCAGGCTGTCGCCCAGGCCGCTGACCGCCTGCCTGCCCGGTTCGCTGGGCATGCTCCACAAGGGGCCGGACAGCCGCGGCATGATCACGAACAAGACCAGCATCAAGGGCAGCGCCAAGCCCAGGGCCGACGCGGCGGAGCGCAAGCTGCCGCGCCATGGCGCGCCCTCCAGCGCCGCCATCGCGCCGGTCAGCGCCAACAAACTCACGGCCAGCCAGGCCGCGGCCAACGGCGACTGGTCGAACAGCAAGGGCATGGCGGCCAGAAACACCCCCAAGGCGATCAACACCCGCCAATCCCGCAACTGAGCGCACTCCTGCGCCTTGAACCCCAGCAGCAACAGCAAAATGCCGACGCCGCCCTCGCGCCCCACCAGGGTGCCCAGCGTGCGCCAGGACAGCCAGGCGGCCAGCAGCAAGGGGGGCAACAACCACCAGAACGCCGGAGGCGCTCTGCGCCGCCAGACCAAGGCCGCCTTGCCCAGCAATAAGGCGAAGGCCAAGGCGACCAGCCAAAACGGCAGATGCAGCCATAGCGGCGCGGCGCTCAAGGCCACCGCGGCCAGCGCCGGCCACACTCTGGCGCGATCAGGAACGCTCATCGCCGCGCTCCAGATACAGGGCCAGAGCCGTCAGCGCCAATAAGCGCTGTTGCGGCTGCGGTCCCACGTTGCGCACCGGCAGCTTCAGCACATAGGGCTGGCGCTGGCGCTCGCACTGCTCCACGCGCCAGGCCAGGCGCGACAGCTTGAGCTCCACATCGCCGCCTCGACCGTAATCCTGCCAGTCCAAGGCCAGCAAGCCGGCCCGCCCTTCCCCGGCGAACTGCTTGCTGACCAGCGCACCGCGGCGCGCCAGCACTTTCCAGGCGATGCGGCGCGGCGAATCCCCGACTCGATACGTGTCCAGATGGGAGAAGTCCTCCTCCTCGCCCGGCAGCTCGCAGGGCTGATCCCCGCCGCCCTGGCTGCGGCCGCGCTGGCCGTCCTGCAAAGGCGCGGGAAACAGCAGCACCTGGGCCCTCAGCCTGACCCAGGCGCTGGCGCGCACCAGGCCGAACGGCGCCTCGCTCCAGACCTGGCAAGCCGGCAGGGCCATATAGCCGCGCCGGCTGCCGCAAACGCTCAGCGCCACCTCGAACTCCGCTCCGCCGGGCAGACGGTCAATCCGGGTTTCCATCCCGTCCTCCAGCGCCAGGCTCAGTTGACGCTCGCCCTCGTCCTCATGCTTCAACAAGACGCGGAAACGCGCGGCGTCGCCGGCGAAGACCGGCTCCGCGTCCAGCGCGCGCAGCTGCAGGCCGGCCAGCTGCCGGTAAGCCAAGAGCACGGCCACAAGCAATAAACCGGCCACCCAGAACGACAGCGCGTAAGCAAGGCTGACGTCGTAGTTCAAAGCGCCTATCCATACCGCCAGCGCCACCAGGCCCAGCGTCATGCCGAAACGGGTGGGCAGCAGATAGATGCGGTTTTGCTCCAGCCGGCAATGCGGCTGCGGCGTCGCGCGGCGCAACATCCATTGCCGCAGACGGCGACGCGGATCAAGGAATGGGAACATGAGCGAGCAGGCCGCCGGCGGCGTCGCCGCCGTTGCCGCCGAGCAGGCGATGGCCGGCCACGCTGGGAAAGACCGCTTTCACGTCCTCCGGCAACACGTGATCGCGCCCTTCCAGCAAGGCCCAGGCGCGCGCCGCAGCCGCCAGCGCCAGACCGGCGCGCGGGCTCAGCCCCGAAGCGAAGCGGCTGTCGCGGCGCGTGGCTTCGACCAAGGCCAGCACATAGCCGGCCAAGGCCGGACTGACGGTCAGCTCCGCGGCCTGGCGCTGCAGCGCGATCAAGTCGCCGGGACGCAGGGCCGGCACCAGCTTGGCCAGCAGCTGACGGCGGTCTTCGCCTTGCAGCAAGGCCAGTTCGGCCTCGCGCGGCGGGTAGCCCAGGGAGATGCGCATCAAGAAGCGGTCCTGCTGCGACTCCGGCAACGGAAAAGTGCCGGCCTGCTCCGCCGGGTTCTGGGTGGCGATGACGAAGAAGGGCTCGGGCAAGGGATAGGTGGCGCCGTCGACCGAAACCTGGCGCTCCTCCATTGCCTCCAGCAAGGCGGACTGGACCTTGGGCGAGGCGCGATTGATCTCGTCGGCCAGCAGCACCTGGGAAAACACCGGGCCTTGATGGAAGTGGAAGGAGGCGGAATCGCGCTGATAGATATTGACGCCGAGAATGTCCGAAGGAAGCAGATCGCTGGTGAACTGCACCCGGCGATATTCCAGGCCCAAGACCCCGGCCAGACCGTGAGCCAACGTGGTCTTGCCCACGCCGGGCACGTCCTCGATCAATAAATGACCCCGGGCGATCAGACAGGTCAAGGCCAGGCGGATCGCCTGCGGCTTGCCCAGGATCAGCTGATTCAGTTGACGATACGCAATGGAGAGAGATTGCATTTGCACCTGCTAACGCGCACTATTTATCGATATCGGATATCCTGCGTTCATTGTACGCAACAAGGAATCGCACGTGTTGACCTGGCTGAAAAAACGCTTGCAGCGTTCAGGCCTCACCGCCTACATCTCCCATCCCGAATGCCTGCAACACAATATGGGCGTCGGCCACCCGGAATGCCCCGAGCGCCTGATCGCCATCCGCGATCAATTGATGGCCTCGCAGATTCTGGACGGGCTGCAAGAGATCGAAGCGCCGGAGGTCACCGAACAGCAACTGGCCCGCGTGCATCCCCCCCACTATCTCGAATACCTGGAATCCTGCTCTCCCAGCATAGGCACTTTTCGCGTGGACCCGGACACCGCGATGTCCGCCGGCACGCTGCAAGCCGCCCGACGCGCCGCCGGCGCCGTGGTCAAGGCGGTGGAACTGGTGGCGGAGGACAAGGCGCCCAACGCCTTCTGCGCGATCCGCCCGCCCGGCCATCACGCCGAAAGCGGCAAGGCGATGGGCTTCTGCTTCTTCAACAATCTGGCGATCGGCGTCACCCACGCGCTGGCCCATTATCAGTTTGAACGGGTGGCGGTGATAGATTTCGACGTCCACCACGGCAACGGCACCGAGGAAATCCTGCGCGACGATCCGCGGGTCTTGATGGTGTCCATCTTCCAGCACCCCTTCTATCCCTATAGCGGCGACGAGCCGCTGGGCCCGAACATGCACAATGTGCCGCTCAAGGCCGGCAGCGGCGGCCGCGAGTTCCGCGAGGCGGTGGAAACGGTGTGGCTGCCGCTATTGCACGACTTCCAGCCGCAGATTCTTTTCATTTCCGCCGGCTTCGACGCTCATCGCGAAGACGATATGGGTTCGCTGGGGCTGGTAGAGGCCGACTACGAGTGGGTGACCCGCCACCTGATGCAGATCGCCGACCTCTACGCCGACGGCCGCGTGGTCTCGGTGCTGGAGGGCGGCTACGATCTGTCCGCGCTGGGCCGCAGCGTGGCCGCCCATCTGCGGGTGCTGTCCGACGGCTGAAACAGACCGCGCCAAAACAAAAGGCCGTCCAAGAGACGGCCTTTTCATGGGCTAAGCAAGGCTCAGGAAGAACTCTTGTCCGTCCCCTTGTCGCCTATTTTGTCCTCTTGACCGGTCAAGAGCTTGATCAGATTGGACTTGTGGCGATGCACCACCAGGATGGCGATGATGATGCAGCTGCCGAAGTACACGCTCTGCGGCCCGACGATGAAGTAGGCGTACACCGGCGTCAGCACGCAGGCGACGATGGCGGACAGCGAGGAAATCTTCAGCACGAAGGCGACGAACAGCCAGGTGGCCAGCGCCGCCAGCGCCAGCCACGGGCTGAAGCCCAACAGCACGCCCACCGCGGTGGCCACGCCCTTGCCGCCCTTGAAGCCGAAGAACACCGGCCACATGTGGCCGATCAGCACCGCCAGCGCCGCCAGCGCGATCGCCTGCTCGCCCAGGCCGTATCGCGGCCCGAACCAGGCGGTCAGCGCCACCGCCACCCAGCCCTTGATCCCGTCGCCGAGCAGGGTCAGCGCCGCCGCCAGCTTCTTGCCGCTGCGCAGCACATTGGTGGCGCCGGGGTTGCCGGAACCGTAACTGCGCGGGTCGGCCATGCCCATGGCCTTGCTGACAATCACCGCGAACGAGAGCGAGCCGATCAGATAGGCCGCAACAACAAAGGCAAAAGCTGTCGTGGTCATGGTGTATCCATTAGAATAGAAGGCTTCGGATTTTACGGTATCGGGCGGCAAACCCCAACTCCCAGACAGACTGATGGACATCATATTCCTGCGCGAAGTGCGCGCCGACACCATTATCGGTGTCTACGAATGGGAGCGGAAAGCCCCGCAAACCATTGAAATCGACCTGGAAATCGGCATTCCCAGCGAAGCGCCCTGTCACAGCGACAATATCGGCGACACCATACACTACGGCGTGGTGGTGGAGCGGCTGCGCAAGGCGCTGTCCGAACAGCATTTCCTGCTGCTGGAAGCGCTGGCCGAATACATCGCCAAGGTGATCCGCGAAGACTTCGGCGCGCCCTGGGCGCGCGTCTCGGTCACCAAGCTGGGCATCCTGCCCGGCGTCAAGCGCGTCGGCGTCTTGATCGAACGCGGCCACCGCCCGCGCTGAAGCCGAGCCGCCGGGCATTGACGCCCGCGCCCCGGCGCTTGATGATGTTTAGATCACAGCGCCGGAGCGCCTCATGTCTCGCTTATCCGTCCCGGAATTCCAGAACCTGATCGATCAGGAACTGCCCTTGGTCCGCCTGTTCGGCATCCAAACCGAATCCATCGCCGACGGCGGCGCAGTGTTGCGCATGCGCTTCAACCCGGATTTGATCCGGCCGGGCGGCACGATCGCCGGCCCCGCCTTAATGGCGCTGGCGGACGCCACGCTGTACGCGGTGGTGCTGGGGATGATAGGTCGGGTGGAGCTGGCGGTGACCACCAGCCTCAACATCAACTTCCTGCGCAAGCCGCCGCCGGCGGACGTGATCGCGGAAGGCCGCATTCTGAAGCTGGGCAAACGTTTGGCGGTGGGGGAAGTCTTGCTGCTGTCGGCCGAGCTGGAAGAAGCGGTGGCCCATGTCACCGGCACCTACTCAATCCCGCCTGCTCCCGGACGTTGAAGCGACGCCTTGTTTTAGGGCGCGTTAGACAGTCTCGCGGGCAAGCGCGGGGGAACACGCTCTCAGTCGGTGTTCACTTTCAAACGCAAGCCGAACTGCTTGGGCGTCAGACGCAAAGACAACTGGGCTTGCTTGTTCAGGTCCAGCACCGGAGATAGCGACAAACGGTTGCTGACCGCCTCCCGCTCAAAGCGCAGACCGCCGATGGTAATGTCCTTGCCGGCGTCCCGGGGCGCGGATTTGATCTCCCCGTCGGACGGAGAGGCGCAGGCCCAGGCTTGCGGCAGACACGCCGCCGCGGCGCCCGCACCCGCCCACAGTCCCAGCCACAACAGCAACAGCTTGCACGCCATGCGCTCCATCTCCGCCAGATGAAATGCGAGAACCTTCTCTCATCATGGACAATGGCGCGCCGGCCGCAAGTTTTTTATTGATTGCGCATGAAGTCGGCGGTGTTGTGAAAAGCCTCGATCAGTTTTTGCTTCAACCAATCTTCGGCCACCAGTTCATCCACCGCGCGGCGCATGCAGGACATCCATTGATCGCGCGCCGCCTCGTCCACCGCAAACGGCATATGGCGCATGCGCAGCCGCGGGTGGCCAAAGGCCTCCATGTACAAGGACGGGCCGCCCAGCCAGCCGGACAGGAACATGAACAGCTTCTGGCGCGAACCGGCCAGATCCTGCGGATGCATGTCGCGCAGCGGCTTGACCGACGGGTCGCTGTCCATGATGTCGTAAAAGCGGTCCGTCAGCCAACGCACCACGCCTTCGCCGCCCAATAATTGATAGGGCGTCATTTCCCGCACTTCATCGCTCACGCTTCATTCCCCGTCGTCGGCCGCACCAGCGCGGCCGCTGTCCTGGCCCGCTCGCGGGCCTGTTCCACCGTCTCGGCCGTGGCCAGCGCCACGCCCATGCGGCGCTTCAAATAACTTTCAGGCTTGCCGAACAAGCGCAGGTCCGCGCCCGGCACCCGCAAAGCCTGGTCCACGCCGTCAAAGACGATTCCGGCCTCGTCCAGGCCGCCGTATATCACCGCCGACGCGCCGGCGCTGGAGATCTCCGCGTCCACCGGCAGGCCCAGGATGGCACGCGCGTGCAGCTCGAACTCGGACCAGCGTTGGGTGGCCAGCGTCACCAAGCCGGTATCGTGCGGCCGCGGGCTCACCTCGGAGAACCACACTTGTTCGCCCTTGATGAACAGTTCGACGCCGAACAGGCCGCGGCCGCCCAGCGCGTCGGTCACCGCCTTGGCCACTTCGCGCGCGCGCAGCAAGGCCAGTTCGCTCATGGGCTGGGGCTGCCAGCTCTCCACGTAATCGCCGCTGCGCTGCAAATGGCCGACCGGCGCGCAGAAATGCGTGGCGATGCCGCCCGCGCCGTCCGCCGCGCGCACGGTCAGCTGGGTGATTTCGTAATCGAAATCGATGAAGCCCTCGACGATCACCCGGCCCTTGTCCACCCGGCCGCTGCTGGCCGCGTATTGCCAAGCCTGAGCCACGTCCTCCGGCCCGCGCAACAGCGACTGGCCCTTGCCACTGGACGACATCACCGGCTTCACCAGGCAGGGGTAGCCGATGCCGTCGTCGATTGCGGCTTGCAGTTCTTCCAAGCTGGAGGCGAAGGCGTACGGCGAGGTGGGCAGGCCCAGCTCCTCCGCCGCCAGCCGCCGTATCCCTTCGCGGTTCATCGTCAGATGGGCGGCGCGCGCGGTGGGTATCACCTCGGCCAGACCGTCCGCCTCGATGCGCAACAGCTCGTCGGTGGCGATGGCCTCGATCTCCGGCACGATCAGATGCGGGCGCACTTGCTCCACCAGCCGGCGCAAAGCCGCGGCGTCCGACATGTCGATCACGTGGCTGGCGTGGGCGACCTGCATCGCCGGCGCGCCGGCGTAGCGGTCCACGGCGATGGTTTCCACGCCCAGCCGCTGCAAGGCGATCACCACCTCCTTGCCCAGCTCCCCGCTGCCCAACAACATCACCCTGACGGCACTGCGACTTTGCGGCGTTCCGATACGCATGACGATCTTCCTTGCAAATGAATGGCTTGGCCCGCCGGCGGCGGACGATGGGAATCCGAATCGGCGCGATTTTACCATGCGTCGGGCATCGGCTCGCTTCAGTTCAACCTATCGCTCAGGCGCGGCAGAACGCGAAATCCAGCGCCGGCGTTTCGCCGCTGATGATCTCGGCCAGCGCCCGCCCGGAGCCGGCGCCCTCGGTCCAGCCCAAGGTGCCGTGGCCGGTGTTCAGATACAAGCGCCGCAAGCGGCTGGGGCCGATCAGCGGCACATTGCCCGGGGTGGCCGGCCGCAGGCCGCTCCAGAAACGCGCGCGCTCCCAGTCGCAGGCGTCGCCGAACAAGGCGCGGCCGCGCTGCAGCAGCAAGTCGCAACGCCGCGGCTCCAGATGGGTGGAATAACCGGACAATTCGGCGGTGCCGGCGATGCGCAGCTCGTCGCCCAGCCGCGACACCACCACCTTGTGGGCTTCGTCGGTAATGCTGGTCAGCGGCGCGGCGGCGGCGTCCAGAATCGGCAGGGTGGCGGAATAACCCTTGGCCGGGTACACCGGCAAGCGCAAGCCGGCCTGCGCCGCCAACAAGGGAGAATAAGAACCCAGCGCCAAGACATAGGCGTCCGCCTCTAGCCGCTCGTAAGCGCCGTCGGCCGCAGTGACGGAG
The DNA here is from genome assembly GCF_057808735.1 of Chromobacterium sp. FG89. Taxonomy (NCBI): domain Bacteria; kingdom Pseudomonadati; phylum Pseudomonadota; class Betaproteobacteria; order Neisseriales; family Chromobacteriaceae; genus Chromobacterium; species Chromobacterium sp. FG89. The sequence continues at coordinate 122,325 of NZ_JBMDIQ010000002.1, read as the reverse complement.
ACGCCGCTCACCTCCCCGTCCGCGCGCTCCAGCGCGTTGACCCGGGTCTGGAAGCGGAACTCCACGCCCCGCATAGCGCAAGCCTGGGCCAGGGCGACGGTGAAGAGATGGACATTGCCGGATTCGTCGTCCGGGCTCCAGCACGCCCCGCTCAGTTCAGGCAGAATGCGCGCCAAGGCCGGCTCCCGCTCCAGCGCCTGCAACGGCGTCAGCAGGCTTTTCTCCACGCCCAGCGCTTGCAGCCGCGCGCAGCCGGCCTGGGCCTGGGCCCGTTCCGCATCGGAGAACAGCAGGGTCAGAATGCCCCGCTGCAATTGCTGGTAATCAATGCCCAGTTCCCGGCGCAAACCGCGCAGCGTGTCGCGGCTGTACAAGCCCAGCGCCACCATCTGGCGCATATTGCGCTGGCTGCGTCCCGGCAGGCATTCGCGCAGGAAATCCAGGCCCCAGCGCCATTGCTGCGCGTCCAGCCGCGGCCGGAACAGCAGCGGCGCGTCGTCGCGCAACAGCCAGCGCAACACTCGCCACGGCGCGCGCGGATTGGCCCAAGGCTCGGACTGGCTAACTGAAATCTGGCCGCCGTTGGCGAAACTGGTTTCTCTCGCCGCGCCGCTGGCGCGGTCCACCACCACCACCTGGTGGCCCTTCTCCGCCAAAAACCAGGCGGTGGATACGCCGATGACGCCGGCGCCCAGGACAACTACTCGCATCGACTCTCCACAAAAGCCAATGGGCAAGACCCGCTTGCCCATTGGCCGTGCCAGCCGCGATCTGCCGTTACGGCTTCTTCGCGTGCTCGTAAACCGTCTTGCCGCGCAGATGGAAATAGTCCGACGCGAAATAGAAATTCTCGGAATGACCGACGAAGAGCAGGCCGTCCGGCTTCAATAGCGGCGCAAAGCGCTTGAGCACGCCGAACTGAGTGTCGCGGTCGAAATAAATCATCACGTTGCGGCAGAAAATGGCGTCGAACTGGCGCTTGACCGACCAGTTACTCTCCACCAGGTTCAAACGCTGGAAGGTGATCATATTGCGCAGCTGGGCCTTGGCCTGGAAGCTGCCGTCCGGCTGCTTGTCGAAATACTTGGCGGCGTAGCCCGGCGGCAGGCGCGCCACCTTGTCGGCGGCGTAAATGCCCTTGCGGCCGGTTTCCAGCACGCTGGTGTCCAAGTCCGTGGCCAACACGCTGATGCGCGCGCCCGGCACCGCCTCCAGCGCGGTGATCGCCAGCGAGTACGGCTCTTCGCCGGTGGACGAGGCCGCGCACCAGATCGCCAGTTCTCCGCCGGCCGTCGCTTTTTTCTTAAGATGCTCGGCCAGCAGCGGGAAATGGTGTTCTTCGCGGAAGAAGAAAGTCAGATTGGTGGTCAGCGCGTTGACGAACTGTTCGAACTCGCGCTTGCCGCTGATCGACTCCAGGAAATCGACGTAGGCGGCGAAGCCAGGCAGCTTCAGTTCGCGGATGCGACGCACCAGGCGGCCGTAAACCATGTCTTTCTTCGACGGGTTCAACGAAATGCCCGCTTCCTTGTAGATCAGTTTGCGAATGCGCTCGAAGTCGGCGTCGCTAAACGCGAACTCACGGGTGAATTCGATCTTCGGCAAGACGACGGGTGGCGGCTTATTCATTTTGTTGTCCCCATAAAAAAGGCCCGGGCAAAAGCCCGAGCCTGTATTCTACCGCGTCCGGATCACACCGAGAACGACGAACCACAACCGCAGGTGGTGGTGGCGTTCGGATTGCGGATCACGAACTGGGAGCCCTCCAGGCTTTCCTGATAATCGATTTCGGCGCCGACCAGGTACTGGTAGCTCATCGGATCCACCAGGAAGGTCACGCCTTGTCTCTCTATAGCGGTATCGTCTTCATTTGCAATTTCGTCAAATGTGAAACCGTATTGGAAGCCGGAGCAGCCGCCGCCGGTCACGAAGACGCGCAGTTTCAGATCGGGATTGCCTTCCTCGGCGATCAGCTCCTGCACCTTGGAACAAGCGCTTGCGCTGAAGTTGATCGGGGACGGCATTTCAGTTGCAGCAGTAGTCATGTCAAACCTCGCAATTCAGTTCCGGGGCCTTGAGAAACCCGCCAACGGTCCGCTAGCGGCCTGGCTGCGTGCGCGCTGCGGTTTCTCAAACCCCTTCTAAAGCCGGCAGAGCGGCATTCACCCACTATTTTAGTCGGATATTGGGGCCGATGGCGAGTCTTCAAGCGAACTAGTTCTTTCCGCGCATGCGCCGACGCCTCAAGGCAGCAAGGGAACGATGTCCAGTCCGGCCCGCTCCGGCTGGCCGAACATCAGGTTCATATTCTGCACCGCCTGGCCGGCCGCGCCCTTGACCAGATTGTCTATCACCGACAACACCACCACGGTATCCCCGCCCTGCGGCCTGTGCGCGGCGATGCGGCAGACATTGGCGCCGCGCACAGAACGCGTCTCCGGATGGCTGCCGGCCGGCAGCACGTCGACGAAGTGCTCGCCCTCGTAGCGACGCTCGAACAACGCCTGCACGTCCACGTCGGCCTTCAGCCGCGCGTAAAGCGTTGCGTGGATGCCGCGTATCATCGGCGTCAGGTGCGGCACGAAGGTCAGGCCCACCGGCTGCGCGGCCGCCCGGCCCAGGCCCTGGCGGATTTCAGGCAAATGCCGGTGACCGGACACGCCGTAAGCCTTGAAGGAATCTCCCGCCTCGGCCAGCAAGGCGCCCACCTCCGCCTTGCGCCCTGCGCCGGACACGCCCGACTTGCAATCGGCGATCAGGCTGGAAAGCTCCACCGCGCCGGCTTCGATCAAGGGCAGGAAGCCCAATTGCACCGCGGTCGGATAGCAGCCCGGATTCGCCACCAGCCGCGCGCCGCGGATGGCCTCGCGGTTGATTTCCGGCAGACCGTACACCGCTTCGGCCACCAGGTCCGGCGAGCCGTGGCTCATGCCGTACCATTTTTCCCATTCGGCGACGTCCCGGATCCGGTAATCGGCGGCCAGATCCACCACCCGCACGCCGGCGGCCAGCAATTCTCGCGCCTCGTTCATCGCAATGCCGTTGGGTGTGGCGAAAAACACCACATCGCAATCCCGCAAGCGCGCTTCGTCGGGCGTGGAGAAGGCCAGATCGATGCGGCCTCGCAAGCTGGGGAACAGGTCGGCCACTTTCATGCCGGCCTCCTTGCGCGAGGTGACCGCGGTCACGCGCGCCGACGGATGGCCCGCCAGCAAGCGCAGCAGTTCGACACCCGTGTAGCCGGTGCCCCCGACGATTCCCACCTTGATCATGCCCATTCCTTTATGTAAAAGCGCGTCGCAAAAACGACAGTGTAGGCACTGCGATGCTGCCTTGCAATATGGATGGGATGGAAGCGGAGAAACGACAGGCAAGAAAAAACCGCCTGGCAAACGCAGGCGGTTTTCTTGAAAACAGAATTCGGCGAATTAACGCTTGGAGAACTGCTTGGCGCGGCGAGCTTTGCGCAGGCCGACTTTTTTACGCTCAACTTCACGAGCGTCGCGGGTCACGTAACCAGCAGCGGACAAAGCCGGCTTCAACGCGGTGTCGAAGTCGATCAGCGCGCGGGTGATGCCGTGACGGATCGCGCCGGCTTGGCCGGTTTCGCCGCCGCCGACAACGTTCACCTTGATGTCGAAGGACTCGAGGTTTTCGGTCAGCGCCAGCGGCTGGCGGATTACCATGCGGCCGGTTTCACGAGCGAAATATTCATCAACGGGCTTGCCGTTAACGATGATCTGGCCCGAGCCCTTTTGCATGAACACGCGAGCAACGGAGCTCTTGCGACGGCCGGTGCCGTAGTAGTATTTACCGTTCATTTCTACGCCTTAAAATCAGATTTCCAGCACTTTCGGCTGTTGAGCAGTGTGCGGATGCTCGGAACCGGAGTACACCTTGAGCTTCTTGATCATGGCGTAACCCAGCGGGCCCTTCGGCAGCATGCCTTTAACGGCTTTTTCCAGAACGCGCTCAGGGAACTTGTCTTGCAGTTCGGTGAAGCTGCGCTCGTAGATACCACCCGGGTAGCCGGAGTGACGGTAGTACTTCTTGTCTTGTGCCTTGGCACCGGTAACGCGCAGCTTCTCGACGTTGACCACGACGATGAAATCGCCGGTATCTACGTGCGGGGTGTATTCCGGCTTGTGCTTGCCACGCAGGCGACGGGCGATCTCAGCGGCGAGGCGGCCCAAAACCTTGTCGTTGGCATCGACCACAAACCAGTCGCGTTTAACCTCATGCGGCTTGGCAGAAAAGGTCTTCATGGAACTCTTCCATCGTAATTCTTGAAAGTTACGGATTCTATTACAGCCCCGATCCAGCTGTCAAACCCTTGTGAGACAACAGAAATCCGGCTACTTGACGGCGGTGCTCGCGCAGAGGGGAAAATGCAGGCGGAATAAGGAGATTAGCGGCGGCGGGGCAAAAAAAAAGCGCAACATCTAGCTTTGTTGCGCCAAGTTCCACCTAAAGAAGGAGGATGGAGGAGACAACACCAAAACGCACACTTTGCATGCCACGTCCTGATGCAGGTTTCATTATCTGCATAGGTTTGCTTCATTGCAAGGCTTTTTGTGCATTGCACTATAAAGCGTGGCTTTTTACGCCACATCTGGCTGGAGTCTCTGTTAAATCAAGGACAAAAGCACTGCGGCACTGCAAGGAAAAAATAAGGCGATTTCATTTTTCGCCCTGATTTCCCCGCCTGGCAACGCTAAGGCGGGAGCCCAGCCCCCGCCACGCTGTCTGACAATCGGCAAAGGCTTACAGCTTGATCGCCGCCGCCAAAGCCACTTCCATCATGTCGCGGAAAGTGGTTTGACGCTCTTCGGCGCTGGTGGCCTCGCCGGTGGGGATGATGTCGGACACGGTCAGAATGCCCACCGCGCGCGCGCCGTATTGCGCGGCCACGCTGTAGATGCCGGCCAGTTCCATCTCGATCACCTTGACCTGCATCTTGTCCAGCACTTCCAGCATATTGGGCTGAACGCCGTAGAACAGGTCGGCGGAGAACACATTGCCCACCGTCACCGGCTTGCCCTGCTCCGCCGCGGTGTCCACCACGGCGCGCAGCAGGCCGTAATCGGCGATGGCGGCGTAGTCGTGGTCGTTGAAGCGCATGCGGTTGACCTTGCTGTCAGTGGACGCGCCCATGGCGACGAAGAGCTCACGCAGCTTGATGTCCGGCGTCACCGCGCCGCAGGAACCGATGCGGATGATGTTCTTGACGCCGTAGTCCTTGATCAGCTCGGTGGTGTAGATGCTGGCGGACGGAATGCCCATGCCGTGGGCCATCACCGACAGGCGCTTGCCCTGGTAAGTGCCGGTGTAGCCGAACACATTGCGCACCGTGGTCACCAGCTTGGCGTCTTCCAGGAAGGTTTCCGCGATCATCTTGGCGCGCAGCGGATCGCCGGGCATCAATACGGTTTCGGCAAAATCGCCCGGCTGGGCGTTGATATGCGGGGTCGCCATCGTCTTTAGTCTCCAGATTCAAAAGAGCCCCGGCGCACAGACGCCGGGGCGTGCGTCATTCAGCCTCGCCTCACAGGAAGGACTGGCCGTAATCCATAGGGCTCAGGCCCAGGTGGGCCGCCACGGTCTGGCCGATGTCGGCGAAGGTGGCGCGCTCGCCCAGCGAGCCCGCCGGCACCTTCTTGCCGTAGCACAGCACCGGAATATGTTCGCGGGTATGGTCCGTGCCTTCCCAGGTGGGGTCGCAACCGTGGTCGGCGGACAGGATCAGGATATCGTCGTCGCCCAGCGCCGCCATCACTTCCGGCAGCCGCGCGTCGAACTCCTCCAGCGCGCGGGCGTAGCCGGCGGTGTCGCGGCGGTGGCCGTAGCTGGAGTCGAAGTCGACGAAGTTGGCCATGATGATGGCCGGGCGTTCGCCATGATCGCGCATCGCGCCCAGGGTGGCGTCCCACAGCTGATCAAAGCCGGTGGCCTTGTGCTTGTGGGTGATGCCCACATGGGCGTAGATGTCGGCGATCTTGCCGATGGACACCACGTCGCCGCCGGCCTTGGCCAGCTTTTCCAGCACCGTGGTCGCCGGCGGTTCCACCGCCAGGTCCTTGCGGTTGCCGGTGCGCACGAACTGGCCCTTGCCCTCGCCCACGAAGGGCCGCGCGATGACGCGGCCGATATTGTAGGGCTCCAGCAGTTCGCGGGTGATCTTGCACAGCTGATACAGCCGCTCCAGCCCGAACGTCTCTTCATGACAGGCGATCTGGAACACCGAATCCGCCGAGGTGTAGAAGATGGGCTTGCCGCTCTTCATATGCTCCTCGCCCAGACGGTCCAAAATCTCGGTGCCGGAGGCGTGGCAGTTGCCCAGATAGCCGGGCAGCTCCGCCTTGGCGACGATGGCGTCCAGCAGCTCCTGCGGGAAGCTGTTGTCGTGATCGCTGAAATAGCCCCAGTCGAACAGCACCGGCACGCCGGCGATTTCCCAATGGCCGGACGGCGTGTCCTTGCCGCTGGACAGCTCGCGCGCGTAACCGTAAGCCGCCACCGGCTCGGACGGGTCCATGCCTTCCGGGAAATAGCCGGAGGACAAGCGGCAGGCGTGGCCCAAGCCCATGCGGGACAGATTGGGCAGGGTCAGCGCGCCGTGGCGGCCGACGTTGGCGCGGCCGGCGGCCGCCTCCATGGCGATGTGGCCCAGCGTATTGCTGCCGGCGTCGCCGAACTGCGGGGCGTCGGCGGCGGCGCCGATGCCCAGCGAGTCCAGAATCAGAATGATGGCTCGTTTCATATTGCCGCTCCGGGATTACTGCTGGCGAATCTTCTGATAGACCAGCGGCAGCGCGGAAGGTGCCGCGTCTGCCAGTTGGATCGCCGCCTTGAGGCGGCGCTCCGCGTCGGCGAAGCTGTTTTCGTCGGCCGCATGAATATAAGCCAAGGGCGCGCCGGCGTCGATGCGCTGGCCCAGCTCGACGAAGCGGGACAGACCAACGCGGAAGTCCAGCTCGTCGCTGGGCAGGCGGCGTCCGCCGCCCAGCGCGCACACCGCCATGCCGATGCCGCGGGTGTCCATGCCGCCGACGAAGCCGGCGCGTTCCGCAAACACCGGGCGCACGATGGGCGCGGCCGCCATATGGGAATCATAGTTCTCCATGAAGTCGGCCGGGCCGCCCAGCGCGGCCACCATGCGGCCGAAGATCTCGGCGGCGCGGCCGGAATCCAATGCGGTCTGCAGCTTGTCGCGCGCCTCGGCCTCGTCCTTGGCCAGCTTGCCCACCACCAGCATCTCGGCGCACAGCGCCATGGTCACTTCATGCAAGCGCGGATTGCGCTCGTCGCCCTTCAGGTAACGCACCGCCTCGCGGGTTTCTATGCTGTTGCCGGCGGTCCAGGCCAGGGGCTGGCTCATCTCGGTGATCAGCGCGCTGGTGGCCACGCCGGCGCCGTTGCCCACCTTGACGATGCGCTCGGCCAGCTCCACGGATTTCTCCATCGTCGGCATGAAGGCGCCGGTGCCGGCCTTCACGTCCATCACCAGGGCGTCCAGGCCGGCGGCCAGCTTCTTGGACAGGATGGACGCGGTGATCATCGCCACCGATTCCACCGTCGCGGTCACATCGCGCACCGCGTAAACGCGGCGGTCGGCCGGCGCCAGGTCAGAAGTCTGGCCGATGATGGCCACGCCCACGTCCTTGACCACGCGGCGAAACTCGTCCGGGCTGGGGAAGGGATTGTAGCCGGGGATCGCCGACAGCTTGTCCAGCGTGCCGCCGGTATGGCCCAGGCCGCGGCCGGAGATCATCGGCACGAAGCCGCCGCAGGCGGCCACCATCGGCCCCAACATCAGCGACACCACGTCGCCGACGCCGCCGGTGGAATGCTTGTCCACCACTGGGCCCGGCAAATTAAGGTCGCCCCAGTGCATGCGGCGGCCGGAGTCGCGCATCGCCAGCGCCATGTGCACGTTTTCTTCCAACGCCATGCCGTTGAAGTACACCGCCATGGTCAGCGCGGAGATTTGGCTGTCCGCCACGCTGCCGTCGGTGATGCCGGCGACGAACTGCTGGATGTCCTGTTGCGACAGCGCCTGGCCGTCGCGTTTCTTGCGAATGATTTCCTGAGGCAAAAACATGGCATTCTCCCTGCCTTGCGCCTGCCGCGGCGAAACCCGCCGCGAGCAATAAATAATGGCCGGGACCCACGCCACGGCCAAGAATTAAGAGCCGCTAACAAAACCGCTTAGCGCACCTGAGGCAAGGCGCACCGACGCAGGCAGTACTTGAGTACGACAAGTCGGTGCAACGCAGCATCAGGGGTTTTGTCAGCGGCGATGAAACGGCGAGCGATCAATAGCCGCTGATCGGCTTGACCTCGCCCCCTTCGATTTCCGCCTGCAAATTGCCCAGCAGGCCGGAAGCGCCGAAACGGAAGCGCTCGGCGCTCACCCAGCCCGCGCCCAGCAGATGCTCGGCCAAGTCCAGGTATTCCGCCGCCTCGGCCGCGGTGCGCACGCCGCCTGCGGCCTTGAAGCCGCAAGCGCCGCCGGTTTCGCGGATGGCGGACAGCATCACGCCGGCCGCTTCCAGCGTGGCGTTCACCGGCACCTTGCCGGTGGAGGTCTTGATGAAATCGGCGCCGGCCTGGATCGAGATCAGGCTGGCCTCGCGGATCAGCGCCTCGTCCTTCAGCTCGCCGCTTTCAATGATGACTTTCAGCGTCTTGCCTTCGCAGGCGTCCTTGCAGGCCGCCACCAGTTGCGCGCCCACCTCGCGGTTACCGGCCATCAGCGCGCGGTACGGGAACACCACGTCGACTTCGTCCGCGCCGTAGGCGATCGCGGCGCGGGTTTCCGCCACCGCGACGGCGATGTCCTCATCGCCGGCCGGGAAGTTGGTGACGGTGGCCACTTTGACCTCGGGGCAGCCGGCCTCGCGCAGGGTTTTCTTGGCGATGGGCACGAAGCGCGGATACACGCAGACCGCGGCCACGGTGCCGGCGTCGCTCTTGGCCTTGCGGCACAGCGCGGCGACCTTGTCGTTGGTATCGTCGTCGTTCAGCGTGGTGAGATCCATCAGGGACAGGGCGCGGCGGGCCGCGGCGATCAGTTCGGACATGAGCTAACAAACCTTTCAAAATTGAACGGCCAGGCGCGCTCGCCAAGCGTTCCAAAACCTCAGCGCCGCCGGCGGGCGGCGGCGCAAAAAAACCATTATGAAAATTTCTTTAAGTCAAAGCAATGCACAGCCACAGTGAACTTGTGCCAACGCAAACTCGGCCGCGCCTTAGAACGTGTTTACGATCTCGCGAGCTAAGGCGTTGCGGCTGAGAAAGCGGAATGGTCAAGCGGTACATGAGCATTTCGAAGTTGTTTTCAACACCGTATCGCCGAAGCGCAGCAGACTTTGAACAGGTTCTTACAAACGCCGCGCCTCCTGCACCCCGCTCAACTCCATCATCCGCGACAGCACCCGGCTGATGTCCTGCACCTGGCGCACCTCCACGGTGAAACGCATGCGGGCGCGAGTGTCTCGCGACAGGGTGTTGACGCCGATCAGGTTCAGCTTCTCGCGCGACAGCACGTCGGACAGATCGCGCAGCAGGCCGGGCCGGTCCATGGCGATGATTTCGATGTCGATGGGGAAGACGCTGCTGCGCTGGTCGCCCCATTCCGCGGCGATCAACCGCTCCGGCGCTTCCACCGACAGTTTTTTCAGCGTCAGGCAGCTCGTGCGGTGAATGGAAATGCCGCGCCCCTTGGTGACGAAGCCCATCACCCCGTCCGGCGGCGCCGGCTTGCAGCACTTGGCCAGCACCGTCATCAGATTGTCCACGCCCTCGATCAACACGCCGCCCGCGTCGTGGCCGCCCTTGCTGGCCTTGACCAGGCTTTCCGGCGCCACGTCCGCCGGCGGCGGCGGCGCGAAGCTGACGATGGCGTTGGACACCACGCGCGTGGTCAGCTCGCCGTGGCCCAGCGCGCCGTACACTTCCTCCAGCTTGTCGTAGCCCAGCTTCTCCGCCAACGCGCCCAGATTGGGCTGCATATGGCTGTGGCGCGCCAGCTCGCGCTCGAACAACATCTTGCCGGTTTCGCGCACGGTGTCGGCGTTGAGCAGGCGGATGTGCTGGCGGATCTTGGAAATGGCGCGATGGCTCTTCACCCAGCCGTCGTGCAGCCAGTTCACCGACGGCCCGCCCTCCTTGGCGGTGATGATCTCCACCCGCTGGCCGTTTTGCAGCGGCGTGGACAAGGGCACGATCTGCCCTTCCACCTTGGCGCCGCGGCAGCGATGGCCCAGATTGGTGTGCACCGAATAGGCGAAATCGATGGGGGTGGCGCCAAACGGCAAGGCCATCACCCGGCCCTGCGGCGTCAGCACATAAATGGTGTCGGCGAACAGCTCGGTCTTGAACGCCTCGGCCAGGCCCTCGCGGTCCGACATCTCCTCGCGCCAGTCCAGCAACTGGCGCAACCAGGAGATTTTCTCCTCATAGGCCGCGTCGCCCTTGCCGCCCTCCTTGTAGCGCCAATGCGCGGCCACGCCGAACTCAGCGTGCTCGTGCATCTCGAAGGTGCGGATCTGCACCTCCACCGCCTTGTCCTCCGGCCCGATCACCGCGGTGTGCAGGCTGCGGTAATTATTGGCCTTGGGATGGGAGATGTAGTCGTCGAACTCGCCGGGAATCGGCTGCCAGGTGCCGTGAATGATGCCCAGCGCCGTATAGCAGTCCGGCAGCCGCTCCACCAGGATGCGCACCGCGCGGATGTCGTAGAGCTCGGAGAAATCCAGCTTTTTCTTCTTCATCTTCTTCCAGATAGAGAAGATGTGCTTGGGCCGGCCGGCCACTTCCGCCTTGACGCCGGCGTTCTTCAACTCCGTGCGCAGGGTGTCCAGCAGCCGGTCGATATAGTCGATGCGCTCCAGCCGGCGCTCGTCCAACAGCTTGGCGATGCGCTTGTAGCTGTCCGGCTCGGTATGGCGGAAGCCCAGGTCCTCCAGCTCCCACTTGATCTGCCACACCCCCAGGCGGTTGGCCAGCGGCGCGAACAGATCCAGGGTCTCGGTGGCGATGCGACGGCGCACCGTCTCATCCTCCACCTCGGCCAGGTAGTGCATGGTCTGAGTGCGCCAGGCCAGCTTGATCAGCACCACGCGGATGTCGGCCACCATGGCCAGCAGCATCTTGCGCATGGTTTCCGCCTGGCGCGCGCGCTCTTCCGGCGTGGACAGCTTGTCGATGCGCGCCAGCTCGGTGATGCGGCGCACGCCGTTGACCCCCTCCACCAGCACCGCCACCGTAGGATTGAAGGTTTCGCAGAGCCAGGGCTGCCAGTCCTCGCGGTAATCCGAAGCGGCGAACATCAAGGTGGCGACGATGGCGTCCGGCAACAGGTTCAGATCCGCCACGATGGCGGCGGCGGCCACCGCGTGACTGAACAAGTCCTCGCCGGTCTGGGCCATGGTCTTGCCGCAGTACAAGGCGCGCGCCTCGTCCAAGGCGCGAGTGAGCATCGCCTGCTCTTCTCCGCTCAGCGAAGAAGACAAGCCCTCCAGCCAGCGTTGCGGATTAGCCGCGTCTGCCAGGGTGTCAGCCATCGAACGAACTACGGAAACCATATCAACCCAGTAACTCAATCAAATCGTGTTTCGACAGCGCTCGGCTACTCGGCCAAACGCAACAACAGCCGGCGCACCGGCGCCGGCACCCCGGCGTCCGGGGCGGCGGACAAGGGCAGCCACTGCCCGCTGTCCTCCATCGCCGCCTCCGCGCGCAACGCGTCCAAGCGCAGCGGCACCGGCGTAATGATCAATCGGTAATGCGTAAACACATGCTCCAGTTCCGGCCAGGCCGGCAACACGTCGCCGTGGCCGTTGCGCGCCAGCCAGTCCTCGATCTGCAACGAAGTCTCAAACTCCGGCAAGGACAGCAAACCGCCCCAAATGCCGCTGGGCGGCCGCCGCAACAGCCACACCTTGTCGCCATGGGTGGCCAGCAACATCACCGTATGGCGCGTGGGCACCGTCTTCTTCGGCCGCGGCGTCGGCAGCTCGCCGGTGCGGCCCTCGCGCGCCGCCGCGCAGCCGTCCACCATGGGACAGACGGTACAGGCCGGTTTGCCGCGGCTGCACACCGTGGCGCCCAGGTCCATCAAACCTTGAGTGTAGGCGCTCATCAGCGCCGCATCCTGCGGCAACAACGCTTCGGCCAATCGCCACAAACGCTGTTCCACCGGCTTCTCGCCGGGGAAGCCGTCGATGCCGAAGCAACGGGTCAGCACGCGCTTGACGTTGCCGTCCAGAATGGTTTCCCGCTGGCCGAAAGCGAAAGAAGCAATCGCCGCGGCGGTGGAACGCCCCACGCCGGGCAGGCGCTCCAGTTGCTGGCGCTCGGCCGGAAAGCGGCCGCCAAACTCGGCCATCACCATCTGCGCCGCCTTGTGCAGATTGCGCGCCCGGCTGTAATAACCCAGGCCGCTCCACAAGGCCAGCACGTCCTCCTGCGGCGCGGCGGCCAGCGCCGTCACGTCCGGAAAGCGGGCGAGGAAGCGCGGGTAATATTCCAGCACGCTTTTGACCTGAGTCTGTTGCAGCATGATCTCGGACAGCCAGATCCGATACGGGTCGCTGACCTGCCACGGCAGATCATGGCGTCCATGCGTTTTTTGCCAGGCGGTCAGGCGCGCGGCGAAGGAGCTGTGCAGCATCGTCTATCATCTTGAATCGAACCGGATATGGTAGCGGAAAGCCTCGCTGTCACCAAGCAGCCTCCGGACAAATAAGTTAAAATCAAAGAATTGCTTAAAAGTCTGCTTACTCAAGGAAGTTCCATGTCCAGTTTCCGTTCCCGCCAGCGTGCCAATATGCGCCGCGAATTCAATAGCCGCGACAATGAGGCCAGTTCGCCGGCAGGCGGAGACAGCCCGGCCGGCAAAAGCCCCGTGATCCAGAAGAAAGCGCCTTCGGCCGACGCCGCGCCGCGCGCGCCCTATTCCGGCCCGCGTCCGGGCAACGCCAAGCCCAATTGGCAAGACCGCGGCCCAGGACAGGGACAAGGCCCGCGCGACGGCGGCAAGCGCGGCCCCTATCAGGGACGCGACCAACAGGCCGGGCGCGACAAGCCGTATGGCAACGACCGCCGGCCGCAAGGCCAGCAGCGCTTTGAGCGCAACGAAGGCCAAGACAGCTTCAATAAGGATCGCTTCAATAAAGAGCGCGGCAACAACTGGCAGCCGCGCAGCTTCGCCCGCGACGGCGAAGAACGCCCGCAAGGCAGCGGCCCCAAGAAGCCCTTCCATCACCGCGAAGACCGCGAACCGCGCGACTACAGCCGCGACCGCGGCCCATCCGGCCGCAAGCCGCTGAACGCCGCCGCGGACGTGGAGCCGGAACGCAAACCGTATAGCCGCGACCGCGGCCCGTCCGGCCGCAAACCGCTGCATCTGGAGCGGGACGGCGAACAAGGCGCGCCGCAGGGCAAGCCGCGCTGGCAGCAACGCGACGGCGAACGCCATGTCGATCAGCCGCGCAAGCCGTTCAATCCTTCCAGCGATCGCGAACAGCGCTTCCGCCGCGACGACGCAGAACAGGCGCCGCGCAAGCCTTGGCAGGAACGCCAGCACAGCGAGCAGCGCGAAGAGGGTCCGCGCAAACTGTTCGGCAAGCCGGCCAATCGCGACAACAACTTCCGTCGCGACGACGCCGAGCAGGCGCCGCGCAAACCGTGGCAAGAACGCCAGCACGGCGACCGCGACAACCGTTTCCGCCGCGACGACGCCGAGCAAGCGCCGCGCAAGCCGTGGCAGGAGCGCGAGCACGGCGACCGCGACAACCGTTTCCGCCGCGACGACGCCGAACACGCGCCGCGCAAACCGTGGCAGGAACGCGAGCACGGCGACCGCGACAACCGTTTCCGCCGCGACGACACCGAACAAGCGCCGCGCAAACTGTTCGGCAAATCCGCCGAACACGACAACCGCAGCCGCCGCGACGACGCCGAAGCAGCGCCGCGCCAGGACCGTCCGCAAGGCGAACCGGCCGAGCGTAGCGAAGGCGGCACGCGCAAGCTGTTCAGCAAGCCGTCCTACCGCGACGACGCCGAACGCGCGCCGCGCCAAAGCTGGCAACAGGAAGAACGCCCGCGCCACGAGCGTCGCGAAGGCGAAGCCCGTCAATTGTTCGGCAAGCCGGGCGCCGGCAGCCTGAAACCGCTGGGCGACCAGCACCGCGTGGAAACCCGCGGCGAGCATCGCCACGCCGACGCGCCGCGCCACGCGCCGACCGAACGCCAGGCCCCGAGCCTGACCCAGGTGCGCGACAGCGTGCTGTCCTTGTTCGCCCCCTGCCCGCGCGGCCTGGAAGCCATCCTGGCCGACGAGTTGCGCGGCCTGGGCGCGCGCGACATCGCCACCGCCGACGGCGGCGTGGCCTTCGCCGGCGACCGCGATCTGCTGATGGCGGCCAACCTGCACAGCCGCACCGCCAGCCGCGTGCTGCTGCAACTGGCCCAGGGCGGCTACCGCAATGAACAAGACATCTACCGCCTGGCGATGAATGTGGACTGGCCGCGCTGGTTCGACGTGTCCAACAGCATCAAGCTGAAGACCGACGCCATCCGCTGCCACTTCAAGAGCCTGGACTTCATCTCGCTGAAGGTGAAGGACGCGATCTGCGACCGCTTCCGCCAGGCTCAGCTGGGCCGGCCCAATGTCGACACCCGCCACCCGGACGTGCGCGTCCACGTCTTCCTGACCGAAGACAGCGCCACCATCTACCTGGACACCAGCGGCGAACCGCTGTTCAAGCGCGGCTGGCGCCAGGAAACCGGCGACGCGCCGCTGCGTGAAAACCTGGCCGCCGGCATCCTGATGCTGACCGGCTACAACGGCAGCCAGCCGCTGCTGGACCCGATGTGCGGCAGCGGCACCTTCCTGGTGGAAGCCGCCGACATCGCGCTCAACCGCGCGCCGGGCCGCCAACGCAAATTCGCCTTCCAGAAACTGCGCGGCTTCGATTCCGCCAGCTGGGAAAAACTGCTGCTGGACGCCCAGCACGCGGAAAAACCGCTGGCCAAGCTGGCGATCAACGGCTCCGACCGCGACCAGGCCATCATCAACGTCGCCAAGGACAACCTGGAACGCGCCGGCCTCTCCGGCCTGGTGGAACTGAAGGCGATGGACGTGCTGGACGCCCGCCCCAACGGCGAAAACGGCATCCTGGTGGCCAACCCGCCCTACGGCGTGCGCATGGACGAACTGGACCAGCTGGCCGAGTGGTATCCGCTGCTGGGCGACTGGCTGAAGGCCCACTTCGCCGGCTGGCACGCCAACCTGTTCAGCGGCGACCTGCGCCTGGCCAAGCTGATCCATCTGTCGCCCAAGCGCCGCACCCCGCTGTACAACGGCTCTCTGCAATGCCGGCTGTTCGTCATCAATATGGTGGAAGGCAGCGCCCGCAAGGAAAAACCGGGCGAGCAGGCTGAAATCATCGAGCAGGACGATCACGCCGCGGAGTAACACCGCGCGCGGACAGCAAAACGGCGAGCCATGGCTCGCCGTTTTTCATGGAGCACTCCCGCGGAGTGCCCCAAGATTGAACCATGCGGTGTTTAAGCCGTTTTGAGGTCCATGGCCTCCGCCCGCTCCTCGATCGCCGCCTCCACCCATTCGTTCAAGCTCTTGGACTCGGCCGACGCCGCTGCCGCCGCCATTTCATGCAAGCGCGGCGCAATGCGCACATTGAATTTTCCCGAATAGGTTTTAAGAGGCTGCAGCCCCTTCTCGCGGCATGCGTCCAGATACACGCGCAGCGATATTTCGGCTTCTCGTTTGAGGCTTGCGACATCGCCTGCATAAAAATCCGCTCCGCCGCTCAAGCCCAGAAACTCGCCGCGAAACATGTCGATTTCCGGGTCATAGCTGATCACAGCTCGGTAGCCTTCAATCTGTAGAATATTCTTCATGGTGTCACCCCGTTGGTTTCCAGCCATTTTCTAATTGCGGCCACCGCTCCCTTGTCCGTATCCGGAGAAGGATGGGGCCGATGAAACACCCTCACCACACCGAATAAGGCAACGCAGATACGCGATCCTTCGCGCTCCTCGATCTCCGCGCCAAGCTCCAAAAACAAAGCCTCAATATCGCTCCACCGGATATTGGCGCTGACTGGACGCGTGAAGATCAACTGCAAGGTGATCAAGTGTTTTCGTTTCACACTCAATTGGTACCATAAATCAGTACCAAAATCAATGTCATCGGATAAGACCGACAACACAGCACAGCTGGACGCTGCCGCTTGACCCCACCCAGCCCATCGGCAACAATCGCCGCGTGCCGTTTCACTTAACGGCGCTTGGGCTTAGCAGCCAAATTGGAATTAGGGCGGGCGCCGCTGCTTAGCAGCCGCGTCCGGAATGCCATTGTCTTGCCATCCGGCGGGCCGTGGCGGGGAGGCCTAGTGCCTGCCGGTTCCCTTTTTCCCGGTCTGCTAACCTCGTCACGCGCCTGCCTGCCCGTTTAGCAGCGAGCAGACAAGCAGGCCACGAAAAAGGAGCGTTCCCCATGTTGGTTCTACCCTTGTTCAGCTATCCCCCGCCCCGCGACACGCCGGCCCGCGCCCCGCTTCCGGAGGCTCAGTCATGAATCCCGTCCCCAGCCTCATCGAACTAGACCGCCTGATCCAACAGCTGCACGCGCAGCGCCTCTGCGAACCCGAACTGGAACGGCTGGCGCAATGTAGCCGACACGTCCACGACATCTGTCACACCGCCTCGCTGGAGTTGGGCCAGATCAGCAGCGCGCTGGCCGGACTGCTGACGCTGCTGGACCAGTCCGAGATCGAACATCTGGCGCGCGAGCAGATGTATTGTCTGCTCGAGCCCTTCGCTCGTCGTTTGCAACAAGCTTATGAAGCCTTGCAGGAACTGAGCTGATCTCGTCAACGCCCGCCAGCCCTGCCTGGCGGGCAGACTGAGGCGGCAAGCCAAACGAATAAAACCGTCGCAATCCGGACTAACCCATTCGGCATCGCCGTGAGATAATCCCGCCCGGACGCGCGCTTAAAAATCCAGAGCCTTACGCACAGGGCCTGCGCGCCATTGACACCACTCAACGCTGCAAGCACACACCATGCAAACCTCTTTCCTGTCCGCCACCGTCCTGCTGATCCTGATCACCGATCCGCTGGGCAATATTCCGCTGTTCATCGCCGCGCTCAAGCAGGTCAAGCCGGAACGCCGCCGCCGCGTGGTCTACCGCGAATGCCTGATCGCCTTCCTGGTGCTGTCCGCCTTCATGTTCTTTGGCCGCAACTTCCTGGACCTGATGCATCTGACCGATGATTCGATGCGGGTGGCCGGCGGCGTGATCCTGTTCCTGATCGCCATCAAGATGATCTTCCCCGGCGAGGGCAGCGTGTTCGGCGGCGACAAGATGCACGGCGAGCCCTTCATCGTGCCGATCGCCGTGCCGCTGATCGCCGGCCCGTCGGCGATGGCCACCGTGCTGCTGATGTCCACCCGCGAGCCGGAGCGGATGCTGGAATGGCTGGGCGCCCTGACCATCTGCATGCTGGTGACGCTGCTGGTGTTTCTGTTTTCCGGCAAGCTGCAAAAGCTGCTGGGCGAGCAGGCGATCACTGCGCTGGAGCGGCTGATGGGCCTGGTGCTGACCGCGATCTCGATCGAGATGCTGCTGGGCGGCGTGGCGTCCTACATCAAACAATTCCACTGAGCTTCGCGCTCCTAGGCGGCCCAGCCTAACGGTAATGTTTGCGCAGCGTGTCCACCACGCCGTCGCGCTGCATATTGAGCAGCGTCTTGTTGAGCTTCAGCACGATGCGCTCATCCATTCCCGGGTTGCAGGCCAGATACATCTGCACCGTGTTGAAGCTGAACAGCAGTCGGATGGGCAGCCGGTTGGCGGAGGCGATGTAGGCGCCGCTGAACTCGCCGCTGGCCCAAAAGTCGATATGGCCGGCCACCAGCTTTCTGGCGTTCAAATCGTCCGCTCTCGCCAGCTCCAGCTTGAAACCCAGATCGGCCAGATACTGCGACATCCCCGAGCCCTTGTAGCTGCCTATGGTGAAGCCGCGCGCGTCGTCCAGCGCGGCCACCCCCGCCGGGCTGTGAGGGCCGGCGAACAGGCTCCAGGAGTTGCTGACCAGCGGCCCCACCCATTTGAACTGACTCTCCCGGCTGGGCGTGCGCGAAGTCGAGTAAACGCAGCTATTGTCTTCCTGCTGGGCGATGGCGTAGGCGCGCAGCCAGGGCAGCAACTCCATGCTGTACGGGATGCCCGCGCGCTGGAACATTTCGCGCAGGATGTCGGTGGACAAGCCGCCGATCTTGCCCTCCTCCAGCGCGATGTTGAACGGCGGGTAATCCTCGGTCAGCAAACGGATGCGGGGCGATGTCGACTCCGCCCGGCCGCAGACGGCGAGCGCGCCCAGCAACAGGGCGGCGTGGACAAAGGCGAGCTTCATGGCGGCATACCTCCCGCGGAATTCTGACGACGCGTCTTACCAAGCATAGAAGCTGACGGCTGGCCAACAGCGGCGATTTACTTCGTGTTGGGGTTATCCCGCATAGGGATATCGGCAATTCGTCCCCGCGCTTCCTCTTGCTAGCATCCGCAATCATGGGCCGTTAAGAGCCCGCTTTTGATTGCATAACAACTTCGGCCCGCCCCGAGCCGAAGTCAGACAACGCTACAGGGACCGCGATGCAGACCAAAACCCCCCTCTACCAGCGCCTTTATTTCCAGGTGCTGCTGGCCATTTTCCTCGGCGTGATGCTCGGCGCCTTCGTTCCCGATCTGGGCGCGAAGATGAAGCCGCTGGGCGACGCCTTCATCAAACTGATCAAGATGATGATCGCCCCCATCATCTTCGCCACCGTGGTGGTGGGTATCGCCAAGATGGGCGATATGAAGGAAGTGGGCCGCGTGGGCGTGAAAGCGCTGTTCTACTTTGAAGCCGTCACCACGCTGGCGCTGGTGATCGGCCTGGTGGTGGTCAATGTGCTCAAGCCCGGCGCCGGCCTCAATGTGGACCCCAGCACGCTGGACGCGCACTCGGTGGCCAAGTACGCCGCCAACGCCAAGGAGATGAGCAGCATTGATTTCCTGATGCACATCATTCCGGATACGGTGGTGGGCGCGTTCGCCAACGGCGAAATCCTGCAAGTGCTGACCTTCTCGGTGCTGCTGGGCCTGGCGCTGACCAAGATGGGCGACAACGGCAAGACCATCGTCCACATCCTGGACGAGTTCTCCCATGCTTTGTTCGGCGTGATCAATATGCTGATGAAGCTGGCCCCCATCGGCGCCTTCGGCGCGATGGCCTTCACCATCGGCAAATACGGCGTGGGTTCGCTGAAACAGCTGGGTTTCCTGATGCTCTGCGTCTACCTGACCTGTTTCGCCTTCGTCTTCGTGGTGCTGGGCACCATCGCCAAGCTCAACGGCTTCAGCCTGTGGCGCTTCCTGATTTACATCAAGGAGGAGTTGCTGCTGGTATTGGGCACCTCTTCGTCCGAGTCCGCGCTGCCGGGCATCATGAAGAAGCTGGAAAACCTGGGCTGCTCCAAACCGGTGGTGGGCATGGTGATTCCCACCGGCTACTCCTTCAATCTGGACGGCACCTCCATCTATCTGACCATGGCCGCCATCTTCATCGCCCAAGCCACCAATGTGGAGCTGACGCTGGCGGAGGAGCTGGGCCTGCTGGGCGTGCTGCTGCTCACGTCCAAGGGCGCGGCGGCGGTGACCGGCGGCGGCTTCATCACCCTGGCCGCCACGCTGGCCACGCTGGGCGGCAAGCTGCCGGTGTCCGGCCTGGCCCTGCTGATCGGCATCGACCGCTTCATGTCCGAGGCCCGCGCCATCACCAATCTGATCGGCAACGGCGTGGCCACCATCGTGGTGGCGCGCTGGGAGAAGGCGCTGGACGAAGAACGCATGCGCCGCGTGCTGGCCGGCGAGCCGGTGCTGCCGGAGGAGCCGGCCGTCGCGCCGCTGCCGGCGCAACTGGCCGCCGCGGAAGCCGCCCGGTCCTAAGCTTTTGTTTTCCCAGCCCTTACAGCCTGCGTTCGCGCAGGCTTTTTTTATGCTCTTAGCACAGCGGCGGCTTGATTTTGCCGCTGCGTGGTCCACGATAGAAGCATGGGCATTGGGAGACGAGAATGAGCGACTTCATGTTGCAATACGGCGATGAGTTGTTGCCGGTGGAGGGGGACTTTCCCGAAGTGGGCGCCTATCTGCCCAGCTTCATGCTGGTGGGCGACGGCAAGCAGGACGTGTCGCTGGAAGGCCTGGGCGGCGTGCCCAAGCTGATTTTGACCCTGCTGTCGCTGGACGAATACGAGCATGGCGGCCAATACCTGCTGCAGGAGACGCGGCGTTTCCTGGAGCGCTGGCCGCAAATCAGCCTGGCGGTGATCACCGTGGATTCGCCGTCTTCTCTGGCGCGGGCCCGGCGCGAGCACGGCCTGCCCCACGTCACCCTGCTGTCCACGCTGCGCGGCCGCGATTTCCACAAACATTACGGGGTGCTGATCCGCGAATATCCGCTCAGCGGCTACACCGCGCCCGCCCTGCTGCTGGCCGACGGCAGCAACACCATTCATTACGCCGAGCGGCTGCGCAACACCCAGGATCTGTTCGACTTCGACAAGATCAACCACTTGCTGCGCGAAGCCGAGGAACAGGCGCTGGAGGCGCAGCAGGAACTGGAGCATGAGGAGCAGTTGAAGGACGAAGGGCCGTCACAGTAAGCCCCCAATAACGACACGGGCCCGGCCTGCTTGCGCAGCGCCGGGCCCGTTCGCGTTGCAGGGGGACAACGGTTTACGGCAGCACTTCCACCAGCTTGGCGTCCACCTTGGTCGACGTCAGTTCCTTGTCCACTTCGCCGACGATGCGCAGCTTGCTGTTCTGGTCGATCTTTTGCGCCGGCAGGCGTTTCTGGCTGATCTTCACCGTCATGGTGCCGGTGGCGTCGCGGAATTCGTAACGCTTGTGGTCGATCTGACGAACGATCTTGCCTTCCAGGGTGACCGGGGTGTCGTCGGCGGCTTTCTGCGCGGCGGCCACAGTGGTGACGGCGGCCGGCACGCCGGGGCCGGCGAATTCCGCCTGGGCGGCGAAGGGCAGGGACAGCGCGGCGGCGGTGAGCAGAACGGTGATGGTTTTCATGTTTGGACTCCTAGTGTGTTGTCGATGTCTGGATTACAACACGGCAGCCTTAACCGAAACTTAAAGCCAGCTTGTCGCCCAATACGCGCCGGGAAGGCTCCAGATCCACCGCGTAGCCCTGCTTGGCCAATTGCAGCCTATCGCCGTAGTGCCGGCCTTCGGCCTGAATCCGTTGTTCAATGCCTTGCAAGGATTGCTTGAGCGCCGCGCCCAGGCGATCCAGCTTCCCATCCAGCTCCGCGCCTTGGCGATTATTGAATTGCCGGCTGCCCGCGACAATGGCGCCCCAGCGCTGGCAATCGGCGCGCAAAGCGCCCAGATCCGGATACACGCCTTGTTCCAACGCGCGATTGGAGCAGGCGGTCAGCACTTGGGCCAGCGCGGAGGCCTCCTTGGCCGGCCTGGCGTCCAGATAACGCGGGATGACGATGTCCAACGAGGCTTTGACGGGAGTGCTACGAAATAACTGCATGACGGGCTTCCTATTGGCGTTCATGAATCGATGCGCTCAAGCATAGCCCCGCGTCCGCGCCCGCCGCTTGCAAGAAGCGCCGGACAAAACAAAACCGCCCGGCAAGCGGGCGGTTTGAAAGCGGTGAAACAGGGATTAGCTGTTCAGTTCACGCGCCAGGTACAGCCAGGTTTCCACCACGGTGTCCGGGTTCAGGGACACGGTTTCGATGCCCTCTTCCACCAGCCACTTGGCGAAGTCCGGATGGTCCGACGGGCCTTGGCCGCAGATGCCGATGTACTTGCCCTGCTTGCGGCAGGCCTGGATCGCCATGTGCAGCATGACCTTGACCGCTTCGTTGCGCTCGTCGAAGGTGGAGGCGATCGGGCCGCCGGAGTCGCGGTCCACGCCCAGCGTCAGCTGGGTCATGTCGTTGGAGCCGATGGAGAAGCCGTCGAAATGCTGCAGGAACTTGTCGGCCAACACGGCGTTGGTCGGCAGTTCGCACATCATGATCAGGCGCAGGCCGTTTTCGCCGCGCTTGAGGCCGTTGGCGGCCAGGATCTCCACCACTTGCTCGGCTTCGGACAGGGTGCGCACAAAGGGAATCATCACTTCCACATTGGTCAGACCCATCACGTCGCGCACTTTTTTGATGGCGCGGCATTCCAGTTCAAAGCAATCGCGGAAGGATTCGGCCACATAGCGGGCGGCGCCGCGGAAACCGATCATCGGGTTTTCTTCGTGCGGCTCGTACAGCTGGCCGCCGATCAGGTTGGCGTACTCGTTCGACTTGAAGTCGGACATGCGCACGATGACCTTTTTCGGATAGAAAGCCGCGGCCAGGGTGGACACGCCTTCGGCGATCTTGTCCACGTAGAAGTCCACCGGGCTGGCGTAACCGGCGATGCGGTCGCTGATGGTGGCTTTCAGATCCGCCGGCAGCTTGTCGAACTCCAACAGCGCTTTCGGGTGGATGCCGATCTGACGGTTGATCACGAACTCCATGCGCGCCAGGCCCACGCCTTCGTTCGGCAGCTGCGCGAAGTCGAAAGCTAGTTCCGGATTGCCCACGTTCATCATGATCTTGACCGGGGCCTTGGGCATTTTGTCCAGTTCCAGGTCGATCACTTCCACGTCCAGCAGGCCGTCGTAGATATTGCCGGTGTCGCCTTCGGCGCAGGACACGGTCACCTGCATGCCTTCGGACAGCACCTGGGTGGCGTCGCCGCAGCCCACCACGGCCGGGATGCCCAGCTCGCGCGCGATGATGGCCGCGTGGCAGGTGCGGCCGCCGCGGTTGGTGACGATGGCGGCGGCGCGTTTCATTACCGGTTCCCAATCCGGGTCGGTCATGTCGGTCACCAGCACGTCGCCCGGCTTGACGCGATCCATCTCGGACGCGTCCTTGATGGTGCGCACCACGCCCTGGCCGATCTTCTGACCGATGGCGCGGCCTTCGCACAGCACTTGCGATTTGCTGTTCAGGCGGTAGCGGCGCAGGGTGTCCTTGCGGTCTTCCTGCGACTTCACCGTTTCCGGACGCGCCTGCAGGATGTAGAGCTTGCCGTCGTGGCCGTCGCGGCCCCATTCGATGTCCATCGGGCGGCCATAGTGCTTCTCGATGATCAGCGCGTATTCGGCCAGTTCAGCCACTTCGGCGTCGCTGATGGAGAATTGCTGGCGCTCCGCCGGGGACACGTCCACGGTCTTGACCGAGCGGCCGGCTTGCGAGGCGTCGGTGAACTCCATCTTGATCAGCTTGGAGCCCATGGTCTTGCGCAGCACCGCCGGACGGCCGGCTTTCAGCGTCGGCTTGTGCACGTAGAATTCGTCGGGGTTTACCGCGCCCTGCACCACGGTTTCGCCCAGGCCGTAGGACGCGGTGATGAACACCACGTCGTCAAAGCCGGATTCGGTGTCGATGGTGAACATCACGCCGGCCGCGCCGCAGTCGGAACGCACCATGCGCTGCACGCCGGCGGACAAAGCCACTACGTCGTGCTCAAAGCCTTTGTGCACGCGGTAGGAAATGGCGCGGTCGTTATAGAGGGAGGCGAAAACGTGTTTCATCGCATCCTTGACATTGTCAAGGCCGCGGATATTCAGGAAGGTTTCTTGCTGGCCTGCGAACGAGGCGTCGGGGAGGTCTTCTGCGGTGGCGGAGGAACGGACTGCAACGGAGATGTCGGCGCCGCCGGCATCGGCCACCATCTGATCCCAGGCCTCTTTGATATCGGCGTCAAGCTTGGCGGGGAACGGGGTATCGATGATCCATTGCCGGATTTCCTTGCCGATTCGGGCCAGTTCGCTGACATCGTCGATGTCCAGCTTGGCCAGCGCGGCGCTGATCTTTTCGGCCAGGCCGTTGTGCTGCAGAAAATCCCGGTAAGCCTGCGCCGTGGTGGCAAAGCCCCCCGGGACGCGAACCCCGGAGCCAGCCAGTTGGCTGATCATTTCACCAAGGGAGGCGTTCTTGCCGCCTACCTGCTCCACATCGGTCATGCGCAGTTTCTCGAACCAGATGACGTAGTTCTCAGCCATCACTTCACTTCCTGTGTTGGATTGGGACGATAGGGCCGCATTCTAGCCGAATTACGTGCCAGATGCGTAGCGTCTTTTGCAGCGCAACACGGGTTTTCGGCCGAACGAGGACAAGCATTGCAACAGAATCAATAAGTTGACGGACATTCCTGATGAAAATGATTGTCAAAACCGTGTAATTTACGCACTACATGATTGGCCGGCTCTCGCCGCGGGTTTCTTCGCGGCCTTTCAGAGTATAGAATCCCTTGAACCCCGGGCGCCCCAGCAATGCGCGGCAGGCGCGGTTCCGGCCTCGTTCACTCGCAATACAGGTGTTTGCATGCCCCACCATCTCCGCTCCGCCTTCTTCGTTTCCGATCGCACCGGCATCACCGCCGAATCGCTGGGGCACACGCTGCTGACCCAGTTCGACACCGTGGAATTCAAGCGCGAGACCATTCCCTTCGTCGACACCGTGGAAAAGGCGCAGGCGCTGGCCGAGGTCATCCGCCAGGTGTCGGAAACCGATCACCTGAAACCGCTGGTGTTCACCAGCATCATCAACCCGGACGTGCGCAGCGCGCTGCAGGTTGAGAACGCGGTGATGATAGATTTCTTCGATACCTTCATCGGCCAGTTGGAGCAGGAAATCGGCCAGCGCGCCTCGCTGAGCGTGGGCAAGGCCCACGGCATGGTCAACGAGGAGAAGTACGATCACCGCATCGAGGCGGTCAACTTCTCGCTGAACCACGACGACGGCGTCAAATTGAAGGATCTGCACGAGGCGGACGTGATCCTGGTGGGCGTGTCCCGTTCCGGCAAGACGCCGACCTGCCTGTATCTGGCGCTGCAATACGGCATCCGCGCCGCCAACTACCCGCTGACGCCGGAAGACCTGGGCAGCCCGACCTTGCCCAAGCTGCTGCTGCCGTTCAAGGACAAGATCTTCGGCCTGACCATCGATCCGGCGCGCTTGCATCACATCCGCTCCGAGCGCCGGCCGGACTCCAAATACGCCAGCATGGACAATTGCCGCCGCGAGGTGAACGAGGCCGAATCTATGTTCCGCCACCACGGCGTGCCCTTCATCAGCACCACCCACAAGTCCATCGAGGAAATCGCCTCCACCATCATGCATAAGGCGGCGCTGGGCCGACGCTTCTAAGCACCTGTTCACTGCCTGCCGCGCTTCGTGAGACGCGGTGCGGTGGGCGCCGCTTCGAAATGCTCACGTAGCACCGATACATTCCGCTTCCTCAGCGGTTTTCCCTTGTCTCGCTTCTTGCTCGCGAGACTTTGAACCGACGCAAAGCCCAGCCTTCAAGCTCCGAAAACAGCCGGCATCGTCCGGCTTTTTTCATGCCGTCGCGCTACTTCGCCCACAGCCAATATCCATATAGCACTTTGTTTATTATCACTTTTTTACAATTCAGGCCGGAACATATAGCAAGCAAGCGCTCTCCAACAGGCATCTTGAATCCACTGCCGGACTATTCCGATGCATATCGTCGCCATCGCCGCCCCGCCCAGATCCGCCGTCTCGCCGTTGAAGGAAGTGGGCGCCGTCGCTGCCAAGACCGACAGCCGCGCCGCCGCCAGCGACCCGCGCAAGGAGATGGCGGAGTTCCTAGCCCCTCATCCGCAATCTCCCGCGCTCAACGGGGACGCCCCGCCCCGCGGCGAGTCTTTCGAGCGGCTGCTGCGCCAGGCCCAGAGCGCGGTCGGACGCAAGGACGCTTCCCCTTATTCCGAAGACCCGATGCCGCCGGCCGGCAGCCTGCTGCACGTGGTGGCGTGAACGCGGCACTTGACGCTGCTTTGCCCGCCGTGCTCTGATAAAGCCCATGAACTACGCAACCGCATCCGCAACCTTCTTTTGGTGGTGGCGCCTGAACTAAGGCGGCGCCGGCGTTTGCATACCCAAAACCCGGAAGCTGCCGATACGGCGGCATAGGGTTTCCAGCAGTACTCCTCCCCCCGGATCGGCAGTTTCCAACAAGCTCAAGCTTACTGGAGACCACTGTTATGAATCTGGACAGCATCACAGCCAAAGACATCATCCTGACCGGCGACCGCACCACCGGACAATTGCATCTGGGCCACTACGTCGGCTCGCTGCGCAACCGCGTGATCCTGCAAGACCGTTGCCGCCAGTTCCTGCTGCTCGCCGATGCCCAGGCGCTGACCGACAATATGGGCAACTATCTGAAGGTCCGCGACAATGTGCTGCAAGTGGCGCTGGATTATCTGGCGGTGGGCATAGACCCGGAGAAAAGCACCATCTTCATCCAGAGCCTGGTGCCGGAGCTGACCGAGCTGTCTTCCTACTATCTCAATCTGGTCACCGTGGCGCGTCTGGAGCGCAATCCCACCATCAAGGACGAGATCAAGCAGCGCGGCTACGAGCGCGACATCCCCGCCGGCTTCCTCACCTACCCCGCCGCCCAGGCCGCCGACATCACCGCCTTCAAGGCCAGCATCGTGCCGGTGGGCGAAGACCAGATTCCGATGATTGAGCAGACCAACGAGATCGTGCGCCGCTTCAACGGCAGCGTGGATCGGGCGGTGCTGGTGGAAGCGCGGGCGGTGGTGCCGGAGCAAGGCTCGCGTCTGCCCGGCATCGACGGCAAGGCCAAGATGTCCAAATCGCTGGGCAACACCATCACTTTGTCCGCCACGCCGGACGAGATCCGTCAGGCGGTGAAGATGATGTACACCGACCCCAATCACCTGCGCGTGGCCGATCCGGGCCAGGTGGAAGGCAATGTGGTGTTCACCTATCTGGACGTGTTCCATTCCGACACGGAGCAGGTGGCGGAATGGAAGGAGCATTATCGCCGCGGCGGCCTGGGCGACACCGTGATCAAGAAGCAGTTGGAAGAATGCCTGCAGACCTTGCTAGAGCCGATCCGCGCCCGCCGCGAGCAGTACGCGCGCGATCCGGCGGCGGTGATGGCGATGCTGAAGACCGGCACCCAGCGCGCGCGCGAAGTGGCGGCAGCCACGCTGGCCGAGGTCAAGGCAGCGATGGGCTTGAACTACTACTAAGAGCCTTTTTACGATCTGCTGCGCGTCGGCGAGACCGCGTTGAAAACACACTCTTTAAGAGGAGAGCACCGCATGGAACAAGTCTACCAATGCCAAAATCTGGAAGAGGTGCGCGGCCAGATCGACCGCATCGACCGCGCGCTGGTGGCGCTGATCGCCGAGCGCGGCCTTTACGTGCGCCAGGCGGCGGCGTTCAAGCACAGCCGGGAAGAAGTGGAAGGCGGCAAACGCGTCGATCAGGTGATGCGCCGCGTCGAGCGTCTGGCCGGCGAACTGGGCGCCGACGCGGCGCTGACCGCGGCGGTCTACCGCACGATGATAGAGTACTTCATCGCCGATGAAATGGCGGCCTTCCGCGCCAAAGCGGCTGCCGATTGAGGCGGAGGCCGGCTTTCCCTACAATCGCTTCCATCCGCTGACCGCCGGCCGCCCTCCGCGGCCGGCGTTTTTCCCGCGGCCGGAGAACCTGAATGAACAAGATTGCCCTGTTGCTGCTCGCCTGCCTGACCGCGCCCGCGATGGCCGAGGAAGTGGGCGAGGTGTCCACCACCTTCAAGCTGCTCAGCCCCAACGACAAGGTGGTGGTGGAAGCTTTCGACGACCCGGCGGTGCAAGGCGTGGCCTGCTATATCTCGCGCGCCAAGACCGGCGGCTACAAGGGCGCGCTGGGCCTGGCCAAGGACCCGTCCCGCTTCTCGGTGGCCTGCCGCCAGGTGGGCGCGATCAAGTTCTCGCGGCCGCTGCCCAAGCAGGAGCAGGTGTTCAAGGAAGGCGCGTCCTTCATCTTCAAGCATGTGCGGGTGGTGCGCATCGTCGACGCCAAACGCAATACCCTGACCTACCTCAGCTATTCCGACAAGCTGCTGGACGGCAGCCCGGACAATGCGCTGACCGCGGTGGCGGTGCTGGATCAAAAGATCCCGCTGCAACCCTGAAATAAAAGCGATTGATTATTAACGATTTCTTTGCATGACGGGCATCAGCTAAACGGCAGCTCAACGCGCAAGCCGTCATAGCCGACCTCCACGCCGGGCGGACATTCGGCGCTGAGCGCGCCGAATTCCAGCCGGTGGGTCATATGGATCAGCACCGTGCGTTTGGCGCCGATGCGCTCGGCCCAGGCAAAGGATTGCCGCACGCCGAGGTGGGACGGATAGGGGTCGTGGTTCAGGCAGTCCAGGAACAAGAGCTTCAGCCCCTGCAACAAGGGCAGGCTGCTGTCAGGGATGTCCGACACGTCGGTCAGCCAGGCCATGTCGCCGACGCGCCAGCCGAGGCAAGGCCAGGAGCCATGTTGCAAGGGCACGGGCGTCAGCGTGACGCCGCCGCAGTCCACCGGCCCATCCACCTGCTGCGGCAGCAGCACCGGCTTGTCCCACATCTTGGACGGCGGCAGCAGCGCGTAGTCGAAACGGCTCTTGATATTGTCCAGGGTGAAGGCGTTGCCGTAGAGCGTGATCGGCCCCTTCTTCACGTAGCAGAAGGCGCGCAGGTCGTCGATGCCGTTCAGGTGGTCGGCGTGCGGATGGGTGTACAGCACCGCGTCCACCTGGCTCAGGCCTTCGCGCAGCGCCTGCTGCCGCAGGTCCGGCCCGGTGTCGATCAACAGCCCCTGGCCGGCCGCCTTGATATAGGCGCTGGCGCGGGTGCGGCGATTGCGCGGATCCGGCGAACGGCAGGTAACGCAGTCGCAGCCTATGGCCGGCGTGCCGGAACTGGAGCCGCAGCCCAGGATGGTGACTTCAAGCGAACCCAATGGCGTTTCCCAAGTAATAAGGCATCAGCGGCAGCGCTCGGGGCGCTCCGCCTTCTCGCGCACCCAGCCGCCGTCGCAGCGGACATTGCCGTCGGCGTCTTGCTGGCAGCCGCCGCGCGGCTGCTTGGCGCAATACGGATTGCCGTCGCGCGACAGCAGGCAGGCGCCGGGGCCGGCGTAAGTGACGCCGTTGGCGCGCACCACGCCGCCGCCCGGATAAGGCGAGCACAGCACGTTGCCGAATTCATCGATCGCGCATTCGCCCTTGCCGCACATCGCCTGTCCGCGCTGCACCAGGGCGATGCCGCCGTCTTCGGAACAATAACTGCGTCCGTTCAGATTGACGCAATTGGCCCAGGCCTGGGCCGATATCAATATGGCCAGCAAGGCCAGCCCGGACAGCAAGATTCGCTTCATGCGCTTTCTCCGCTTCAACGGCTGGCCTTGGAGAACAGCCGGAAAAAGTTATCGCTGGTGACGCGCGCCACCTCTTCCACCGCCATGCCGCGCAGCTCGGCGATGTGCGCGGCCACATGGCGGACATAGGCCGGCTCGTTGACCTTGCCGCGATACGGCACCGGCGCCAGATACGGAGAATCGGTTTCGATCAGCATCCGATCCAGCGGCACTTTCTGCGCAACTTCCTTGACCTGGGCCGCGTTCTTGAAGGTCACCACGCCGGAGAAGGAAATGTAGAAGCCCAGCTCCAGCGCGGCTTGCGCCACCTCCCAGGTTTCGGTGAAGCAATGCATCACGCCGCCGCACGCCTCGGCGTTTTCTTCCCGCATCAGGCGGATGGTGTCCTCGGCGGACTCGCGGGTGTGGATCACCAGCGGCAGGCCGACGCGCTTGGCGGCGCGGATATGGGTGCGGAAGCGTTGATGCTGCCATTCCAGATCGCCCTTGCACCAGTGGTAGTCGAGTCCGGTTTCGCCTATGCCCACCACCCGCGGGTGCGCGGCCAACGCCACCAGTTCGTCCTCGCTGTACTCTTCCGCCTCCGGGTCGTCCGGATGCACGCCCACGGTGGCGTATAGATTGCCGTGGCTCTCCGCGAGTTCCAGCACTTGCGGATATTTGGGACGGCTGACGCCGATCACCAGCGCGTGGCTGACCTGGTTGGCCTGCATATTGGCCAGCACTTCCGGCATGCGCGCGGCGAGGTCGGGAAAATTGATATGGCAGTGGGAGTCGATAAACATATTTGCGTCAATCAGGCTGCGGCGCGCGGATGCGCGCCGCTAAAACAATCACATGGTATGAGTGGGCCGACTGGAGTTGAGCACGCCGCTGAGCAGGGCCTCGATCTTGTCCTTGGCCTGCTTGCCGGCGTCGCCGGCGACGAACTCGACGCCGACGCCCTGCACCCGGCTGTTGTTGGCGCCGGCCGGCGTCAGCCACACCACCTTGGCTTGCACCGCGATGCGCTGCGGGTCGTCCATCAGGGTCAGCAGCAGGAACACCTCCTCGCCCAGCTTCATTTCCTTATTGGTGGGAATGAAGATGCCGCCGTGGCGCACAAAGGGCATGTAGGCGGCGAACAGCGCGCTGCGCTCCTTGATGTGCAGGGACAGCACCCCGGGACGGTTGGGATTCAGGTCCGGGCGAGTGGCGGAATTGTCCATACTTGGCTAACCCTCTGTGTCAGGCGGCCTTGCCGCTGGCGAATATCTTCAGATAGTCCATCAGCACCGCTTCCAATTGCAAGCGCGTGTTCAAGGTATGCTGGCCGAACGGCGCCAGTTGGTTGAGTGTCTGCTGACACGCCATCAATTGCGCGATGTCGGCGCGCGCCGCCAGTTGCTGCAAGGCGCGCTCCTGATCTGGATAATAGCGGACCAAACCGGCCAGTCTCAAACTCGCCAGATCATGCAGCCACTTCATCAGCCAGCCTATGGGCAGCAACAGCGGCAGTTTCTGCTTGTCCACCGCCTCCGCCAGCTGCAACACATTGGCGAAGCTGGGCTGGCCCAGACCCTGGACGAACTGGCTGCGCAGCTTGGCCAAAGCCGGATCGTGGTCGAACAGCGGCGCGCCGCCGTTATGAGCCAGTTCCAGTTCCGCGTCCGCCACGCCCTGCTCGCGCAGCCAGGCCAGCGCCTGGGCCTGGTGCGGCCGCGTCAGCGGAAACTGGCGGCAACGGCTGCGTATGGTGGGCAGCAAGCGCTGCGGCGCATGCGCCACCAGCAGGAACAGCACCTCGGCCGGCGGCTCTTCCAGGATTTTGAGCAAGGCGTTGGCGGCGGCCGGATTCAGGCTTTCCGCCGGTTCCACCAGCACAATGCGCCGGCCGGCGCGATGCGCGCTCAGGTGGGCGAAATCGATCACATCGCGCACCGCCTCGATCTTGATCACCGGCAGCTTGCGGCTGACTTTCTTGCCCTCGGCGCCCTCCTTGCCTTCCTCGTCCTCGTCGCCCAGCGGCGACAAGCGGCGGAAGTCCGGGTGGGTGCCGTGCCGATACCAGCGGCAGGCCTCGCATTCGCCGCAAGGCTGGTGGCCGGCCTGCGGGCGTTCGCACAGCAGCGACTGGGCCAGGTGTTCGGCGAACTCCAGCTTGCCGATGCCGGCGGCGCCGGTGAACAGCCAGGCATTGGGCAGGCGTTCGCGCTCGGCGTTCAGCCGGGTCCAATCGCCTTCTTGCCAGGGCAGCAGCATCACGCGGCCTCCAGCAGTTTTTTCAGGCAGGCCGCGATGTCGACCTGGATCTCGGCGATGGAGCGGCTGGCGTCCAGCACCGCGAAACGCGGCTGGCCGGCGGCGCGGCGCAAATAGGCTTCGCGCACGCGCACGTGGAAATCGGCCTTCTCCTGCTCGAAGCGATCCAGCTGCCGGGTCTTGGACATGCGCTCGGCCGCCACTTCCAGCGGCAGGTCGAACAGCAGGGTCAGGTCCGGCTGCAAACCGTGCTGCACCCATTGTTCCAGTTCGGCGATGCGCTCGAACGGCACGCCGCGACCGCCGCCCTGGAAGGCGAAGGTGGAATCGGTGAAGCGGTCGGACACCAGCCACTGGCCGGCGGCGAGCGCGGGCTCGATCACGCTGTGCAGCAATTGCTGGCGCGAAGCGAACACCAGCAGGGTTTCCGCGTCCAGCGAGGCCTCGGTGTCCACCGCCAGCAGCAGCTCGCGGATTTTCTCGCCCAAAGGGGTGCCGCCCGGTTCGCGGGTGAATACGGCGTCGACGCCGTGTTGCGCCAGCCAATCGCGGATGAAGGCCAGATGGGTGCTTTTGCCGGCGCCGTCTATGCCTTCCAGGCTGATGAAGCGGCCGCGTTGCTGCTCTAGCGCCATTACTGTCCTTTCTTCAAGATATATTTGCGCACCGCCTGATTGTGTTCGTCCAGCGTTGCGGAGAAATGCGAAGTGCCGTCGCCGCGAGCGACGAAATACAAGGCCTTGGTTTCGGCCGGATTGGCCGCCGCGTCCAGCGCCGCCTTGCCGGGCAAGGCAATGGGCGTGGGCGTCAGGCCGGCGCGGGTATAAGTGTTGTAAGGCGTGTCGCGGCGCAGATCGGCCTTGCCTATCTTGCCCTGGTACAGGCTGCCCATGCCGTAGATCACCGAGGGATCGGTCTGCAAGCGCATGCCCTGCTTCAAGCGGTTGACGAACACCCCCGCCACCATTGGACGGTCGGCGTCTTCGCCGGTTTCCTTCTCAATCAGGCTGGCCATGATCAGCAGCTCGTAAGGCGTGCGGTAAGGCAGCTCCGGTTTGCGCGCCGCCCAGGCCGCTTCCAGCCGCTGCTGCATCGCGCCGAAGGCCTGGCGGTAGAGCTCCGCGTCCTCGGTGTCCGGCGAAAACAGATAGGTGCTGGGGAAGAACAGGCCTTCCGGCTTGGCGTCGCCGAAGCCCAGCCGCCGCATGATCTCCTCGTCGCTCCAGTCCTTGGCCGTATGCTTGATGTCGGGGTTGCGGTCTATCGCCTGGCGGAATTGGCGGAAGGTCCAGCCCTCGATCACCGTCAGGCTGGCCTCGTCCGGGTGGCCGTCGGCCAGGCGGTTCAGGATGTCCAGCATCGATGCCTGACCGTCGAAACGATACAGGCCGGCCTTGATCTTGCGGTCCACGCCTTGCAGGCGGGCCAGGGCCACCATCACCTGACGGCTGCGAACCACGCCCTCCTGCTCCAGTCCCCGCGCCACTTGGCTCAGGGTGCGGTTGGGCCCCACGGTCAGCTTGTAACCGGCTTCCGGCAGGCCAACCGGAATCAGGACCACCCAAACCAGCCAGGCACAGCCCAGCGCAAGGCACAGCAAGAACAGGCGAAACAGAGTTTTCATCATTTGACGGGAAGCATGAGACAGCGCAGCGGGACGATCGCGCATGATACCAGACAAGCCGGCCTGACCGACATGTCAGGCCCGCCCCCCGCAATCAAGCAAAGTTTGCGCCAAATCAACTGTCCACCTTTCCATTTTGCATAGTTTTGCTCGCGTTCTATACCTGATTAAATGGACTGCTTAAATGATGCGAGTCTTTTCATGAAGCCATTCTTCAATCTGGGATGCGCATTGGTGGCCTGGACGGCGCTGGCCAGATTGGCGGCAGTCCGGCAGACCGACAGGGATTTATGGCGCCTGCCGATGGACGCTTTCCGACAAGGAGGGCATCCGCAGCAATTGACTTACCAGCAATCCCCCGCTGCGCTGAACGGCTACCACGCGCTGATCGTGGAGCCTTTGCTGCTGTTGAACCGCCAGCAGGACGGCGGCTGGCAGCTGCTGCAAACCGCGGAACAGGAAAACGCCAACCAGATCATGCGCCGCCAGGTGGCCGCGCTGCTGCAGGCCTGGCCTATCGCGCTGACCGACGTGGCCACCGCCGGCGTGCTGCGCTTGCGCATCGCGGTGGCCGCGCGTCAGTCTCGGATTGCCCAGGACAGCCAGCCGCTGAACAGCAGCCACGTGGCGCTGCAACTGCCTTGCATGGCTTCCAATATAGAACCCTATCTGCAACTGGTGTCCTCGGTGTCCCAATTGGAAGACGCGCTGGGACGGGGCGTGGTCGCCGGCGGCGTCACCATGCAGTCGCAAGCCGAAGCCGCCTCCGGCGACGAAGACGACGGCTGGCGGCAGCTGCTGACCCAGGACTGGTCCCCGCTGCTGCGCCAACAACTGGCGCCGGCGACGCGACGCGGCGCGGCCTCGACGACGCGATAAGCCGCATGAAGACAGTCCGCCCCGTCACAAAGTCGCAACAATATAGAGGGAACGCCGCTTGGCGGCCGCAGTCCATCTCCCACGCAATCTCCACTGAGCCCGCACGATGAAACCATTCTTTAAACTCGCCTGCGCGCTGATGGCTTCCGCCTTGCTGGCCAATATCGGCCACGCCGGGGAGCCGCCGGAGAATCTGGTCCTGCTGCCCAGCGAAGCCTTCCATCCCAACCCTGAGCATGCCGGCCAGGTGCTGTACCTGCAGCCCGGCGTCGATCTGAAACGCTATCACGGCATCCTGATCGAGCCGCTGATTTTCCTGGGCCGCCAAGCGGACGGCCAATGGCTGGCGACGGCGGCGGACGAGCACAACCGCCTAGACGCCTGCTACCGCAACAGCCTGGCCCGGGCGCTCTGCCGCGAGGGATTGCCGGTGGCCGCCGCGCCCGGTCCGGGCATCGCCCGGCTGCGCGTGGCGGTGGGCGACATGCTCAGAGAGCTGGCCGGCCCCAAGGAACGGCGCCCCGTGAAGACCGCCCTCAATCTGGCGCGCTTCGCCGACGACATCGATCCCTATCTGGCCCAGGTGTCCACCGTGGGCCAGCTGGAAGACTCCGAATCCGGGCTGCTGCTGGCCGGCGGCGTCAATCTGCTGGGCAAGGACATGGACCTCGCCAACGCGCAACCGTCCAATGCGGAATGGCTGCAACAGCGCGTCGACCTTTGGAGCAGCCACCACGCGCGGCAGATGGCCCAGCATCTGGCGGCGGCTACGTCGTTTGGGGAGTAGGCTAGCGCCCAGGCTGGCGGCATAATGGTCGCCTCATCTTCTTGTCAGAAAGCCGACCATGCCGCGCAAACTACTGAGTTTCTTGCTGTTGTTGTCCCCGCTGTTCGCCGCCGCCGACACCGTCACCGTGGCGGTCGCCAGCAATTTCCAGCAGACGCTGGACAAGATCGCGGTGGAGTTCAAGGCCGCCAGCGGCCATGACATCAAGGCCAGCGGCGGCGCTTCCGGCAAGCTCACCGCGCAGATCCGCCAGGGCGCGCCCTTCGACGTGTTCCTGTCCGCCGACGACGAACGCCCGGCCGAGCTGCTGCGCGACAAGATAGGCAAGCCCGACAGCCGCTTCACCTACGCCATCGGCAAGCTGGCGCTGTGGAGCAAACAGCGCGACGACGCCGGCGAAGCCGCGCTGCGCGGCGGCAACTTCAACAAGCTGGCCATCGCCAACCCGGCGGCCGCGCCCTATGGCCGCGCGGCGATGGAAACCCTGACCGCGCTCAAGCTCGTCGACGCGCTCAAACCCAAGTTCGTCACCGGCGACAATATCAGCCAGACCATGCAGTTCGCCCAGGTCGGCGGCGCCGACTTCGCCTTCGTCGCTTACGCGCAGCTGCTGGAACAAGGCATCTCCGACCGCTACTGGCTGGTGCCGGCCAAGCTGCATCAGCCGATACGCCAGGACGCGCTGCTGGTGCGCGACACGCCGGCGGCCAGGGCCTTCCTCGCCTTCCTCAAGGGCGACAAGGCGCGCGCGCTGATCAAGAAAGCGGGCTACGACTTCGCGCAATGATGGCTTCCGAATGGGCGGCCATCGCGCTGACGCTGCGGCTGGCCGCCATCAGCACCCTGATCCTGCTCCTGCTGTGCGTGCCGCTGGGCTGGTGGCTGTCGCGCACGCGTTCGCGCCTCAAGCCGGTGATAGAGGCCGGCGCGACGCTGCCGCTGGTGCTGCCGCCCACGGTGCTGGGCTTCTATCTGCTGGTCGCCTTCGGCCCGCACGGCCCCATCGGCCAGCTGACCGCCTGGTTGGGCTGGCCCGGCCTCGCCTTCACTTTTCAAGGGCTGATCATCGCCTCGGTGCTGTACTCCTTGCCCTTTGTGCTGCAACCGCTGATCGTCAGCTTCAACGCGGTGCGGCGCGAGGAAATCGAAACCGCGATGGTCTTGGGCGCCAACCGCTGGCAGCGGCTGACCCGCGTCATCCTGCCCAGCTGCCGCTCCGGCGTGCTGGCCGCCGCCAGCATGGGCTTCGCCCACACCGTGGGCGAATTCGGCGTGGTGCTGATGATAGGCGGCAATATCGAAGGGGAAACCCGGGTCATTTCCATCGCGCTGTACAACCACGTGGAACAGGCCGACTACGCCAGCGCCCACCGTCTGGGCCTGCTGCTGGTGCTGTTCGCCTTCTCCACCCTCGCCCTGGTCTACCGCCTCAACGCGCGCCAGCGCCGCTACGACTAAGACCCGCTCGCAAAATTCCGGATCCTGCCTTGCGCCCGACGGGCGCTGCCTGCGTCGGCGCGCCTTGGCTCAGCTTCCCCAAGAGGCTCTCTTAGCGGTTCTTAAGGGGCCGCGAATCCGGCCGCGTTTACTGACAATGCTGACATCTATCGATGCAAACCGTTACATGACGTCAACAAAACGCAGTGTTCATGCGCTATAACTTGGAGTATCGTTTTTCTCGCCCGTCATGGGCCCGACAACCTGTGCTACCAAGGATGAATCATGCGCAAATACCTGATGATCGCTGTTCTGGCCCTGACTTCCGCCAACCTGGCGCTGGCTGACGCCGCCTGCGACGCCAAAGCCGCCGAGAAGAAACTGGCCGGCGCCGCCAAAAGCAGCTTCCTGAAGAAATGCGAGAAAGACAGCGCCGCGGCCAACGCCCAGAAAGCCTGCGACGTCAAAGCCGCCGACAAGAAACTCGCCGGCGCGGCCAAGGCCAGCTTCGTGAAGAAATGCGTGAAGGACGCGGCTCCGGCCAAGTAAGCCCCCTCCCCGGCGGCCTGTCCGCCGGGACAGCCCGCTCGCCGGCAAGTCCCTGATTTTTCGCCTACACTGAGATGTGGCAACAGGGATTCTGCGGGTGAGCCATGGCAAACAATATCCTTGGAAATTACAATCCGCTGTTATCGCTTTTCGGCAATAACAACCAACTCTTGAGCGGTTTATTGGGCTCCTCGCCCATTGTGCCGCTGATCCGGAGCAGCAACAGCTCGCCAAGCGCCGGCACCGATCCCAATGTGGTGCTGATTTCCGGGCTGGGCCAATTGCTGTCCAGCCTGAACATCTTCCAAGACAGCCTGCAACAGATCTATTCCCCGTACGCGGTCAACAACTCCATCAGCGGCAGCAGCAGCAATCCGTCGGTGGCCAGCGTCTCCACCGCCGCCGGCGCGCAAAACGGCAATTACAGCGTATCCGTCTCGCAACTGGCCCAGGCTCACAGCGCGGTCACCGCCTTCACGCTGCCGGACACCAGCAGCACCACGGTGGGCAGCGGCAGCCTGACCATCAAGACCGGCAGCTACGCCTACACATCGTCCACCTCGGCCAGCAGCTTCACGCCCAGCGGCAGCTCGGCCACGCTCTCCATCAGCAACGGCACGCTGTCCAGCATCGCCACCGCCATCAACGGCTCCGGCGTCGGCATGGTGGCCAATATCGTGCAGAACGCCTCCGGCAATTATCAATTGCAGATCAGCGCCGCCCAGACCGGCGCCAGCAACAATTTCCAGATCCTGGTCAGCGACAACGACGGCAACAACACGGATCAGAACGGCTTGTCGCGCTTGGCTTTCGACCAGACCCAGGCGGTGGGCAGCGGGCAGAATCTGACCCAGACCCAGGCCGCGCAAAACGCCAACTACCTGATCAACGGCGCCTCCGGCTCCAACGCCGGCAATAGCGGCATCTCGCTGGGCGCCTCGGTATCCATGGACTTGCTGTCCACCGGCAGCACCAATATCTCGGTCAAGCTGGATCTGAACGGCCTCAACGGGCAGGCGCAATCGCTGGCCGACGCCTTCAACACCCTGCAAGGCAGCCTGAACGCGCTGCTGGTCAGCGGCGGCCTGCTCAGCCGCGACCCCATCGCCAAGCAATTGGCCAACAGCATGAACCAGCAGGCCGGCGCCAGTTACAGCAACGGCAGCTCGCTGCTGGTCAAGCTGAACCAGATCGGCCTCAATTTTCAATATCCGCAGCAGTTCGGCCAGATGGGCAGCCTCAGCCTGAGCAACAACAGCCTGCAAAGCGCTTACAGCGGCGACTCCCAGGGCGTGGCCAATCTGCTCTACACCGCCGCCCGGGCGCTGAACTGGCTGGCCAACAGCTACGCCTCCTATGGCAACGGCACCATTCCGCAAACCCTGACCGCCTTGCAGAAAATGCAATTCAGCCTGCAGCTGCGGCAGTCGGCCACCCCGACGTCCAACACCGTCCCCGCCAACCTCGCCTCCTTGACCGGCAACCAGTCCGGCACCATCCAGCTGAGCGCGCAGCAGATCAGCGCGCTATCGCTGTACGCGATGGTTTACTCTCTGGGCGCGCCCTATGCGGTCAACTCCCAGATTCTGAACAACGGCCTGGGCCTGTCCGGCAACGGCAACAGCGGCAACGGCATCTCCACTTATGCATGATTGATATTTGCTATTTGTTTTTCATCTAGCATTGCCTGCGCCGTATTGTCTCGTTAAAATTCATCGGATGATTGGATGAATAAGGAGGCCGCATGCTGGCGCTGCCCTATAAACGCTCGCTGGTCGACATCGCCGTGGAAAACATCGCCAAACGTCTGGCAGACGGCGACTGGCCGATAGGCGCTCGCATTCCCACCGAACCGGAACTGGCGGAGCAGCTGGGCGTCAGCCGCAACACGGTGCGCGAGGCGGTGCGGGTGCTGCTCTACGCCGGCCTGCTGGAGGTGCGCCAGGGCGACGGCAGCTATGTGCGCGCCACGGTCAACCCCGGCGAGGCGATGCGCGCCATCAGCCGCGCCAGCCTGCGCGAGCACTTGGAAGTGCGCTGCATGCTGGAGGAAAGCGCGGCGCGGCTGGCGGCCGGCCGCTGCCCGGAAGCGGATCTCAGCGCGATAGCGGACGCGCTGGCACGGCGCGGAGAACGCCTGCCGCAGGAGCCGCTGGAGGACTTCATCGAGCGGGATCTGGAATTTCATCTCGCCATCGCCAACGCCAGCGGCAACCAGGCTTTGGCCGAGCTCTACGCCTATTTTTCGCGCGCGGTGCGCCAGCACGTGCAGCAATCCATCCTGGACGAGGCCTTGCCGGACCCGGACCTCGCCGCCCACCAGGCCATTTACGAAGCCATACGCCAGCGCCGGCCGGACGAGGCGGCGCGCGCCGCCGCCGCCATCACCCGCCCCTTGCTGGAGGCGCTGGACCGCTTGCTGAATCGCTCCAACACGGAGTAAGCCCGATTTGAGCCGGCCCCCAGGCGCGGGGAGCCGGCTCCGACAACAACAAAAGCGCAGAAGGAAAACCCATGTCCACACCCAAATCCATGCCGGATCATCTGCCGGTTGAAGACACGCTGATCGACGCCGAGATCGACGACGCCGGCGTGCAAAGCCAGCGCCCCGCGCTACACCGTCCCTGGCTCTTGCTGCTGGGCCTGATCCTGGTCGGCGTCAATCTGCGGCCGGCGCTGTCCAGCCTGTCCCCGGTGCTGCACGACGTCGCCGCCAGCCGCGGGCTCAGCGGCCTGATGGCCGGCCTGCTCACCACGCTGCCGGTCGCTTGCCTAGGCGTGTTCGGTCCGCTGGCGCCGCGGCTGGCCCGCCTCTGGGGCAGTGAAAAGACCATCGCGCTGATTCTGGTGACCCTGGCGCTGGGCATTTTGCTGCGCACCCAGTTCGGCCAATTCGGCCTGTTCGCCGGCTCGGCGCTGGCCGGCGCCAGCATAGGCATCATCGGCGTGCTGCTGCCCGGCATCGTCAAGCGCGACTTCCCCGCCCAGGTCAGCCTGATGACCGGCGTCTACACCATGGCGCTGTGCCTGGGCGCGGCGCTGGCCGCCGGCCTGACCGTGCCGGCGATGCGCTGGATGGGGAACAACTGGCAGGGCGCGCTGGCGATCTGGGCGAGCCCGGCGCTGCTGGCGCTGTTGGTGTGGTGGCCGCAGACGCGGAGCCGGCAGGCGTCCCACCACGGCCAATGGCTGGTGCGCGGCCTGCTGCGCGACCCTCTGGCCTGGCAGGTGACCTTGTTCATGGGCCTGCAGTCCTCGATGGCCTACATCGTGTTCGGCTGGCTGCCGTCCATTCTGATTGACCGCGGCGAGACCGCGCTGCACGCCGGCCTGCTGCTGTCCATCTCCATCATGGTGCAGGTGCTGTCCTCGCTGCTGGTGCCGGCCCTGGGACAGCGCTGCCGCGACCAGCGGCCGCCGATCGCCGCCACCGTGGCGCTGGTGATCAGCGGTCTGCTGGGCATGCTGTTCGCGCCGACCGACAGCCTGCTGTTCTGGGCAGTGCTGCTGGGCCTGGGCCAGGGCGGCCTGTTCAGCATGGCGCTGAGCCTGCTGGCGCTGCGCTCGCCGGACCCCCATGTCGCCGCCCATTTGTCCGGCATGGCTCAGGGCGTCGGCTACGCGCTGGCCTCGCTCGGCCCGCTCAGCGTGGGCCTGATCCGCGACCAGACCCACGCGCTGTGGCCGCTGGGCCTGTTGTTCTCGCTGATCTCCGCCGCCACCTTCGCCATGGGCATGCTGGCCGGGCGCAAGCGTCTGGTGCAGGTGGAGTCGCGTCCGCTCTAAGAACCTGTTTACGATCTGCTACGCGTCGTGGAGCGTTACACGGTGAGTACGGCTTCAAAATGCTCATGTACCGTGTGTACACTCCGCTTTTTCAGCCGTTTTCGCCTTGTCTCGCCCTTGCTCGCGAGATCGTAAACCGGTTCTAAGCCATCCGCGGACCAAACAAAACCCCGGGCAAGCCCGGGGTTTTGTTTGGAGTGGAACGGCTCAGCCCTTGGGCCTGCCGACGATGCCGTAACGCCGCCACAAGTCCGGCAGGCTCTCCTTGCCCAGCGGAATGGCGCTCTTGCCCAAGGCCAGCCGGTCCGGCAGCGAGTCCATGTCGCCGTCCCAGCCCGGCGCCCCTTCTTCCAGCACCGCGGCCAGGTCGCGGTCGTCCACCGCCGCCAGCTCGCCGCCGATCTCGATCAGCAACATGCCCTCCGGCGTCAGCCAGGCGGAGCGCGCCGGCACGTCGTCGTCGTAGGGCAGCGTGCGCCAGCCCGACGGAGTGCGCCGCGCCACCAGCGGCGCGGCGTCCAGCGTCACATAGACTTTCTGCGGCCCGTTCTGCACATAACAGCGCCCCAGCCCGTCGCGGCTGTAATTGCGGCCGAAAAACTCCACCATCGCCTCGTGCTGCAGACGTTCGTCCTTGATCCACCACTGGCCGCGCGCATCCAGCCGCAGCCAGCCGAACACGGCGGGCACGTTCGGCCACTTGGCCATTGCCGCCTGTACTATCGCATCCATCATGCGTCTCCTTGCGGGCTTGCTCCCGCTTGATTCTCAGCTTTGACCACTACACTCAGATCGCTCTCAACACCGCCATCGGCGACGTTCTGGTCACCCGCCCCACGAGCGGCCAACCGGCCACCACCACCACCAGCGCGCCGCTGGCGACGCCGGCGGGCAACAGCCACGGATTGAACACCAAGGGCAGATTGAACAATTTGACCGAAGCCAAAGCGCCGATGCCCATGGCGCCCAAGGCCGCCAATAAACCGGAAAACGCGCCCAACCAGGCCAGCTCCGCCAGCACCACGCTGCGCACCTGCCGCCGCGACGCCCCCAGCGCCCGCATCAGGCCGACATCGAACAGCCTCTCGTCGCGAGTGGCCGCCAGCGACGCCCACAACACCAGCACGCCGGCGGCCAGGGCCAGGCCGAACATGGCCTCGATGCCGCGCGACAGCTTGTCCATCATCGCCCTCACCTCGCTCAGGATCGCCCCGACATCGATCACGGTCAGATTGGGAAACTCGCCCACCAGGCGGTTGACGAAGTCCTCGTCCGCCGCCTCCAGCCGGAAGCTGGTGATCCAGCTGGCCGGCTGCTGGCTGAACTGGCCCGGCGTGCCGATCACGAAGAAATTGACGCGGAAGCTGTCCCACGGCACCTCCCGCAAACTGCTCACCTTGGCGCGGTAAGCGGTGCCGGCCAGATCGAAGACCAGCGTGTCCCCCAGCTTGATGCCCAAGGTGGCGGCCAGCTCGCGCTCCACCGAGAACTGCGGCGGAATCCGTTTCTGAGGCAGCCACCACTGGCCCGCCGTCAGCTTGTTGCCCGGCGGCAACTCGTCGCGCCAGGACAGGTTGAACTCCCGCTCGGCCAGCCGACGCGCGCGTTCGTCCTCGTAAGCCGACGGCCGCACCGGATGCTCGTTGATCGCGATCAGCCGCGCCCGCACCATGGGCGCTAGCTCCGGCGCCGCGCGTCCCTCCACCGCGAAGGCGTTGCGCACGCCGTCGAGCTGGTGGCGCTGGATATTGATGACGAATTTATTCGGCGCGTCCGCCGGTACGCTGCGCTGCCAGGCGCCGATCAGGTCGTCGCGCACAATGGTCAGCGTCAGCAAGGCCATCAGGCCCACCGACAAGGACACGATCTGGATCACCGCCAGCCAGTGGCGGCGCGCGATATTGGCGATGCCGAAGCGCCAGCCCACCCGGCGTCCGCGCGGCAGCCGCCGCATCAGATAGACCACGCCCAGCGCCAGCGCGCCCACGGCGGCGAAGAAGCCCAGCATGCCGGCCAGCAGCCAGCCGGCCACCGCCAGATCGCCCACCTGCCAGGCGGCCAGGCCCAGCAAGGCCACCAGGGCCAGCAAGGGCGCCAGCACGCCCTGGCGGGTCGGCGTCAATTCATCGCGCAGCACCGCGGCCGGCGGCACGTCGCGTATGCCCATCAAGGGCGGCAGAGCCAGGCCGGCCAGCAACACCAGCGAGGCCAGCGGCCCCACCAGCCAGGTCAGCCAGCCCGGGTCCGGCAGTATTTCGCCGACATAGCCGCTGGCCAAGCGCATCAAGGCCAGCTGCACGCCGAAGCCGCCGGCGGTGCCCAAGGCGCCGG
Source organism: Chromobacterium sp. FG89 (assembly GCF_057808735.1). Lineage (NCBI taxonomy): Bacteria > Pseudomonadati > Pseudomonadota > Betaproteobacteria > Neisseriales > Chromobacteriaceae > Chromobacterium > Chromobacterium sp. FG89. Next base: position 79,333 of record NZ_JBMDIQ010000002.1, on the reverse strand, counting down.
CCAGCAGGCCCAGCAAGAGGAACAGGCTGACGAACAGCCCCCACACCTCGCCCGCCGTCAGGCCCAGGCAGCGCAGCACCGCCACCTGCTGCCAATGGCGCGCCAGATAGCGGCGGACCACCAGCGCCACCGCCGACGCCGCCAGCGCCACGGTCAACATCGCGGTCAGGCCCAGGAAACGCCGCGCGCGCTCCAGCGCGGTGCGCACTTCCGGCCTCGCCTCCTCGACGTTTTCCAGCCGCGCGTCCTTGGGCTTGGCCTTGTCCAGCCACTGGCGGAAGTCGGCGACGCCGCGGTCGTCGCCGGCGAACATCAGGCGCCAGCGCGCGCGGCTGCCTTCCTGGATCAGGCCGGTGGCGGCCAGGTCGGCGCGGTTGAACATCAGCCGCGGCACGAAGTTGTACAGGTCCATCGCGCCGTCCGGCTCGCGGACGATTTCGCCGGCCAGCCGCAGTTGCGCGCCGCCGACGCCCAGGGTGTCGCCCAGTTTCAGCTTCAAGCGCCGCATCAGGCGGGCGTCGGCCCAGGCGGTGCCCGCGGCCGGCCGCAAGCTGCCGGTTTCCACGCGGCCATCGGCCAGGCGCACGCTGACTTCGCCGCGCAAGGGGTAGTTGTCGCTGACCGATTTATACGTGGCCAAAGCCGCCTGGCCGCCGGAAAACACCATGGAGGGAAAGCTGATGTTGTCGGCCAGCCGCAGACCGCGCTTTTCCGCCTCGCGGCGGATGGGTTCCGGCGCCGGCTGATTGCCGTTGAGCACCAGGTCGGCGGCCAGCAGCTGCGTGGCCTGGGTGGTCAGCGCGCGTTCCACGCGATCGGAGAAAAAGGCCACGCTGCTCATCGCCATCACCGCCACCACCAGGGCCAGGGCCAGGATGGTCAGTTCGCCGGACACCAGTTCGCGGCGGATGAAGCGCAACACCAGGGTCAAGCGGCCGGCCAGAGTCATGAGCGCGCCCCGTTGAGCTTGCCTTCCACCAGCCGGTAGATGGCGTCGCAGCGGCTGGCCAGCTCGGTGTCGTGGGTGACCAGCACCAGGGCGGTGCCCTGTTCGGCGTTGAGCTGGAACAGCAGATCGATGATCTGGCGGCCGCTGTGCGGGTCCAGATTGCCGGTGGGTTCGTCGGCGAACAAGAGGCCGGGATGAATGACGAAGGCGCGCGCCAAGGCCACCCGCTGCTGCTCGCCGCCGGACAGATGGCGCGGATAATGGCCCAGCCTATGGCTGAGGCCGACGCGGTCCAGCATCTGCCGCGCCGCTTCGCGCGCGTCGGCGCGGCCGGCCAGCTCCAGCGGCAGCATCACGTTTTCCAGCGCGGTCAGTTGCGGCATCAGCTGGAAATTCTGGAACACGAACCCCACCTTGTCTCTGCGCAGCAGCGCGCGCGCGTCTTCGCTCAAGCCGGACAGCGCCTGGCCGAACAAGGACACCTCGCCGCCGGACGGATGATCCAGCCCCGCCAACAGGGACAACAAGGTAGACTTGCCGGAGCCGGAAGCGCCGACGATGGCCACGCTCTCGCCCGGATACAAGGTCAGCGTGGCGCTGCGCAGGATATTCAGCGGCTCGCCGTGGAAATGCACCTGCTTGGCCAGCTCGCTGGCCGCCAACACCGCCTGGGTTTCAATTGGATTCATTTATGCGCTCGATACTAAGCAAAGTTCTACTTTCCGCCGGCCTGTGCCTGCTGATGCTGCCGGCGTCCGCCGCGACGATACTGGTCTTCGGCGACAGCCTGTCAGCCGGTTACGGCCTCTCTCCCGGCCAGGGCTGGGTCAGCCTGCTCGCCAAGGAGATGGGGGCGAAGCACCGCATCGTCAATGCCAGCATTTCCGGCGAAACCACCGCCGGCGGCCTGGCCCGCCTGCCGGACGCGCTGGCGCGCCATCGCCCGGACATCGTGGTGCTGGAATTGGGCGCCAACGACGGCCTGCGCGGCCTGCCGCTGGAGCAAATGCGCGGCAACCTGTCCAAGATGATCGCCTTGGCCAAACAAAGCAAGGCCAAGGTGGTGCTGGTGGGCATGGCCCTGCCCCCGAACTATGGCCCGCAATACGGCGCCGAGTTCCGCAAAGCCTACGCCGACCTGGCCAGGCGCGAGCGCCTGTCCTTCGTTCCGCTGCTGGTGGCCGGATTCGAGGCCGATCTATCCAAGTTCCAGCCGGATGGTTTGCACCCGGTCGCCGCCGCCCAGCCCGCGATGATGCGCACGGTCAAGGCCAAGCTGCCGCTGAGCTGAAAAGCCGCAGCGTCACGGGCGGACGGATATTCATGGTGTTGACTTTCTTCGTTGCAACGCAGCAAGATAAGTCAAAAGCATAATCATATCCTGGATTCTTATGAGCCGCCCGCCCCCTTCCCCCTGGCTGAAACGCCTGCTGTCCCCCTATCGCGGCCTGCCCGCCACGGTCTACATCCAGGTGCTGTGCAGCCTGATCAACAATATCGGCGGCATCTCCAAACTATTCCTGCCGCTCTATCTGCGCGAGAGCTACCAGCTGGGCTATGCGCAGATCGGCCTGACCATGGCGGCCTACGGCGCCGGCGCGCTGCTGGGTTCCCTCAACGGCGGCTCGCTGTCCGACCGCTTCGACGGCCGCAAGCTGGCCACGCTGTTCCTGTCCGTTTCCGCCCTGTGCCTGCTGTTGCTGGCGCTGGCCATCCCGCTATGGCTGTTCGCGCCGGTCTTGCTGGTCTCCGGTTTCGCCGACGGCGCTTTCCGGCCGGTCAATCTGCGCCTGGCGCTGGAGCCCTGTCTGCCGCGGCAGCGCGCGGTGGCCCAGGGCATGTTGCGGGTGGCCTTCAACCTGGGCGTCGCCGGCGCCGGTTTGCTCAGCGGCTCGCTGGCCGCCATCGGCTATGGCTGGGTTTACGCCGCCAACGCCGCCGCCACGCTGAGCGCGGCGCTATGGCTGGCCTGGGCCTACCGCCGCGCCGGCGCGGCCCACGCAGAGCCGCCGCGGGCCGGCGAAGACGCCGGCGGCCGCCCAGGCCCCTGGCGCGACGCGCCCTTTCTGCGCATGTTGCTGGGCATGGTGCTGATGACCGCGGTATTCGACCAGATCTATGTGACGCTGGGACTGTTCCTGCGCGAGCATTACCAGCTGGGGCCGCAATGGGTGGGTTATCTGTTCACGCTGAACGGCCTGATGGTGGTGGCGCTGCAGATCGCCATCAGCCGCCGCATTCTGGATTGGGGCCTGCTGGCCAGCACCCAGGCCGGGGTGCTGCTGACCGGTTTCGCCTTCCTGTGGCTGACCCTGGGTCAGGGTCCGCTGTGGGCGGTGCTGATGATGGCGACGCTGACGCTGGGCGAACTGCTGGTGTCGCCCTGCTACGCCATGCTGGTGATGCACCGCTCGGAAGGCCGGCTTCGCGGCCGCTATCTGGGGCTGTACAACGCGGTGTGGCAGGGCCGCACCCTGTTCGCCCCGGCGCTGGGCACCTGGCTGTACGGCGCCGTGGGCGGCATTGCGCTATGGTGGCTGTGCGCCGCCGCCGTCTGTCTGTCGGCGCTGATCCAGCAGCCGGCGCTGCGCGCCATGCTCGCTAATGAGCCCGAGCCGGCGCCCCCAAACCCGTACAAGCTCTCGCAAGCCCGCGCGAGACAAGGCGAAAACAGCTGAAGAAACGGCATGCACAGGCGGCGCGCGAGCTGGCCGGAGCGGCGCTCACGAAACGCGGCGGGCCTTGATCAGCTGCTCAGCCGGCCTGGCCCCGCTCCGGCTCCGCGTTCCACAGGCATACCCGGTTGCGGCCGGACGCCTTGGCGCGGTACAAGGCGGCGTCCGCCTGCAACAAGGCCTGCTGGCTGCCGTTCAGCGGCGGCTGGCCCGCCACGCCGATGGACACCGTCTGCGCATAGCCCTCCGGCAAGCCGTCCAACTGGGCCTGCGCCAGGCGCAGCCTGACCGCCTCCATTCTTTCCGCCAAGCCCTCCGGCGCCAAGCCCGGCGCCAGCACCACGAACTCCTCGCCGCCATAGCGCGCCAGCGTCATCCAGGCCTCCAGACAGGAGGCGATGTGCTTGGCCGCCTGCTGCAGCACCTGGTCGCCCACCAAATGGCCGAAACGGTCGTTCACCTGCTTGAACTCGTCCAGATCCAACATCGCCAGGCTCCAGGGGCCCGCGTCGGACTGATCCAGCTCCGCCATGCGGCAGCGCAAGGCCCGCTGGTTCAAACAGCCGGTCAGCACGTCGGAGTCCGCCAGCAGATGCATCTGCTCCGCCGCCTGCTGCAGCATCTGTCTGCGCTGTTCCAGCAGTTCCCGCTTGGCCGCGCTTTCCGCGTACAGATCTTGCAGCCGGCGCAGCACCACCGCATTGCGCTCGCGCAGCCTCACGGTGTCGCGCAGCAGGGGGTTGAAGCTGGACAGGAACTCCCATTGCACCAGGATGAAGATCACCGCGCCCACCAGCAAGGCGCTGTACAGCAAGGTGCCCTCGCAATGGAAGCGGTAGAGCGGATACACCCAGTAGCCGACAAAGAAGGTCAGGTGCAGATCGCGGCACGGCGCCAGCAGCAGGCATACCGCGGCGAAGCCGCCGGCCAGCCACAGCACGACCACGATGCGGTAGGGCCCTTCCTCCTGCGGAAACATGAACCACATCATCATGCTCCACACCAAGGCGCTGAACAGCATCAGTTGCCGCAGCGCCTGGTAATGCCGGAACACCTGGTCCTGGGTATGCGCGTAACGGCGAAAGCGGTAGACCAGGCGCGCGAACAGCAGCTGCATCAGCAGGAACATGCCCACCCAGCACAGGATGCGCCAGCCGGGCGCGTGCCCGTACATCAGCACGCCAAACAGGGGAATGGCGATGAAGGACTGCAGGATAGAGAGCTGAAGCATGGAGACGAACTGGCGCACCAGCTCCGCCTCCAGCTGCGGGTGCGCGGCCTGCCAGGGAAACGGCATCAGAATGCCCAGTCTTCGCCTCACGCCCCGGCCTCTCTCGCCAGGCAGACGCGGTCGCGCCCTTGCGCCTTGGCCTGGTACAAGGCCTTGTCCGCCTGTTGCAGCAAGCCCAGCGGGTCCACGCCCGGCCGCCAGGCGGCCACGCCGCAGGACAAGGTCACCGGCAAGTCGCCGGTCCAGCGCCGCCAGTCCCAGCCGCCCACCTTGTCGCGCAGCGTTTCCATGCGCCGGCTCAATTCGGCGCCGCTGCAGGCCGGCGCCAGCAGCAGGAACTCCTCGCCGCCGTAACGGCCGAACAGCTCGCCGTCCGCCAGGGCCTGCTGCGCCAGCTCGCACAGCTGCTGCAACACTTCGTCGCCGCGCGCATGGCCGCAGCTGTCGTTGACGCGCTTGAAATGGTCCAGGTCGATGATGGCGATGGCGAAAGGCGCGCCCTGGGTTTCCGAAAGCTCCAACAGGCGCTCCATTTCCCGCATCAGGGTTCGCATGTTCAGCACCCCGGTCAAGGGATCGCGCGAGGCCAGTTCGCTGATGCGCTCCACGGCGCCGTCCAGTTCTATGTTTTGCCGCTCCAGTATCGCGTTGTAGCTGTCCAGCTGCGTCTGCTCCAGCGTCAACTCGCGCATCAGGCTGGCGTTTTCGGCGCGCTGCCCCATGGATTCCAGCGCGAAGCGATGCAATAAGGCGGTGAACAGCGTCAGCGACAGGCAATAGATGATGCCGGAAGCGCCCACCCAGCGCAGCACCGCTTCCGGCGAGAGAAACATGCGCAGCAGCAGCAGGCCCCAGAGCGGGCCGACGAAGCCGTAAAACAGCTCCCGGCGCGCGGACAGCATCGCGCCTTGCACCGCGCTGACCGCGATGCCCCACAGCACCACGATCAGGCTGTAAGTCAGATCGTCGCCGGGCATCAGAATCCAGGCGGCCAGGCCCCAGCCCGCGCCCGCGGCGACGATCTGCGCGGAAAAACGCCTATGCAAGGCGGCGATCTGCCAGGCGTCGTGCTCGGGGCAGCGGCAAGCCCGCCACGTGGTGCCCCACAGGCTTAGCAGCAGCAGGCTGAAAAGCAATAGCCACAGCAAGGCGGCCACCAGCGGCGCCCGCCCCCATTCCAGACCGGTCAGCAGGGCCGCGCCCAATAAGGCGTGCGGCACGGACAGGTGGGTGGAGCGCATCGCATGCAGCATGGTGAAGCTGTCCAGCTGGCTGATCGGCAAAGACATGGCTTGGGCCTGTCCTATTTTGGAAACTTATTGTTAGTTATAGCGAGCAATGCGCCAAACCGGCCAAGGCCGCGCAAGAAAAAGCCCCGCGGGCCAAGGCGCGCGGGGCAGGGTCGGACGCAATCCGTTAAAGACGGATTACAGGTCCTTGGCGTTTTCGGCCAGGTAGGAAGCCACGCCTTCGGCGCTCGGCTTCATGCCTTTCTTGCCCTTGTTCCAACCGGCCGGGCACACTTCGCCGTGCTCTTCGGTGAATTGCAGCGCGTCAACCATGCGCAGCATTTCGTCGACGTTGCGGCCCAGCGGCAGGTTGTTCACCACTTGGTGCTGCACCACGCCGGAACGGTCGATCAGGAAGGAGCCGCGGAAAGCGACGCCGCCATCGGCTTCAACGTCGAAGGCCTTGCACAGTTCGTGCTGGATGTCGCCCACCAGGGTGTAGCCAACTTGGCCGATGCCGCCTTTTTCCACCGGGGTGTTGCGCCATGCGGCGTGGGAGAACTGGCTGTCGATGGACACGCCGATCACTTCCACGTTCTTGGCTTTGAAGTCCGCCAGGCGGTGATCGAAAGCGATCAGCTCGGACGGGCACACGAAGGTGAAGTCCAGCGGGTAGAAGAACACTACCGCGTACTTGCCGGCGGTAGCTTGCTTGAAGGAGTAGTTGTCAACGATCTGACCATCGCCCAGCACGGCGGAGAAGGTTTTCGCGCCATCGAAGAAGGGGGCTTGTTTGCCAACGAGTACGGCCATTGCGGATCTCCTTAAAGGTCTTGGTATGACTGCGCTTCCCTGTTCGGGCATCGGGAAACGCGGCGGAATGCGAGGCTTTATAAAACAGGGCCGCCGACATCGGCAAATTGTAAATCCATATCGTTGCGATAAAGTTTTGCAATGTCGGCCCGGCAGGCGCTCGCTTACAAGTATGAGGCCGCTATTAGATTGGGCCAAAAGCGCAAGGTTCAAGCCGACGTCTCCGGCCGGCCCGGAATAAAAAACGGCCGCTGCATGGGCAGCGGCCGTCGGCATCGCGTCAAACCGGCATCAAGCGGACGGCTCGGCCTTCTGGCGCAGACGCAGGTTCAGTTCGCGCAGTTGCTTGTCGTCCACCGCGTTGGGCGCGTTGGTCAGCAGGCACTGGGCGCGCTGGGTTTTCGGGAAGGCGATCACGTCGCGGATGGACTCCGCGCCGCACATCAGCGTCACCAGACGATCCAAGCCGAAGGCCAGGCCGCCGTGCGGCGGCGCGCCGAACTTCAGGTTGTCCAGCAGGAAGCCGAACTTGTTCTGCTGCTCTTCCGGGCTGATCTTCAGCGCGCCGAACACTTTTTCCTGGATCTCGGCGCGGTGGATACGGATGGAGCCGCCGCCGATTTCCCAGCCGTTCAGCACCATATCGTAGGCGCGCGCCAGGCAGGCGCCCGGATTGGTGGCCATCAGGTCCTCGTGGCCCTGCTTCGGGCTGGTGAACGGATGGTGGCAGGCGGTCCAGCGGTCGTCGTCCTCGTCGTGTTCGAACATCGGGAAGTCCACCACCCACAGCGGGCGCCATTCCTTGACGAAGTAGCCGTTGGCCAGGCCGTGCTCGTGGCCGATCTTGATGCGCAGCGCGCCGATGGCCTCGTTCACCACCTTGGCCTTGTCCGCGCCGAAGAAGACGATGTCGCCGTTTTGCGCGCCGGTGCGCTCGATGATGGCTTTCAGGCCGTCAGCGGACAGGAACTTGACGATGGGCGACTGCAGGCCTTCTTCGGTGGGCTTGCTGGCGTCGTTGACCTTGATGTAGGCCAGACCCTTGGCGCCGTAGATGCTCACGAACTGGGTGTAGTCGTCGATTTCCTTGCGGCTGAGGCCGGAACCGCCCGGCACGCGCAGGGCCACCACGCGGCCGCCCGCCATGTCGGCCGCGCCGCGGAACACCTTGAACTCTTCCGACTTCATCACATCGGTCAGTTCGGTGAATTTCAGGTCTACGCGCATGTCCGGCTTGTCGGAGCCGTAGTAGAACATCGCGTCGGCGTAAGTCATGCGCGGGAACTGCGGCAGTTCCACGCCCAGCACGTCGCGGAAGATCTCCTTGGTCATGCCCTCGGTGATGTCCATGATCTGGTCCTCGTTCAGGAACGAGGTCTCGATATCGATCTGGGTGAATTCAGGCTGACGGTCGGCGCGCAGGTCTTCGTCGCGGAAGCACTTGGTGATCTGGTAGTAGCGGTCGAAGCCGGCCACCATCAGCAATTGCTTGAACAGCTGCGGCGATTGCGGCAGCGCGAAGAATTCGCCCGGGTGCACGCGGGACGGCACCAGGTAGTCGCGCGCGCCTTCCGGCGTGGAGCGGGTCAGCATCGGGGTTTCGATGTCGATGAAGCCCTGCTTGTCCAGATGGTTGCGCACGCCCATCGCCACCTTGTAGCGCAGACGCAGGTTTTTCTGCATCGCCGGACGGCGCAGATCGATCACGCGGTTGGTCAGGCGCACGTTCTCGGACAGGTTCTCGTCGTCGATCTGGAACGGCGGCGTGGCGGCGGCGTTGAGGATCTCGATGTCCTTGGCCAGGATTTCGATCTCGCCGGAAATCATCTTGCTGTTGGCGGTGCCGGCCGGACGCTCGCGCACGATGCCGGTGATGGACAGCACGTATTCGCCGCGGCTGCTGTCGGCCAGCTGGAACGCTTCCGGGGTGTCCGGATCGATCACCACCTGCACCAGGCCTTCGCGGTCGCGCAGGTCGATGAAGATCACGCCGCCATGGTCGCGGCGGCGGTGAGCCCAGCCCTTCACGGTAACGGTCTGGCCGAGGTATTTCTTGTCAATAAGTCCGCAATAGTCGGTACGCATTTGGGTAAACCCTTTTATTCAAATTCGGTGAGGCTTCCCCGCCCGGGGGAAAGAAAGGCGTTAAGGGCTAGACAGGGTGTCGGTCTAGCCCTGCCGATTATGTTCGTCGTTCAGACGCGGACGCTGGGCGGCCGGCGGCGGGTTCGGCGCCACCATGCCCATGGAGATCGCGTATTTCAACGCTTCGTCCACGCTCATGTTCAAGGCGCGGGTGTCCTTCTTGGCCACCATCACGAAATAACCCGAGGTCGGGTTGGGGATGGTGGGCACGTAGACCCCGATGAACTCGTCGTCGGACAGCGATTCGGACACGACTTCAGGCAGCGGGCCGGTTTGAAACGCCACCGTCCACATGCCGGAATGAGGGAACTGCACCAGCAGCGCCTTTTTGAAGGCCTGGCCGGAGTCGGACAACAGCGTGTCGCTGACTTGCTTGACGCTGTTGTAAATGCTTTTCACCACCGGGATGCGGGACAGCAGCGCGTCCCACATGTCCAGCACGCGCTGACCCAGCACATTGGCGGCCAGCATGCCGGTGCCCAACAGAATCAGCACCGACAGCACCACGCCCAGGCCCGGCAGATGGAAGCCGAGCAAGGCCTCCGGCTGCCATTCCTGCGGCAACAGGTTCAGCGTCTGGTCCAGCGAAGTGACGATCAGGTTCAACACCCACAGCGTCACGGCCAAGGGCAGCCACACCAGCAAGCCGGTGACGAGATAGCCCTTAAGCGTCATTTTGATTTGCGGCGTCATCGAGGTTTACGCGCACCCACAGCCGGTGCCGCAGCTATGACCGCCGCCGCTGTCCGAAGACGCGGAGGAGGAAGAGCCGGACGCGGACGCGCCGCCCTTGAAGTCCGTGGCGTACCAGCCGGAACCCTTCAGCTGGAAGCCGGCCGCGGACAGCTGCTTGCGGTACTCCGCGCTGCCGCAGGCCGGGCATTGCGCGACAGGCTCGTCGCTGAGTTTTTGCAGATGCTCTTTGGCGACGCCGCAGGCGCCGCAACGGTATTCGTAGATTGGCATAGCTTTGCTTCCCCACCAGTAATCATGATGGCATAATAAACCGAACTCATGCTGCACTGCACTATCCGAGCGTGAACTTACGCTCGGCATGCCTAGTCGGACAGATGCGGACGAACGCCCCCAAGATCAAGCCTTCGTTCCCGCCAAATCGTCGATTATATCCGACTGAATCGTCAATACAAAAATCCCTTTGCTTCATTAGCCCGCAATACTGCCCTGCAACCCTACAAATCCCGGAGGTCACATGGTTTACCAAGAGGGTCAGATGGAAAGCATTCGCAACATTCTTGCCGGCAAGAAAGGCCTGATCGTAGGCATCGCCAACGAGAACAGCATCGCCTACGGCTGCGCCAGCGTGCTGCGCGACCTGGGCGCGGAGTTCGCCGTCACCTACCTGAACCAGAAAGCGGAAAAATACGTGCGTCCGCTGGCCGACCAGCTGGGTTCGCCGCTGGTGCTGCCGCTGGACGTGGAACAGCCGGGGCAAATGGAAGCGGTGTTCGAGGCCATTCGTCAGCAATGGGGCAAACTGGATTTCGTCATTCACTCCATCGCCTATTGTCCGATGGACGATCTGCACGGCCGCGTCACCGACTGCTCGCTGGAAGGCTTCCAGCAGGCGATGCGCGTGTCCTGCTACTCCTTCATCGAAATGGCGCGTCTGGCCGAACCCTTGATGAGCCAGGGCGGCAGCCTGATCACCATGAGTTATTACGGCGCCGACAAGGTGGTGGAGAACTACAACATCATGGGTCCGGTCAAGGCGGCGCTGGAAAGCGTGTCGCGCTACCTGGCCAGCGAGCTGGGCGCCAAGAATATCCGCGTGCACGCGGTGTCCCCCGGCCCCTTGCGCACCCGCGCCGCCTCCGGCATCGCCCACTTCGACCAGTTGATCGAGGACGCCATCGCCCGCGCGCCGCAAAACCGCCTGGTGGAAATCGAGGACGTGGGCACCACCTGCGCCTTCCTGATCTCCGAAGCCGCCCGCGGCCTGACCGGCCAGACCATCTATGTCGATGGCGGCCATCACATCAAGGCCTGAGGGAACACGCCATGACACGCGACGAACACGCTTTTTCCGACATCCTTCAACAGGCCGTCGGCCTGGGGCCGCTGCCGATGGCGGTGACCCACCCCTGCAGCCGCGAGGCGCTGTTGGGCGCGGTGGAAGCCGCCGACCACGGCATCGCCACCCCCATCCTGGTGGCCCCCGCCGCCAGGCTGGCCAAGCTGGCCGACGAACTGGAAGTGGACCTGAGCCGCTTCGAGCTGGTCGACGTGCCGCACAGCCACGCCGCCGCCGAACAGGCGGTGAGCCTGGTCCGCGACGGCTACGCAGACATCCTGATGAAGGGCAGCCTGCACACCGACGAATTCATGGGCGAAGCGCTGGCGCGCGGCACCGGCATCCGCACCGACCGCCGCATCAGCCACGTCTGGATCATGAAGGTGGAAACCTATCCGCGCTATCTCTTCATCACCGACGCCGCGATCAATATCGAACCGGACCTGCTGACCAAGCGCGACATCTGTCAGAACGCCATCGACCTGACCCAGGCGCTGGGCATACGCCAGCCCAAGGTGGCCATCCTGGCCGCGGTGGAAACCATCAATCCGGCGATGCGCTCCACGCTGGACGCCGCCGCGCTGTGCAAGATGGCGGACCGCGGCCAGATCACCGGCGCCATCCTCGACGGCCCGCTGGCTTTCGACAACGCCATCTCGCGCGAAGCCGCCGACAGCAAGGGCATCGTCTCGCCGGTGGCCGGCGATCCCGACATCCTGCTGGTGCCGGATCTTGAGGCCGGCAATATGCTGGGCAAGCAGCTGACGTATCTGGCCGCCGCGGCCTCCGCCGGCATCGTGATGGGCGCGCGCGCGCCCATCGTGCTGACCAGCCGCGCCGACGACGCCAACGGCCGCCTCGCCTCCGCCGCCGTGGCCAATTTGCTGGCGCACAAACGCCGGCAAAGCGGACAGCGGACATGAGCCGGGTGCTGCTCGCCGTCAACGCCGGCTCCTCCACGCTGAAATTCCGCGCCTTCGCGCCGGACGGCCGCCAATTGCTGGCGCGCGGCATGGTGGACCGCTTCGGCCAGGCCAAGCCGGAGCTGCAATTGCTGGATGGCAAGGGCCAGACGCTGAGCCGCCACGCGCTGGACGACGGCAGCCGCGGCAGCGCCATCGCCGCGGTGATCAACAGCCTGGCCGATCAGCAGCTGGAACCGCTGGCCGTGGTGCACCGCGTGGTGCACGGCGGCGGCCGTTTCACCGCCGCCATGCGGCTGGACGCCGACATCCGCGCCCAGCTGGAGGACTACGTGGCGCTGGCGCCGCTGCATCAGCCGGTCAGCCTGTCGGTGATCGCCGCCTTCGAGGAATACGACGCCCGTTTGCCGCAGTTCGCCTGCTTCGACACCGCCTTCCACGCTCAACAGCCGGAAGTGGCCACCCGCTTCGGCATCGCCCGCCACTGGCATGATGAAGGCGTCCGCCGCTACGGCTTCCACGGCCTGTCCTACGCCGCCATCGCGCGGCGGCTGCCGGAACTGGGCCTGGAGCGCGCCAAAGTGGTGGTCTGCCACCTGGGCAGCGGCGCCAGCGCCTGCGCGCTGGACGCCGGCCGCAGCATGGCGTCCAGCATGGGCTTCTCCGCGGTGGACGGCTTGATGATGGGCAGCCGCCCCGGCTATATCGATCCGGAAGTCATTCTCTACTGGCAGGAACAGGCCGGCATGAGCGTGGCCGAGGTGAGGCGCGAGCTGTACAAGAACTCCGGCCTGCTCGGCGTCTCCGGCCTGTCCTCAGACATGCGCGAACTGCTGGCCAGCGATTTGCCGGCGGCGCGCGAGGCCATCGAGCTGTTCTGTTACCGGGTGGCGCGGGAAGTGGCCAGCCTGGCGGCGGCGATGAAGGGGTTGGACGCGGTGGTGTTCACCGCCGGCGTGGGCGAGCACTCGCCGGAAGTGCGCGGCCGGGTGCTGCAACAGCTGGCCTGGCTGGGCTTTGAAGCCGACCAGGCCGCCAATCTGGCCCAGGCGCGGCGGCTGACCACCGCCGCCAGCCCGCGCGCGGCCTATGTGCTGCCTACCGACGAGGAAGGCGAAATGGCGCGCCAGGCGGCCGCGCTGCTGCAATAAGCGCAGGGCCCGCCCATGGGCGGGCCTACTACCTGTTCACAATCTTTCCAACAGCCGCGCAGCGAACTCCAAAGCTGGCGAGACTCACTCCAGCCAGTCGCTCATCGTCAGCCCCACGCCCAGCGCGCGGGTGCGCACGTTGTAATCGATCAGGCTTTCGCCGTAACCGTCGAAAGCCTGCACATAACCGCGCAGCTTGCCCTTCACCGGGAAACTCCAGTCCAGTTGCAGTCCATGCTTGCCGCTGTCGAAATTGGGCCGCCACATGGCGCTGAAAGTCTGGCCGCGGTACTGGTAGATCGCCTGCAGATCCCCGTGCCCCATGTATTTGACGATGTCGGGATTGTCGTCCTTGTCGCCGGACTCCGGCAGCCTGGCCCACCAGCGGCCTTGCAGCGTGAACGGACCGTTGTCCAGCGCCGCCATCGCGTACACCCGGTTCCAGCTGCGCGACAAGGGATTGGCGCGGCCGTTGGATTGATGCAACAAACCCAGGCCGCCCATGCGCAGCCGGGTGTCGCCCCAGGCCCAGGCGGACGGCAAGGGGAAGGTAAGAATCAGTTCCGGCTCGTAGTCGGTGCCGCGGAACGGCGCGGAATGCGCCTGGTTGTAGATTTGCCAATGCGATTGCTGGGTGTAGGCGAACCACAGGTTCAGCGGGGTATCGAAAATGTCTTCCCACACCTTGGTCTTGAACGACAGCTGGAATTTGGCCTCGGTCTTGTCCAGTTCCCCGCCCGGCGTCTGGCTGGGCGGCCGGGTCGGCGACTGCGGCTCGTTATTGGGCTTGGCCATCTGCCAGACCGGCAAATAGTAATTGGGGCGGTATAAGCGAAACCCGAAGGTGTCGCCGCGCGAGCGCCCGTCCAGATCCCAGGCTTCGGCCAGCCGGCTGGGAGCCGGCGCGGCATCCGGCTCGACGCCGGCGGCCGGAAGCGGGCGCTCCGGAGGCGCGGCGGCGGCGGAAGACGGCGCTGCGGGCGCCGCAGCGGCGGGCACAGCGGCCGCCAGCCCGTCGTAGCAGGCCAGACGCAGCCTGGCGTCCGCCAGGCGACCGCAATCGGCCAGTTGCTGCGGCAGTTCCGCCGCCAGGGTCTGCGCCGCGCACAAAGCCAGCGCCCAAGCCGTCCATCCCGACATAGCCATGCCTCCAGCGAGGGAAATCGATGCGCCAGACACACAAAAGGCTCCGCGATGCGGAGCCTTTGCGTATTCTTCAGCGCTGGGCTGTGATCAGGCCATGGCCTTGATCTGAGCCGACAGACGGCTCTTGTGACGAGCGGCCTTGTTCTTGTGGAACACGCCCTTGTCAGCAATGCGGTCAATCACTTTTTCGGAAGTCTGGAACACTACCTTGGCAGCGGCTTTATCGCCTGCTTCAACTGCCTTGAGCACTTTCTTAACTGCGGTACGGAACGCAGTACGCAGGCTGGCGTTGTGCGCGCGCTGCTTAAGGGCTGTGCGTGCACGCTTGCGAGCTTGTGCGCTGTTAGCCATGAATCTTTCTCCTGATGAGCGGAATCTGAAACCCGCGATTCTAAGCCCTAAACTCAGGTTTTGCAACAATAAACCTGGCGGCGTACACTAGCGGGCTTGCTCAACGCTAGATAAACCACCCGCAACATGAATCTGCTCAAGGCTCTGGCTGCTGTCAGCAGCATGACCATGGTGTCCCGCATCCTGGGTCTGGTCCGCGATACCATCATCGCCCGCGTTTTCGGGGCCGGCATGGCCGCCGACGCCTTCAACGCCGCCTTCAAGATTCCCAATATGCTGCGCCGCCTGTTCGCCGAAGGCGCGTTTTCGCAGGCTTTCGTGCCCATTCTCGGCGAATACAAGAACCAGCGCAGCGAAGAGGAAACCCGGGAATTCATCGCCAAAATCACCGGCGTGCTGGGCTCGGTGCTGCTGCTGGTCACCGCCGTGGGCATGCTGGCCGCGCCGCTGATCATGTGGATATCCGCGCCCGGCTTTTACCGCGAGCCGGCCAAGGCCGCCTTGTTCGCCGACATCCTGCGCGTGTCCTTTCCTTATATCTTCTTCATTTCGCTGTCCTCCATGACCGGCAGCGTGCTCAACAGCTGGGGCAAGTTCTCGATTCCGGCTTTCACGCCCACCTTCCTCAACCTGAGCTTCATCGTGTTCGCGCTGTTCTTCAGCAGCCGCTTCGATCCGCCCATCATGGCGCTGGCCTGGGCGGTCTTCGTCGGCGGCCTGGTGCAACTGGTGTGGCAGCTGCCCTTCCTGAAGCAGATAGGCATGCTGGCGCGCCCGGTGTTCGCCTTCCGCGACCCGGCGGTCTGGCGCGTGATCCGGCAAATGGGGCCGGCCATCTTCGGCGTGTCGGTGGCGCAGATCTCGCTGCTGATCAACTCCACTTTCGCCTCCTTCCTGCCCACCGGCAGCGTGTCCTGGATGTATTACGCCGACCGGCTGATGGAGTTCCCGTCCGGCGTGCTGGGCGTGGCGCTGGGCACCATCCTGCTGCCCTCGCTGTCCAAACACGCCGCCACCCGCTCCGACGGGGAGTTCAGCGTGCTCTTGGACTGGGGCATCCGCCTGTCCCTGCTGCTGGCGGTGCCGGCCACGGTGGGCCTGGGCCTGTTGTCCGGCCCGCTGCTGGCCACCCTGTTCACCTACGGCAAATTCACCGCCCACGACGCGCTGATGTCGCAGCAGGCGGTGATCGCCTACTCCTTCGGCCTGCTCGGCCTGATCCTGGTCAAGGTGCTGGCGCCCGGCTTCTACGCGCGCCAGGACATCAAGACCCCGGTGCGCATCGCGCTGATCACCCTATGCCTGACCCAGCTGATGAACCTGGCCTTCGTGTTTCCGCTCAAGCACGCCGGCCTGGCGCTGTCCATCGGCCTCGCCTCCTGCCTCAACGCCGGCCTGCTGCTGCGCGCGCTGCTCAAGCGCGGCATCTACCAGCCCTCGGCCGGCTGGGGCGGCTTCCTCAGCAAGATGGCCGTGGCCATCGCGGCCATGGCCGCCACGCTGCTGGCGCTGCAATGGCTGCTGCCCGTCCACTGGCACGGCCCGGCCTGGCAACGCGTGGCCTGGCTGAGCCTGCTGGTGTCGGCCGGCGCGGCCGTCTATTTCGCCGCGCTGTTCGCGCTCGGCTTCCGCCCGCGCGACTTCATGCGCCGCGAGCGCTGAGATGTCGGCCGGCCCGCGCGCTCCTCTTCTGACGCCGGCCGACCGTCAGACCGCCGGCGTGCTGCTGGTCAGCTGCCTGTGCCTGACCTTGCTGTACTACCCCGCCAACCGTTACTGGATGATGGACTGGCTGCTGCAATGGTGGCCGGCGCTGGGCTTGTCCTTCCGCCAGCAGGTGGTGCACAACCCGGACACCGATCTCTACCGCGCCGCCTACTGGGCGCTGGCCAGCATCGCCAGCTACTGCCTGCTGCCGCTGCTGGCCATCCGGCTGCTGGATCGCCGCCCGCTGGCCGACTTCGGCCTGGCCTGGCCGGACCGCGCCACGCTGAAGACGGACCTGAAGCTGTTCCCGCTGTTCTACGCCCTGATGCTGCCCTTGGTATGGTGGGCGTCCGGCCAGCCGGGCTTTTTGAAGATCTACCCCTTCTTCCGGCTCAGCCCCGGCGAGAGCTTATGGCCGCACTGGCTGCTGTGGGAGCTCTTGTATTTCGCCCAGTTCGCCGCGCTGGAATTCTTCTTCCGCGGCTATATGGTGCACGGCCTCAAACCGCGGCTGGGCGTCAGCGCCGTCTTCGTGATGGTGCTGCCCTACTGCATGATCCATTTTGAGAAACCGCTGCTGGAGAGCCTGGCCGCCATCGTAGCCGGCGTCGCGCTGGGCGCGCTCAGCTACCGCTACCGTTCCATCTGGCTGGGCATCGCGCTGCATTGCAGCGTGGCGCTGACCATGGACTTGATGGCGCTGTGGCGCAAGGGCCTGCTTTAAAAAGCGGCTCACGATCTGCCGCCTCTTTGAAAATCGATATAATTCAAGCCATGAACACTCAAGCCATGTCCCCGGAGCAATCCCCTCTGGGCAAAACCGTCAGCTATCAGGATCATTACGATCCCCATCTGCTGTTTCCGATCCCGCGCCAGGCCAAGCGCGACGAAATCGGCGTGGACGCCGCCGCGCTGCCCTTTGCCGGCGTGGACATCTGGACCGGTTTCGAACTGTCCTGGCTCAATGCCCGCGGCAAGCCTCAGGTGGGCATCGCCGCCTTCCGCATCCCGGCCGACAGCCCGAACCTGATCGAATCCAAATCCTTCAAGCTCTATCTGAACAGCTATAACCAGACCCGGATGGCCGGCCTGGACGCGCTGCGCCGCCAGCTGGCCGCGGACCTGTCCGCCGCCGCCGGCAAGCCGATAGGCGTCGACATCATGCTGCCGCAGCAGTTCGGCGGCGAAACCGTGGCCGAACTGGCCGGCGACTGCATCGATGATCTGGACATTGAGGTGGACAACTACGCGCCCTGCCCGCAGATCCTACGCGCCGACGCCGGCGACATTGTCAGCGAGATCCTGTGCAGCCATCTGCTGAAATCCAACTGCCTGGTCACCGGCCAGCCGGACTGGGGCAGCGTGCAGATCCGCTACACCGGCCCGCGGCTGGACCGCGAGGCGCTGCTGCGCTACCTGATAGGCTTCCGCCAGCACAATGAATTCCACGAGCAATGCGTGGAGCGCATCTTCACCGATCTGCTCCGCGCCTGCGCGCCGAGCCGCCTCACCGTCTACGCGCGCTACACCCGCCGCGGCGGACTGGACATCAACCCCTTCCGCAGCAATTGCGGCGAGATGCCGGTGGGCAACACCCGTACCGCGCGGCAATAAGACCCTTTCTGAGCGGGAAAAGCGAACAGGCCGGCGAATGCCGGCCTTTTTGTCGTTCTGGAAACGATGATCAATGGATCTTAGAGCCTGTTTACGATCTCGCGAGCTAGGGCGAGACAAGGCAAAAACGGTTGAAGAAGCGGAATGTACAGGTGGTACATGAGCATTATGAAAGCGTTTTTAACGCCCTTGTCTAACTATTCCGCCGACGCGTAGCAGATCGTAAACAGGCTCTTAAGGATAGAACCAATAAAGGCTATACCCCATCGCATGCACCTTGCCGGCGTCCAGCCGCATGGTGACCTTGACCTCGCTATTGGAATTGAAGTGGCCGAGCTTGAAATCGTCCGGCTTCAAATACTCCTTGGGCGCGAACACCTTGCGGATCAGCACCTGGTCGTCCGAGTCCTTCAGCGTCACTTCCAGCATCGGATAGGCCTGGGAGTAAGTGGCGTGGTTCTTCAGCGTGGCGGACAGCTGGATCAGATTGGGGAAATCCGGGACGAAGGCCAGTTCCGACCACTCCGTGCGCACGCGGGCGATATCGGTGGGCCAGGGCACGGCGCAGCCTACGGCGCCGCACAGGTTTTCCAGCGTCGGGCGCAGTTCCGGCACTTCCGCGGCGATGCGGGTGCGGTTGAAATACACCAATTGACCGGCCAACACCAGCACGCCTATCGCCGAGGCGACGACGGCCAGGAAGGTCAGCGCCGGATGGCGTCTTCGCGGCGATTCGTCCGGCTCGTCTTCGCCGTGGCTGGACGGCGGCTCGACGCGCGCCTCCGGCGCCGGCTTGGCGGGCGGCTCTTCGAACTTGGGTTCCGGAACCGCTGCCGGCGCAGGCTCCGCCACCGGCTCCGGCGCGGGGCGGCGGCGGTTGCCGAACACCTCCGGCGCGGGTTCCGCCGCGGCAGGCGGCTCGGCGTCAAAGGGGTTGCCCAGCGGCGCGCTGACATGACGATTCTGCATCGCCTCCGCCAGTGCGCGCTGGAACTCCTCGACATCGGCGCGCGCGGCCGGGGCTTCCTCCGCCTCCGCCATCGGCGGCGGCATCAGCAGTTCGTCCGGCGGCGCTTCCGTCGCGCTGGAACCCGGATCGAAATCCGGCACTTCCAGCTCGAAATCGTCCAGCGCCTCGCTCTGCCGAGCCTGAGTCTGGACGGGCGGCGGCGCCGCGGCGCGCGGAGGTTCCGCCGGCGGCGCTTCCGCCGCGACGAAATGCTCGGTGGCGTTGAACACATGCGAACAGCGCCCGCAGCGCACCAAGCCATTGGCGGCCGCTAATTGGGCATCATTGACCTTGAAGCGTGTCTGGCAATTGGGGCACTGTGTCGTATATGTCATACCGTGGGGCGTCGGGTTCCTGTCAGTCTGGTCCATCCTTCGTCGAACACCGGAGCGTCCATCTGGAACCACTGTTCATAGATGGCCGACAGTTCTTCGGCTTGTTCGGCGAGAATGCCTGAAAGCACGATTCTACCACCGGTTTTGACGTGGCTCGCCAGCAACTGGCCCAACATGCGCAGCGGATTGGCCAGAATATTGGCCAGTACCACGTCGTAGACCGCTTCCGGGTTCTGGTCAGGCAGACAGAAGTCCGCCTTGACCTGGTTCTGTTCCGCGTTGTCCTGGCTGGCCCGCACCGCCTGCGCGTCGATGTCCACGCCCAAGGCGGAGGCCGCGCCCAGCTTGAGCGCGGCGATGGCGAGAATGCCGGAACCGCAGCCGTAGTCCAGCACGCTTTCGCCGCCTTGCAGCTGGGCGTCCAGCCATTGCAGGCACAAACGCGTGGTCGGATGGCTGCCGGTGCCGAAGGCCAGGCCCGGATCCAGTTGCAGATTGACCGCGTTCGGCGCCGGCGGCTCGTGCCAGGTCGGCGTGATCCACAGCCGGTCGGAAATCCGGATCGGGTCGAACTGCGACTGGGTCAGACGCACCCAGTCCTGCTCTTCCACCCGCTCCACATTGTAGCTGGGCAGGGCCAGACCGCAGGCGTTGGCGGCGGCGGCAATCAGCAGCGCCACGTCGGCCGCTTCATCAAACAGCGTGATGATGCGGCTGCGGCTCCACAGCTTGTCCACCGGCTCGCCGGGTTCGCCGAAAATCGGCTCTTCGCGCTCGGTGCCGGCAAAAGCGTCTTCGATCGCGGTGGACAGCGCGCCGGCGTCCATCAGCGCGTCGGCCAGACGCTCGGCGACGGTTGACTCGGCGTCAATGGTGGCTTGCAGCCATGCCATCACGCGCCCCCTTTTTTCTGCTGCGACAAACGCTGCTCCAGATAGTGAATGCACGTGCCGCCGCGCTGGAAGGCCGCGTCCATGAACAGTTCCTGATGCAGCGGGATATTGGTCTTGATGCCGGAAATGGAGATTTCCGACAGCGCCACCCGCATCCGCGCCATCGCCTGCTCGCGGGTATCGCCAAAGGCGATCAGCTTGCCCACCATGGAATCGTAATGCGAAGGCACGGTGTAGCCCTGGTAAATATGCGAATCGATGCGGATGCCCGGGCCGCCGGCCGGGTGATAGCTTTCGATCTTGCCCGGGGACGGCACGAAGGTGAACGGATCCTCGGCGTTGATCCGGCACTCCATCGCATGGCCGCGCAACACCACGTCCTTCTGTTTGTAGCGCAGTTTCTCGCCGGCGGCGATGCGGATCTGCTCCTGCACGATGTCGATGCCGGTGATCATCTCGGTCACCGGGTGCTCAACCTGCACGCGGGTGTTCATCTCGATGAAGTAGAACTCGCCGCGCTCGAACAGGAATTCAAAAGTGCCGGCGCCGCGGTAGCCGATGCGGCGGCAGGCTTCGGCGCAAGCTTCGCCAATCTTCTGGCGCTGCTTGTCGGTGATGCCCGGCGCAGGCGCTTCCTCGATGATCTTCTGGTGGCGGCGCTGCATCGAGCAGTCGCGCTCGCCCAGATAGATGGCGTTGCCGTATTCGTCGGCCAGAATCTGGATTTCGATGTGGCGCGGCTCTTCCAGGAATTTTTCCATGTAGACGGTGGGATTGCCGAAAGCCGCGCCGGCTTCGGTGCGGGTCATCTGCACCGAATTGATCAGCGCGCCCTCGGTATGCACCACGCGCATGCCGCGACCGCCGCCGCCGCCGGCGGCCTTGATGATCACCGGGAAACCGATCTTCTTGGCGATCTTGACGATCTCGGCCGGATCGTCCGGCAAAGCGCCTTCGGAGCCCGGCACGCAGGGCACGCCCGCTTCTATCATCGCGTTCTTGGCCGACACCTTGTCGCCCATCATGCGGATGGTGTCCGGACGCGGACCGATGAACACGAAGCCGGACTGCTCGACGCGCTCGGCGAAGTCGGCGTTTTCCGACAGGAAGCCGTAACCCGGGTGGATGGCCTGGGAATCGGTCACCTCGGCGGCGGCGATCAGGGCCGGCACGTTCAGATAGCTCTTGCCGCTGGGCGCCGGGCCGATGCAGACCGATTCGTCGGCCAGCTTCACGTACTTGGCTTCGCGATCGGCCTCGGAATGCACCACCACGGTCTTGATGCCCATCTCGCGGCAGGCGCGCTGGATGCGCAGGGCGATTTCACCCCGGTTGGCAATCAGAATTTTTTCAAACATGGAATTCTCCGCTGGCGGATTCCGCGGCCGGCGTCGTCGCCGGCGGGGGCCGCCAATGCTGTCGTGGCAAACGACAAGGGCACAGACGCTGCGCCGTGCCCCCTTGCCGTCTGCCTGTCGTCTGGCTTACTCGATGATGAACAACGGCTCGCCGAATTCCACCGGCTGGCCGTCTTCGACCAGAACGGCCTTGACCACGCCGGAGCGGTCGGCTTCGATCTCGTTCATCAGCTTCATCGCTTCGATGATGCACAGGGTGTCGCCGGCGTTGACGCTCTGGCCCACTTCGATGAAGCTCTTGGCGCCCGGGCTCGGCGAGCGATAGAAGGTGCCCACCATCGGCGACTTCATCGCGTTCTTGTCGTTGTTGGCCGGCGCGGCGGCTTCGGCTGCCGGCGCGGCCACGGCGGCGGCTTGGGCGTTGGGCACTTGCAGCGCGGTCATCGGCTGAGCGTAGGCCATCTGCGGCGCGGCGGATACGCGGGTAATGCGGACTTTTTCTTCCCCCTCGGTCACTTCGAGTTCGGCGATGCCGGATTCCTCGACGAGATCGATCAGCTTCTTGAGTTTACGGAGATCCATTGATAATCCTTCGAGTGGGATATTCGGTAGAGTGAGTTAGGCCTGCGCGGCAAGATGCCGGATGGCGTGCGCAAGCGCCAGTTCATAGCCGTGGGCGCCGAGTCCGCAGATCACGCCGACCGCGAGGTCGGAGAAATAGGAATGCTTGCGGAACGGTTCGCGGGCATGAACGTTGGAAAGGTGGACTTCGATAAACGGCACTTGCACCGCCGCCAGCGCGTCGCGCAAGGCGACGCTGGTATGGGTGAAAGCGGCCGGATTGACCAGAATGAAGGCAGTACCGTCATGCAGGCACTGCTGCACGCGATCAATCAACACATGTTCCGCATTGCTCTGCAATGCCGACAATTCAAACCCCGCGGCGCTAGCCTGCTGTTCCAGCCGCTGGTTGATATCGTCAAGCGTTTCCCGGCCGTAGTGCTGCGGCTCCCGCTGTCCCAGCAGATTGAGGTTGGGGCCGTGCAACACGAGGATTTTTCCGGTCAAAGCCTGCTCCTGTTTATCATCTTGGGCGCGAGTTTGCCGCAATTCGCTGCAAGATGTCTAGCTTTTGCATCATTTCAAACAGTTGTTTGGATGGCGAACACGGCAGATCTTCGAGTCAAAGCACTAGTATCCACGGGCGTTTTTCCGCCTGGCAAGTTTTTACCGCCTGGCCGAAAATCGATGTTGATTCAGCGCAAATCCCGCCACTTCGCTCACTAAGCTGATGCCGGCCGGCGGCGGCGCGGGTATAATTTGCCGATTCTGAATCTTTTACGCCTTATGCAGCTTTCCGACTTCGACTACCACCTGCCCGAGCACCTGATCGCCCAGCACCCTCCGGCAGAGCGCGGCGCCAGCCGCCTGCTGCGCGTGGCCGGCCATGACCGCGCCAATCTGCGCTTCACCGACTTCATCGATCAGGTCAGCCCCGGCGACGTGATGGTGTTCAACGACACCCGCGTGATCAAGGCCCGGCTGTTCGGCGAAAAAGCCAGCGGCGGCAAGATCGAGGCGCTGATAGAACGCGTGCTGGACGCGCATACCGCGCTGGCCCACGTCCGCGCGTCCAAATCGCCCAAACCCGGCACCCGGCTGATCTTCGCCGATCGCTGGGAGGCGGAAATGGTAGAGCGCCACGGCGAACTGTTCAAGCTGCGCTTCCTGGCCGAGGACAATCTCTTCGACATCCTGGAAGCTTCCGGCAAGCTGCCGCTGCCGCCTTATATAGAACGCGGCGCCGGCCACGAGGATGACGAGCGCTACCAGACCGTCTACGCCCGCGAGCGCGGCGCGGTGGCCGCGCCCACCGCCGGCCTGCACTTCACCGAAGACATGCTGGAACAGCTGCGCGCCAAGGGCGTGCAACTGGCCTATGTCACCCTGCACGTCGGCGCCGGCACCTTCCAGCCGGTGCGGGTGGACAATATCGCCGAGCACAAGATGCACAGCGAAATCTACGAAGTGCCGGAAACCACCCGCGCGCTGATCGCAGAAGCCCACGCCGCCGGCCGCAAAGTGCTGTCGGTGGGCACCACCAGCATGCGCGCGCTGGAATCCGCCGCGCGCGGCGGCGAACTGGCCGCCGGCTGCGGCGAAACCGACATCTTCATCACCCCGGGCTACCGCTTCCGGGTGGTGGACCGCCTGCTGACCAATTTCCACCTGCCCAAGTCCACGCTGCTGATGTTGGTGTCCGCCTTCGCCGGCTACGAGGAAATCCGCGCCGCCTACCAGCACGCGGTGGAGCAGGAATACCGTTTCTTCAGCTACGGCGACGCCATGCTGCTGGAACGCAAAGACTGATGCGCGGCTTAATCGGCCGCCTTTGAGGATCAGACCATGTCCGGACTCTCTCCCGACGCGCCCGCGCCGCAGGAAATCCAGCTGCACGCGGTGTCGCGTGTGCTGGAAATCAGCTTCGACGACGGCGCCCGCTTCGAGCTGCCCTGCGAATACCTGCGCGTCTACTCGCCCTCGGCGGAAGTGCGCGGCCACGGCGCCGGCCAGGAAGTGCTGCAAGCGGGCAAGCGCCATGTCGCCGTCACCGCGCTGGAGCCGGTGGGCCATTACGCGCTGAAGATCACCTTCGACGACGGCCACGACAGCGGACTGTACAGCTGGAGCTATCTATACGAGCTGGGCGCCAAGCGCGACCAGTACTGGCAGGATTATCTCAATCGCCTCGCCGCCGCAGGCGCGAGCAGGGAGTGACCATGGACAAGACGACCCACTTCGGCTTCAAGACCGTTGCCGAAAGCGAAAAAGCCGCCAAGGTGGCCGATGTGTTCCACTCGGTGGCCAAGAAATACGATGTGATGAACGACCTGATGTCCGGCGGGCTGCACCGGGTGTGGAAACACTTCACCCTGACCACTTCCGGCGTCAAGGCCGGCGACAAGGTGCTGGACATCGCCGGCGGCACCGGCGACCTGTCGCGCGGCTGGGCCAAGCGCGTGGGCAAGAGCGGCGAAGTGTGGCTGACCGACATCAACAGCTCCATGCTGACCGTGGGCCGCGACCGGCTGCTGGACGACGGCCTTGTGCTGCCGGTGTCCTTGGCCGACGCCGAGAAGCTGCCCTTCCCCGACAATTACTTCGACGCGGTGTCGGTGGCTTTCGGCCTGCGCAATATGACCCACAAGGACGCGGCGCTGAAGGAAATGTGCCGGGTGCTGAAGCCGGGCGGCAAGCTGATGGTGCTGGAGTTCTCCAAAGTCTGGAAACCGCTGTCGCCGTTCTACGACTTCTACTCCTTCAAGGCGCTGCCGGTGATGGGCAAGTTGGTGGCTAACGACCCCGACAGCTATCAGTACCTGGCCGAATCCATCCGCATGCATCCCGATCAGGAAACGCTGAAGCAGATGATGCTGGGCGCCGGCTTCGGCAAGGTGGATTACCACAATATGAGCGGCGGCGTGGTGGCCCTGCACAAGGGCTACAAGTTCTAAGACCCTGTTCAAGGTCTGCAGCGCTTCAGCGATACGGCGTTGAAACCAAGCTCAAAATGCTCATGTGCCACGCGTACATTCCGCTTTTTCGCTCGTTTTCGCCTTGTCTCGCTCTTGCCCGCAAGACTTTGAACAGCTTCTAAGAGCCTGATTACGATCCGCGGCGCTCCGGCAATGCGGCCTTAGACCCCTTCACCTTCCAATCACGGCGGAGACAGCGCATGGGCATCCAGATCGCGGCATTCAACCATCTGTTGAACCAACACCCGGCGGTGCGGGCGGAACTGGCCGCGCACGCCGGCCGGCGCGTCGCCGTGGCGCTGCCGCCCTTCCACGTGGCCGGCGTGTTCACCGACGACGGCTGGCTGGCCGCCTGCGAGGGCGAGCCGGAAGCCACGGTACGGCTCAAACACGCCGTCGCGCTGGCGGCGGCGGCCGGGCGCGACCCGGCGCTGAGCGACATCCAGCTGGAAGGCGACGCCGAACTGGCCGCCGCCCTCGGCCGCCTGCTGGGCCGCCTGCAATGGAACGCCGCCGAGGATCTGTCCCGGCTGGTGGGCGACGCCGCCGCCCAGCGCGCGGAAACCCTGGCCCGCGGCCTGCTCGGCTTCAAGGGCCAGGTGGCCTGGCGGCTGGCCGCCAACTGGGTGGAACATCTGCGCGAGGAAACGCCGGTGCTGGCCGGCCGCCGCCAGGTGCAAGGCTTCGTCGCCGCGGTGGACACCTTGCGCGACGACGCCGGCCGCCTGGAAAAACGCCTGGCGCGGCTGCAGGCCGCGCTGCAACAAGAACAGACAAAGGCCTGACGGCACATGCGGACTTCGCGCTTCATCAAGATCGTTTCCACCTTCTACCGCTTCGGCCTGGACGACTTCCTGGAAGGCCATTCCAAGCTCGGCTTCGTCCACAAGCTGTTCGGCCTGCTGCCGCTGCGCCGCGACACCAGCGCGCCGCTGCCGCAGCGGGTACGGCTGGCGCTGGAAAGCCTGGGACCCATCTTCGTCAAATTCGGCCAAGTGCTGTCCACCCGCCGCGATCTGCTGCCGCCGGACTACGCGGACGAACTGGCCCGGCTGCAAGACCGGGTGCCGCCCTACGACGGCCTGCAGGCGCGCGAGATGATAGAACGCAGCCTGGGCCGCAAGGTGGACGAACTCTACGTCGATTTCGACAACACCCCGGTGGCCAGCGCCTCCGTAGCCCAGGTGCACAAGGCCTGGCTGCGCCGGCCCGACGGCGGCCGCGGCCGCGAAGTGGCGGTCAAGGTGCTGCGCCCCGGCATCCAGCCGGTGATCGAGCAAGACCTGGCGCTGATGGGCACGCTGGCCGGCTGGGTGGAGAAGCTGTTCACCGACGGCAAGCGGCTGAAGCCGCGCGAAGTGGTGGCCGAGTTCGACAAATACCTGCACGACGAACTGGACATGATGCACGAGGCCGCCAACGCCTCGCAGCTGCGCCGCAACTTCAAGAACTCGGACATGCTGATCGTGCCCGAGGTGTTCTACGACTACACCAGCCGCGACGTGCTGACGCTGGAATGGATGCACGGCATCCCGGTGGGCCAGGTGGACCGGCTGCGCGAAGCCGGCGTGGACCTCACCAAGCTCAGCCGCTTCGGCGTGGAAATCTTCTTCACCCAAGTGTTCCGCCACGGCTTCTTCCACGCCGACATGCACCCGGGCAATATCTTCGTCGCCGCCGACGGCCGCTACATCGCGCTGGACTTCGGCATCGTCGGCACCCTGACCGACACCGACAAGCACTATCTGGCGGTCAACTTCCTCGCCTTCTTCAACCGCGACTACCACCGCGTGGCCACCGCCCACATCGAATCCGGCTGGGTGCCGAAAGACACCCGCGCCGAGGAGCTGGAAGCGGCGGTGCGCACCGTGTGCGAACCCATCTTCGAGAAGCCGCTGTCGGAAATCTCCTTCGGCATGGTGCTGCTGCGCCTGTTCGAGACCAGCCGCCGCTTCAATGTGGAAATCCAGCCGCAACTGGTGCTGCTGCAAAAGACCCTGCTCAATATCGAAGGCCTGGGCCGCCAGCTGGATCCCAATCTGGATCTGTGGGACACCGCCAAGCCCTTCCTGACCAAGTGGATGAACGAACAGATAGGCTGGCGCGGCCTGCTGCGCACGCTGAAGCACGAAGCGCCGCAATGGGCCACCACCCTGCCCACGCTGCCGCGCAAGCTGAATGACGCGCTGTCCTCCGCCAACAGCGAGCTGCTGATCAGCGGCTACATCCAGCTGATGCGGGAACAGAAGCGCCAGAACTGGCTGCTGGCGCTGATCGCCATCCTGCTGGCGGCCTTGCTGCTGAAGAACTGGCTCTGAGGCCCTCGTAAAGCATGATTTCACTCATGCCCTGCTTCAGCAGGCCCTCAAGCAGACATGACGGGATCAAGGTTTCCAAGCTTCAGCCGCCCGCCATCCTGCAAACAGGAGCGCCCGTTTCAATGGCGGCGCTCCGTGCATCTGCAAGCCCCCTTGCCAAGCCAAGCGGGGCTTTTATCTTTATTGGGTGCGGCTGACGGGACGGACCGCGCTTCCATTCTTCACAGGGAAAACTCGAAACGCCGGTTTGAGGGCGACAACATGTCTTCCTCGGCAATCGCCACGCCCATTTCACCCATCCGGATGCCAATCCGATCACGCAAGGCCTGCAAATCTTCCCATGCCTGCGGGTGAAGCGCCTCGGCCACCATCAGCACGGTGTCCGTGGTCGGGGAAATCACAGACTGAGCGCCTTGCCGGAAAACCCAGCGGCGGGAATGCGCCTGATGATCTTCATCGGCGAAAATGATTTCACCCACGGCCGGCCGCTCAATCTCGCCGGAAAATGCCTGATACGCCTCCAGACCGTTCGCCGGTCTGACCACCACGCCTCCTCTAAGGCATGCGCAATCGAATGCCGCAATCGGAATGGCCGCATGCATGGACTCCGCGTTAAGCGCGTCGATCAGCGGCAAGACATGAGGTAGGCATCCCTCCTTCCGGAAACGGCGCAGCAGCGCCTCTGCCGCGCAGCGATACTGCGTGGGCTTCAAACCCATCTCAGCATAGGTTTGGCGCCATGCCTGCAGCGACGGGACCTCGCTCTCGGCCCTCTCCGCCTGCAGAGCGGCAACCTCTGCATAAGTGGAGTCAAGCGCTCCCGCATTCAGTCCGGCGTTTCCAGCCTGTCGCAGAACCAGAACCAGGGCTCTCAGTTCCGGGAATCGCCCCCACACTTCGTCAGAATGATGAAAGTACATCTTGCGTAGCCCCCTTTGTCGTCATGCCTGGGTTTGCCATCACGGGATGAACGAATGCCGCTCACACTTGCGGCACCGTCTCCAAACGCGCCGGAATCGTCAGCACCAGAATGGCGAGCATCACCGCCGCGACGCCAACGGCTTGGCTCATTTCAATTTGCTCGCCCAGAACCAGCGCGGCAAGCAGCACCGCAGTCAAGGGCGCAACGGCGGTGAATGTGGCGGCCTCGCTTCCGCTTACCCGCGCGGCCCCGCCATACCACAACAGAAAACCGCCGACGGTCGGCACCAGCGCATACCAGATCACCGCCGCAATCGCCTCGGAACCCGGCATGGCAAACGGCAGCTCGAGGAAGGCAACGGGCAAGGACACCAACAGACCCAGAACCGTCATCGCCGTGGTCTGCAACAATGGCCGCAAAGGCACTCGCATGCGCTTGTTGAGCAGAATGAAAGCGCTTTCGCAGACGACGGCCCCCAAGATGCAGGCCATGCCGATGAGAGACAGCGGCCCGGAGCCTTTCCACGCCACCGCCATCACGCCAATGGTGGCGAGCCCTACCGCAATGAGCAGCCGCGCGCTTGGCCGCTCCCCCAAAACCATGACAGAAAAAAGCGCGGAGACCGCGGGAAGCGTTCCAATGATTACACCCGCATCGGCGGCAGGAAGATAGGACAGGCCGGAAATCAACAAGGTCGTGTAACCGACGCTCCCCGCCCCCGCCTGGAGCAGAAGCAAAAACCCGTCGCTGCGCGTAAGTTTTGGCCACCTCTCCCTCTGCAGGAGAAGCAAGGGAATCAACACAGGCAGTGCGAGAGCAAACCGCAGCGCCGTCGCAAAAAAAGGAGGCATGCTCCCCGCGATGAATTTTGAGGCGATCACGGTAGAACCAACAGTCATCATCGCCAACGTCAACATCAGATATCCGAGAGTGCGGTTTGACAATTCCACCTCCGTTCATGGCTAAGCTCACAAACGGATTTACTTCACGCGCTATTTAAAATCAAGCCTTTAAAAATATCGTCAATAGCTATTGATTTTTGTAGCTTCCAAGAAAGTTCGCTTCGCAAGCATCCATCCATGGCGATGGCGTTCAGCGAATTCCTGGGCAAGTTATGCCATACAGCACTTATTCACATCGATACATTTCAAATAAGGCGGCCAAGATGCTTTTGACTTTCTGAAGGGGAATGCTGGCCCTGGGTTTTCGCAAGGGCGGGCACCATGAATCTCTCCCGAGCCCCAGGCGTTCATACCGCTTACGCCAACAAGCCGGCTGCCTATGCAACGGCTGAGCAGGGGTTTCATGAACGGACAAAACAAGGCATCTCATGTCCGCCCCGCCTTTGACCACGCTTGCCCGGCGGCGGCATCAAGCCTTTTATAACCATGACATGCAAAGGACGGACAGAGGCGGTGTAATAAAAAAGGGAAACGCCCGCCTCCGCGCATCGCCTTAAGGTTCCGGCGGCGGCCCGGCGCGGTTTGAGCTGTGCCCGCATGATTATCCGAGCCCGAGACGGGCATGAATGCAACAGCGCATCCATTCACAGCTCGCGCAGCGCCGTGCCCTCCGCCGGCTTGCGCAGCCAGCCTTCCAGCAGCTTGTAGCTGTCCAGATCGAAGGACGGCGCGCCCTCCAGCGGGCCGCCGTCGCCCTGGCGCGAGCCCAGATAGCACCAGCGGTCGAACACATGCTCGGCGCGCTCGCCGGTCACCTCATCGGTTTCCACCACCGCGATGGCGCCGGCGAACGGCCAGGCCTTCACCTTCAACTTGGCCAAGGCGCCCAGCAGCCGGATATTGTGCACCTCCGCCGGCTCGCGGCCGATGCAGGCGCCGCGGCAGCGGCCCAGCTTCAAAGCCGCGCACGGCGCGCCCTTGCGGCTGGTCACCGCCTCCACGCCCAATACCGACTGGCACAGCGCGTTGCCCAGCGCGATTTCCGCCAGGATCTTGCGCGCCTCGCGCGCATGGCGGAACAGGCCGTACAAATCCGCGGTGCGGCTGAAATCCAGCTCGCGCGCGTACACCACCTTGGGGCGGGTGAAGCCGTCCTCCGTCTCCAGCTGGATGGAGCACAGCTCCGGGCTCAGCTTGCCGCGGTGGTTATGCTGCGGCTTCAAGGCGTGAATCAAGCGCAGTTCCAGCAAGTGCGCGCCGAACTCGCCCAGGGTCTCCTGCCACTCCACCCGGCCGATGGGCTCGCCGATATGCACCTCGCGGCTCTTGCCGCCGCCCTTGACCGCGGCGAAATGCGCCAGCACCCGCGTGCGCAGATTGCCGCCCTTGCCCACGTACAAGGGTTTGCCCTCCTCCCCGTACAGCGCGTACACCCCCGGCACGTCCGGCAGCAGCTCCAGTTGCTCTTGCAGCGCCGCCGGCAGGCCGGCCAGTTCCGGCGGCGCGGCCAATACCGCCGCCATCGCCGCGCCCACGGCCGCTTCGCCCAGTTCCTGGCTGGCGATGCCGAGGAAGCGATGCACCGCTTCCGCGTCCGCCAAGGCCCGGTGCCGCTCCGGCAGGCGGATGTCGTAGCGCTCTATCAGGCTGTCCAGGCTGTGCTTGAAAAACTGCGGGTAGAGCCGGCGCGACAGCTTGACCGTGCACAGCGACTGGCTCTGAAAGCGCAGTCCGGCGCGGCGGAATTCGTTTTTCAGGAAGCCGTAATCGAAGCGCGCGTTGTGCGCCAGGAACAGGCGGCCGGACAGCATGGTCAGCAAGCGCTCGGCCAGATCGGCGAAGCTCGGCGCCGCCGCCACCATGGCGTCGGAGATGCCGGTCATGTTCTCGATGAAGGGAGGGATGGGCTGGCCGGGGTTGATCAGAGAGCTGAAGCGCTCCACCCGGTCGCCGTCGATCAGGATGACGCCCACCTCGGTAATGCGGTCGCGGCTGATGTGGCCGCCGGTGGTTTCCAAGTCGACGATGGCGCAAGGCTGGGCAAACAGAGGGTTCAATGTCTGGCTTTCAAGTGCGGCGCGCGGCGGCTTGATTGCACTATAGCCGCCGCCCTGGCCCCGCAGGTTGCAAATCAAGAGCGGCATTTTACTCCAAGAGCCGGGGCCCCATCCGCTTTCCGCCGCATCCGGCCGCGCCTACTTCGCCTTCGCCACCGGGATGTCCTCCCAGCGCGTGGTGTAGGCCGGCGACAACATGTCCTGCTTCATCTTCCACGGCTGCTCCAGCCCTTCCGCCAACAGCTTGACCGTGCCGCGGCCCATGCGATGGTTGATCGCGTCCAGCGCCGCCATCAGGCGCCGCGCCTTTTCCGGATCCGGTCCCTCCGCGAACAAATCCGGCTGCGCCCGTTCCGCGTCCACCAGCTGCCAGGCCATCACCCCGCATTTCTGATAGCCGGCGCCGGGCCGCCACAAACGCTCCACCGCCCGTCCGGCCGCGGCCGCCAGCACCCGGCTGTCCGCGCTGGCCGGCAACAAGGGCACCACCTCGCTGTCCCGCTGCACCGTGCCTTGCTGATACACGCCGCGCTGCAAGCTCACCTGCAGAAAGGAAGCCAGCGAGCCCTGACGCCGCAAGCGCTCCGCCACCTGCGCCGCGTGCATCGCCACCGCCTCGCGCGCCTCCTCCAAACGCGTCACCTTGTGGCCGAAGGAGCGCGTGGACATCAAGGATTGCCGCGGCGGCAGCGCCTCTTCCAGGCTCAGGCAGGACAGGCCGTCCAGTTCGTCGGCGATGCGCGCCACGGTGACGCCGAAACGGCGGATCAGCCAATCCCGGTCCGCCGCCGCCAGCGCCGCGGCGTGGCCGATGCGCTCCAGACGCAGCTTGGCCGACAGCTTGCGGCCCACGCCCCAGATCTCCTCCACCGCCACCTCGGCCAGCAGCGTTCGCCGCTCCGCCGCGTCCAGCGCTTGCAGATTCATCACCCCGTCGCGGGACGGGTCCAGCTTGGCCAGGTGGTTGGCCAGCTTGGCCAAGGTCTTGCTGGGGCCGATGCCGACGCATACCGGCAGGCCCAGGCCGCGCGACATGGCGTCGCGCATCCGCTGCGCCAGCCGCTCCGGTTCCGGTTCGCCGCCGATGTCCAGAAAGCATTCGTCTATCGAATACACCTCCTGCGCGCGCGCGAAGCCGGCCAGCAGCCGCATCGCGCGGCCGGACAAATCGCCGTACAGCGTGTAATTGGACGAGAACACCGCCACGCCCAGCTGCTCCAGCCGCGCCTTGTGCAGGAAGTAAGGCGCGCCCATCGGCACGCCCAGCGCCTTGGCCTCGGCCGAGCGCGACACGATGCAGCCGTCGTTGTTGGACAACACGACAATGGGCGCGCCGGCCAGGCGCGGGTTGAACACCCGCTCGCAGGAAGCGTAGAAGGAATTGCAATCGACTTGGGCGTAGCAGGTGGACATGGCTGGGCTAAGGGGCGCGAATCCGGCGCGGCGGCGATGCTTGCAGTGTAGCGCCCGCGGCCCGGCGGAGGCGAGCGCGCGGCAAAAAACGGCGCGCCGTCATCGGAGGGCGCGCCGTCTTCAACAAGCTCCAGCGTCTAAAGCCGTTCAGAGGCCCAGGCTGTCCAGCAAGGGCGAGGAGAACAGGCGGTAGGGGTCATACGTCGCCAGCGCCGCCTTGGCCGCATCCCAATTGGCCGCCGCCGGCTGGCCGGCGCGGAAGGCGTTGGGAATGGTCGTTTGCAGCATGGCGGAATCCGCCCACGCTGCCTGGTCGGTATAGCCCCAGCCCTTGGACCATTCCGGACGCACCGCCGCGTAGGAGCCGTTGAAATTGGCCTCAATCCACTGCTCTATCTCGCGATAGAACTGGTTGGCGTAAGGCGTGCCCGGCAGCGTCAGGATGTCCAGCCACACCGCGGCGTTCCATTCCGGATGGTCCGGCCGCGGGCGGATGGCGGACAAGGCCGGCGCCACGCCGCCGCTCAGCGCCACTTCGCTAGCATCGTCCAGCCCGGTCACGCGGATTTCCACCGGCCCGTTCATCGGATAGCGGCCCTGTTGCTGATAGGCCTGCACCCGCGCCTGATAGAAGGTGACGAACTCGTTGAGCACGCGCTGCACGTTTTCGCGGCGGGTCAGCACCGCGTAGCCGTTGGCGGTGACGCGCAAGGTGGTGGGCTTGACGTAGAGCAGCAGGTTTTTGGACCAGCCCCACAGGTCCCAGCTGGCCGTCGCCACCAGGCCGGCGCTGGCCGCGGCGAACTGCGCCTTGCCGAAGGCCGGCGTCAGCTTGCCGTCGCCCAGCGACAGAATCTTGTTGGCCAGATCGGTCACTTCGTCGGGCAGATTATCCGAGAAGGGGTAGTTGAACGGCTTGTCGGTCTGACGGGAGAACAGCGGCTTGTTCGGCGTCACCGTCCACACCTTGAGCCAGGGATTGCTGGTGAAGGGGAACCAGATCGCCTCCACCCGGCCGGCGCTGTCCAGATAGCTGGCGAAGGTGCGCCCGCCGCTGCCCGCCGCGGCGAACATTTCGCCGTAGGGAATATTGAACCAGCTCTGACAGCGCAAGCGCTGGTTGGGCGCCGCCTGCAAAGTGGCCTCCACGATCAGCGAACGGCCCACGTGCGCCAGCAGCGGCGCGATCTGCGGATCGTTGCGGGCAAACTTGCGCAAGGCGTAGCTGCCGCTGGCCTTGTCGTAGACCACGGCGGTGAGGCTGAGCACCAGATTGCTGATCGAGCCGTAGCTGGCGCCGGCCAGGCGGCGTTCGCCCTTGGCCGGAATCGCGGTGCCGTGGCCGTTGATGGCCAGCACCCCGCCCAGGGTCAGATCCCCGGGCGCCGGCGCGGCGGTCACGCCCAGACCGGCCTTTTCCATTCCGGTGAGCAAGGCTTCCATGGTGATGCCGGCCTGGGCGGTGACCTTGGCCACCGGGCCCGAGGCGTCGACGGACATCGCGGTCAGATAGCGCGTGGTGTCCAGCAAGACCACCGCCGGGCAGCTGACGCCGGCGGCCAGCGTCAACGGCGACCAGTTGTGCATCATGCCGCGCGCGCGCACTTTGTAGCCGTTGTCCTTGGCCCAGTTGGCCACCTTCACCACTTCGTCCGCGGAACGCGGCGCGCAAGTCCAGACATCGTCCACCTTGATGTCGCCGGCCCAGTTTTTGAAGCTTTGCTTATATAGGGGAATGTCCGCCGGGAAGTTATTGGGCTGGCTGCAAGTCAGCCTCGCCGCCATGATCCGCTCGGCCGGCAACCAGCCCGCCAAAGCCCCGGCGGAAGTCAATTTCAAGGCCCCGGTCAAAAAGTCGCGACGGCTGGCGGCCAATGGTTTTTCCGCATCATTCGAACTCATTTCAAAACTCCTCGCAAATGCAAAAGTAAAGATAAAAACAATACGAGTTAAACAAGCAACATTTAAACCGTATTCAGCAAGAATATTTGAAAATCAATAATGCGAATCGCTGCATCAGCTATCCCATTATCTTAATAGAATGACGCTATCATGTACCGCAAGTATTAAAAACCTGACTTATTTACCAGTTAAATTGCTTCACTAATTTAATTCACATCGGTGTAGATTTACGCGACACACAAGGCAGTACAAAAGCATATTTCGGCATAATACTTTCTAAATAAGATTGGAATAACTCAAATGAAAACCTTCCCGCTTACACGCCGGCAGCTGGAAATCTATTTTCATCAATCGTTATTCTCCGCGCCCGAACTGTTCAATATCGGCGGTTTCATCAAGATCCAGGGCGCTCTCGATATCGAAACCCTGCGAACCGCGCTCGTCTCCCTGATGGAACACACGCCGGCGTTGCGCATCGCCATAGACGAAGCCGGCGGTCAGCCGCGCCAAGTGCTCTGCCCGCGCCACCCTTGCCCGCTGACGGTGATAGACACCCGCGGCGAGGCGGACCCGGAGGCCGCGGCCAAGCAATGGACCGAGCGCGATTTCGCCCGCGCCTTCCCCTTCGACGGTCAAACGCCGCTGGCCGCCTACACCTTGC
The DNA here is from genome assembly GCF_057808735.1 of Chromobacterium sp. FG89. Lineage (NCBI taxonomy): Bacteria > Pseudomonadati > Pseudomonadota > Betaproteobacteria > Neisseriales > Chromobacteriaceae > Chromobacterium > Chromobacterium sp. FG89. The sequence continues at coordinate 44,061 of NZ_JBMDIQ010000002.1, read as the reverse complement.
TACAGCACGGGGAAGAGGATTTCATCCTGTACGGCCGTTTCCACCACATCGCCTTCGACGGTTGGGCCATCGCCCGGCTCTACGGCGAGAAATGCCGCTACTACAACAGCCTGCGCCAAGGCCTGTCGCCGGAGCCGGCGTCGACGATGACGCCGGCCGAGCAGGTGGAGGAAGAGGATGGCTACTACGCGTCGCGCCATTACGAGAAAGACCGGCAATACTGGCAAGACAAGCTCGCCGGCTACTCAACCCGGCTGTTCGCCGACGCCGGCGGACAACTGGCCTGCGGTCAGCGCAGTTTCCAGCTATCGGCGGAAAGCTATAGCCGCATCGGCGAACTGGCCGCCGCGCACCAGGCCACCGTCTTCCACTTTTTCATCGGCCTGATCTACACCCACGCGCTGCGGGAATTCGGCGCCGACGATCTGCTGCTGGCGCTGCCCATCCTCAACCGCCGCAGCGCCTTGGCCAAGAACACCCCCGGCCTGTTCGCCAGCCTGTGCCCGCTGCGTCTGAAGCTGCGGCCGCACTGGAGCTTCGCCGAGCTGCTCAGCCTGATCCAGCGCGAGCTGAGAGCCGACTTCCGCCATCACCGCTTCCCGATAGGCGAAACCGAAGGCCTCGGCCGAGACCGGCTGCCCTACGAAATCAGCCTGTCGTTTGAGAAGCACGATTACGACGCCATGTTCGACGGCACCGTCAGCAATATGACCGCGATGCGCGCCTTGTCGCAGCACTATCCCTTGAAGGTGTTCGTGCGCGAGGCGGACTCCCGCCAGCCGGTGAAAGTGGACCTCGATTACAATCTGGCCGGCTTCGCCGAGCTGGACGCCGCCGCCTTCATCGACGGCGTGGAGCCCTTGCTGCACAGCCTCTTGCGCGATCCGCAGCAAACGCTGGCCAAGCCGCCGCGCGCCGTCGCCTTGCCCGCTTCCGTCGCGCCGCCGCATCCCGATCTGTGCAGCTGGTTCGAACACGCCGCCCAGGCCTTCCCCGAACGTATCGCCGTTCAGGGCGACACCGCCGCGCTGCGCTACCGCGAACTGGACGCCCGCGCCAATCAACTGGCTCGGCAATTGCTCCAGCTCGGCGTGCTGCCCGAGCAGCGCGTCGGCCTGTGCTGCCAGCGCCAGCCCGATCTGCTGGTCGCCATCCTCGCCATCCTTAAAGCCGGCGCCGCCTATGTGCCGCTGGACCCCGGCTATCCCGCCGAGCGCCTGGAGTTCCTGGTCCGCGACAGCGCCATCCACGTTGTCGTCGGCGACGCCGAATCCGCCGACGCCCTGCCCGCCGGACTGGCGCTGCGCTGGCTGGACGTCGCCGTCTCCTCCGGCGACGACACCCCGCCGCCGCGCCGTCTGCACCCGCAGCAGGCCGCCTACGTCATCTACACCTCAGGTTCCACCGGCACCCCCAAGGGCTGCGTGGTCAGCCATCACAATGTGGTCCGATTGATCGCCGCCACCTCGGAGCGCTTCGCTTTCGGGCCCGACGATGTCTGGTCGCTGTTCCACTCCTACGCCTTCGATTTCTCGGTGTGGGAGATCTGGGGGCCGCTGCTGTTCGGCGGCACTTGCCTGGTGGTGCCTTATTGGGTGTCCCGCTCGCCCGAGGCCTTCGCCGGCTGGCTGCAACAGCACCGGGTGTCGGTGTTGAACCAGACCCCGGCCGCCTTCCGCCAGTTGATTCCCGCCGCCGCCGCTCACGCCTTGCCCGACTTGCGCCTGGTGATCTTCGGCGGCGAGGCGCTGGAGCTGGCCAGCCTGGAACCCTGGTTCCAACAACGCAGCGATAGCCGTCCCGAGCTGGTCAATATGTACGGCATCACCGAAACCACCGTGCATGTGACCCAGCGCGCCATCCGTCAGGCCGATCTGGACGCTCGCCGTGGGCAGGTCATCGGCCAGCCGATTCCCGATCTGGCCTTCCATCTGCTGGACCGCTTCCTGCAGCCGGTGCCCGTCGGCGTGCCCGGCGAGATCTATGTCGGCGGACCCGGCGTCGCCCGCGGCTACTGGAACCGCCCGGCGCTGACCGCCTCCCGTTTCCTGCCCAACCCCTTCGCCGCCGACGGCTCCCGCCTCTATCGCTCCGGCGATCTGGCTCGCCGCCGCGCCGACGGCGAGATCGAATACCTGGGCCGCGCCGATCATCAGGTCAAGCTGCGCGGCTTCCGCATCGAGCTGGGCGAGATCGAAGCCGCGCTGTGCCGGCTGCCCGCGGTGCGCGAGGCGCTGGTGCTGCTGGACCGCCCCGCCGCCGGCGAACCGCGGCTGGTTGCCTACGCCGTCGGCGACGCCGAACCCACCGCGCTGCGCGCCGCGCTGGCCGCCGAGCTGCCCGAACACATGCTGCCCGCCGTCATCGTGGCGCTGGAGCGTTTCCCGCTGACCCATCACGGCAAGGTGGACCGCGCCGCGCTGCCCGCACCGCAAGCGGCCAGCGCCGCCCTGCGCGTCGAAGCCCGCTCGGACGCCGAACGCGCGCTGGCCCAAATCTGGGCCGACGTCCTCGCCGTGCCGCTGCCCGGCATCGACGACAACTTCTTCGCCCTCGGCGGCGACTCCATCCTCTCCCTGCAAGTGGTCGCCCGCGCCCGCGACCAGGGCCTGGCCCTGAGCGTGCAAAAACTGTTCAGCCTGCCCACCATCCGTCAGCTGTGCGAAGCGCCGGACGCGGCCGGCAACGACGAAGCCGCCGCGCGGCAAGCCTTCGCCCAGATAGCCCAAGCCGACCGGCTGCGCTTGCCCGACGATGTGATCGAAGCGCTGCCGATGTCGCGGCTACAAGCCGGCATGCTGTTCCACAGCGAGCTGTCGCAAAACGGCGCCATCTTCCACGACATCTTCAGCTTCGACCTGCGCCTGCCCTGGGATGAGGCCGCCTGGCGCGCCGCCGTTCGCCGCCTGGCGGAACGCCACGCCGCGCTGCGCACCACCTTCCACTGGAACGCCTACTCGGAACCGCTGCAACTGATCCATCGCGACGGCGACATTCCCTTGAGCGTCGCCGACTTGCGCGCACTGGCGCCCGAGGCGCAAAGCCGGGCGCTGGCCGACTTCGTCGCCGCGGAAAAAGCCCGGCCCTTCCAGCCGCAATCCCCGCCGCTGCTGCGCCTCGCCCTGTTCCGGCTGGAAACGGGCCGCGCGCGGCTGACGCTGAGCTTCCATCACGCGATTCTGGACGGCTGGAGCGTGGCCACCCTCGTCACCGACTTGCTGCGGCTGGCGCGCCAGCCGGCCAGCACAGCCGGCAGCGACGCGGACGGCGCGCTGAGCGCGCTGTTCATCGAACAGGAAAAACAGGCCGAGAAGGACCCGGCGCTGAAAGCGGCCTGGCAACGCCGGCTGGCCGGAACGGAAGCGTCCATCCTGCCCCGGCTGAGGCCTGCGCGCCCAGCCGCCGGCGCGCGCAGCGTCCGCCGCCTCAGCCGCATGCTGCCGGCCGAGCTGTCCGGCGCGCTGGACGCCGCCGCCGCGCGGCTGGCGCTGCCGCTCAAGACTGTGCTGCTGACCGCCCATCTGCGCGTGCTGGCGCTGCTGACCGGTTCCGCCGCCGCCAGCACCGGCTACGTCACCCACAGCCGCCCCGAGCGCGAAGACAGCGCCGCCGCGCTGGGCCTGTTCCTGAACACCCTGCCGCTGAACGTGGCGCTGCAAGCCGGCAGCTGGGCGCAATTGGCACGCGGCGTCTTCGCCGAGGAAACCGCGCTGCAGCCCTTGCGCCGCCTGCCGCTGGCCGCCGTCATGCAGCTGAATCAGGGGCGGCGCGGCTTCGAGGTCGGTTTCAACTACATCCACTTCCATGTCTACGGACAGGCGCTGCGCTTGCCTGAGGTGACGGTGGAAGGCGTGGAAGTGTTCGAGGAAACCGACTTCCCTTGCCTGGTGCAGTTCAGCCGCGACCCCCGCGACCAGGGCCTGGAGCTGACGCTGGCCTGGGACGAGGCGGAATTCGACGCGCCGCAGATCGAAGAGATGGCCGCCTATCTGCAACAGGCGCTGACGGCGCTGGCCGCCGACCCGGACGCCGACTGGCTGGCCGCGCCGCTGCTGAACGCCGAGCAAACCGCCCAGGCCCTGGGCCCGACGCCTCTCGTCGTCGCGCCGCCGCATCCTGATCTCTGCGCCTGGTTCGAACACGCCGCCCAGGCCTTCCCCGAGCGTATCGCCGTCCAGGGCGACAGCGCCGCGCTGCGCTACCGCGAACTGGACGCCCGCGCCAATCAACTGGCTCGGCAATTGCTCCAGCTCGGCGTGCTGCCCGAGCAGCGCGTCGGCCTGTGCTGCCAGCGCCAGCCCGATCTGCTGGTCGCCATCCTCGCCATCCTTAAAGCCGGCGCCGCCTATGTGCCGCTGGACCCCGGCTATCCCGCTGAGCGCCTGGAGTTCCTGGTCCGCGACAGCGCCATCCACGTTGTCGTCGGCGACGCCGAATCCGCCGACGCCCTGCCCGCCGGACTGGCGCTGCGCTGGCTGGACGTCGCCGTCTCCTCCGGCGACGACACCCCGCCGCCGCGCCGTCTGCACCCGCAGCAGGCCGCCTACGTCATCTACACCTCAGGTTCCACCGGCACCCCCAAGGGCTGCGTGGTCAGCCATCACAATGTGGTCCGCCTGATCGCCGCCACCTCGGAGCGCTTCGCTTTCGGGCCCGACGATGTCTGGTCGCTATTCCACTCCTACGCCTTCGATTTCTCGGTGTGGGAGATCTGGGGACCGCTGCTGTTCGGCGGCACTTGCCTGGTGGTGCCTTATTGGGTGTCGCGTTCGCCCGAAGCCTTCGCCGGCTGGCTGCAACAGCACCGGGTGTCGGTGTTGAATCAGACCCCGGCCGCCTTCCGCCAGTTGATTCCCGCCGCCGCCGCTCACGCCTTGCCCGACTTGCGCCTGGTGATCTTCGGCGGCGAGGCGCTGGAACTGGCCAGCCTGGAGCCCTGGTTCCAACAACGCGGCGACCAGCGTCCCGAGCTGGTCAATATGTACGGCATCACCGAAACCACCGTCCACGTGACCGAGCGCGCCATCCGTCAGGCCGATCTCGACGCTCGTCGCGGCCAGGTGATCGGCCAGCCGATTGCCGATCTGGCCTTCCATCTGCTGGACCGCTTCCTGCAGCCGGTGCCCGTCGGCGTGCCCGGCGAGATCTATGTCGGCGGACCCGGCGTCGCCCGCGGCTATTGGAACCGCCCGGCGCTGACCGCCTCCCGTTTCCTGCCCAATCCCTTCGCCGCCGACGGCTCCCGCCTCTATCGCTCCGGCGATCTGGCCCGCCGCCGCGCCGACGGCGAGATCGAATACCTGGGCCGCGCCGATCATCAGGTCAAGCTGCGCGGTTTCCGCATCGAGCTGGGCGAGATCGAAGCCGCGCTGTGCCGGCTGCCCGCGGTGCGCGAGGCGCTGGTGCTGCTGGACCGCCCCGCCGCCGGCGAACCGCGGCTGGTCGCCTACGCCGTCGGCGACGCCGAACCGGCCGCCTTGCGCGCCGCGCTGGCCGCCGAGCTGCCCGAACACATGCTGCCCGCCGTCATCGTGGCGCTGGAGCGTTTCCCGCTGACCCATCACGGCAAGGTGGACCGCGCCGCGCTGCCCGCGCCGGAGCCGCAGGCCCGGCGCGCGTTCGAAGCGCCGCGCACGCCCAGCGAATACCTGGTGGCCGAAGCCTTCGCCGAGCTCTTGCAGCTGCCGCAAGTCAGCCGAGACGAAAGCTTCTTCGAGCTGGGCGGCGACTCCATCCTGGCAGTGCGCGCCGCCAACCGGCTGCGCGAGCGCCTGGGCGTGCCGCTGCCGCTGCGCCTCTTGTTCGAACATCCGCGCGCGGCGGAACTGGCGCAAGCCGCCGACGCGCTGCGCGGCCAGGCCTCGGCCGCCGCGCCGGTGCGGCCGGCGCGCCGCCAACTGGCGCGCGTCACGCCCGGCGCCGACGGCGACACCTCATTCCAGCAGTCCAAGCAAGGCCAACCATGAACGCAATCGACGCCCACGCCTCTTTCGACGCCTATGTTTTCCCGCAATCCGGCGCCCAGCGCCGCTTATGGACGCTGACGGACCTTGAGCCGGACTCCACCGCCTACCACATCCCGCTGGCCCTGCGCCTGCGCGGCGCGCTGGACGCCGACGCACTGCAAGCCGCGCTGGGCGCCCTGGTGGCGCGCCACGAGATCCTGCGCACCCAATACGATCTGATCGACGGCGAACCCTGCCAATTGATCCGCCCGGAAGCCGGCTGCGAGCTGCCGCTCACCGCCTGCGACGAGGCCGGCCTGACGGCGCTGCTGCGCGCGGAAGCCGCCCTGCGCTTTGATTTGCGGCGCGATCCGGTGATCCGGGCCCGCCTGTTCGTCCTCGGCCCGCAACATCATGTGCTGTCCATCGTGATCCATCACATCGCCTGCGACGGCTGGTCGCTGGGCGTGCTGGTGCGCGAGCTGGGCGCGCTCTATCCGGCGCTGGCCGCCGGTCTGCCCGCGCCGGCCCTGCCCGAGGCGCTGCAATACGCCGATTTCTCGGAATGGGAACGCGAAACCCGCGTCCAAGACGACGAGGCCTTGAGCTACTGGCGCGAACGGCTGGCCGGCCTGGACGGCGAGATGGAGCTGCCCGGCGATTACGCCGCCGGCCCAAGCCGGAGCGAAGCCGCCGGCCACGTCAGCCTGACGCTGCCGGCCGCGCTGGTCGACCCGCTGCGCAAGCTGGCCCGCGCCGCCGACGCCACCTTGTTCATGGCCCTGCTGTCCGGCTTCCAGGCGCTGCTGCAGCGGCTGAGCGGACGCGAGGATATCTGCGTCGGCAGCCCGGTGGCCAACCGCGACCGCGCCGAGTTCGAACAAACCCTGGGCTTCTTCGTCAACACCCTGATCCTGCGCCAGGATTTGAGCGGCGCGCCCAGCTTCGCCCAATTGCTGGCGCGCAACCGCGCCGCCTGCCTGGACGCCTTCGCCCATCAGCACGCGCCCTTCGATCAAGTGGTGAAGCTGGCCGGCCCGCGCGCCCAGGCCCAGGACGCGCCGTTCCGCGCCTTGTTCGCGCTGCAGAACGCGCCGCTGGGCCGCCTGGACTGGCAGGGCGTGGAGGCGGAAGCGCTGCCGCTGTTCCCCGCCGACGCCAAGTTCGACCTGAGCCTGATGCTGGAGCCGGACGGCGACGGCCTGCGCGCCACGCTGGAATACCGCGCCGGCCTGATCGGCGCCGACACCGCCGCCCGCTGGCTGGAACACTACCGCCAGCTATTGCAGGCGGCGACGGCGCAGCCGGATTGCCCGCTGGCGCGGCTGCCGCTGCTGAACGCCGAACAAGCCGCCCAGGCCCTGGGCCCGACGCCTCTCGTCGTCACGCCGCCGCATCCCGATCTTTGCGCCTGGTTCGAGCATGCCGCCCAGGCCTTCCCCGAGCGTATCGCCGTCCAGGGCGACACCGCCGCGCTGCGCTACCGTGAACTGGACGCCCGCGCCAATCAGCTGGCCCGCCAATTGCTGCAACTCGGCGTGCTGCCCGAGCAGCGCGTCGGACTCTGCTGCCAACGCCAGCCCGATCTGCTGGTCGCCATCCTCGCCATCCTCAAGGCCGGCGCCGCCTATGTGCCGCTGGACCCCGGCTATCCCGCCGAGCGCCTGGAGTTCCTGGTCCGCGACAGCGCCATCCACGTCGTCGTCGGCGACGCCGAATCCGCCGACGCCCTGCCCGCCGGACTGGCGCTGCGCTGGCTGGACGTCGCCGTCTCCTCCGGCGACGACACCCCGCCGCCGCGCCGTCTGCACCCGCAACAGGCCGCCTACGTCATCTATACCTCCGGCTCCACCGGCACCCCCAAGGGCTGCGTGGTCAGCCACCACAATGTGGTCCGACTGATCGCCGCCACCTCGGAGCGTTTCGCCTTCGGGCCCGACGATGTGTGGTCGCTGTTCCACTCCTACGCCTTCGATTTCTCGGTGTGGGAGATCTGGGGGCCGCTGCTGTTCGGCGGCACTTGCCTGGTGGTGCCTTATTGGGTGTCCCGCTCGCCCGAGGCCTTCGCCGGCTGGCTGCAACAGCACCGGGTGTCGGTGTTGAACCAGACCCCGGCCGCCTTCCGTCAGCTGATTCCCACCGCCGCAGAGCACGCCTTGCCGGACTTGCGCCTGGTCATCTTCGGCGGCGAGGCGCTGGAGCTGGCCAGCCTGGAGCCCTGGTTCCAACAACGCGGCGACCAGCGTCCCGAGTTGGTCAATATGTACGGCATCACCGAAACCACCGTGCACGTGACTCAGCGCGCCATCCGTCAGGCTGATCTCGACGCTCGCCGTGGGCAGGTCATCGGCCAGCCGATTCCCGATCTGGCCCTCCATCTGCTGGACCGCTTCCTGCAGCCGGTGCCCGTCGGCGTGCCCGGCGAGATCTATGTCGGCGGCCCCGGCGTCGCCCGCGGCTATTGGAACCGCCCCGCGCTGACCGCCTCCCGTTTCCTGCCCAATCCCTTCGCCGCCGACGGTTCCCGCCTGTATCGCTCCGGCGATCTAGCCCGCCGCCGCGCCGACGGCGAGATCGAATACCTGGGCCGCGCCGATCATCAGGTCAAGCTTCGCGGCTTCCGCATCGAGCTGGGCGAGATCGAAGCCGCGCTGTGCCGGCTGCCCGCGGTGCGCGAGGCGCTGGTGCTGCTGGACCGCCCCGCCGCCGGCGAACCGCGTCTGGTCGCCTACGCCGTCGGCGACGCCGAGCCGGCCGCGCTGCGCTCCGCGCTGGCCGCCGAGCTGCCCGAACACATGCTGCCCGCCGTCATCGTGGCGCTGGAGCGTTTCCCGCTGACCCATCACGGCAAGGTGGACCGCGCCGCGCTGCCGGCGCCGCAAGCGGCCAGCGCCGCCCTGCGCGTCGAAGCCCGCTCGGACGCCGAACGCGCGCTGGCCCAGATCTGGGCCGACGTCCTCGCCGTGCCGCTGCCCGGCATCGACGACAACTTCTTCGCCCTCGGCGGCGATTCCATCCTCTCGCTGCAAGTGGTCGCCCGCGCCCGCGCGCAAGGCCTGGCGCTGAGTCCGCGCCAGCTGCTGCTGGAGCCCAGCATCCGCCAGCTGGCCGCCGCGCTCAGCACGGCGGCGGCCGAGGAAGACGCCGCGGCCGCCGGTCCGCTGCCGGCCACGCCCATCCAGCGCTGGTTCGCCGGCCAGGAGCTGGCCGAGCCGCGGCATTGGAACCAGGCGCTGGCGCTGCAACTGGCCCGCCCCGTGGACGCGGCCCGGCTGCAAGCCGCGCTCGACGCCGTGGCCGCGCGCCACGACGCCTTCCGCCTGCGCTTCGCGCCGGAGCCGGCGCTGGCCGAGGCGGCCGGCGGCTGGCCCTGCCGCGAACTGGAACTGGCGGACGAGAGCGAGGAGGCCGCGCGCGCGGCGATAGAACAGGCCCAGCGCCAGCTGGACCCGGACGCCGGCCCGCTGGCCCGCGCGCTCTTGCTGCGACGCGGCCGGCAAGCGCCGCTGCTGGCGCTGATCGTCCACCATCTGGCGGTGGACGCGGTGTCCTGGGGCATTCTGCTGGACGATCTGACGCAAGCACTGGACGCGCTGACGCGCGGCGAAGCCCCGCGGCTCGCCGCCGTGCCCGCCAACTGGCGGCGCTGGGCGGAGCGGCAGCGCGCCGACGCCGCCGAGGCGGACCCCGCGCCCTGGCTCGGCCAGGCCGCGGCCGGCTTCCCGACGCTGCGCCGCGACTTCGCTGCGCCGGCGGCCAATACCGAAGCCGCCTCGCGGCTGCTCAGCCGCGAGCTGGACGCGGCCTTGACCGGCCGCCTGCTGGCCGCCGGCGCCCGCGCCGCCGGCCAGCGCGTCAGCGCCCTGCTGCTGTTGGCCTTATGGCGCGCGCTGGCCTCCCGGCTAGACGCGCCGCGCTTCGCGGTGACGCTGGAACACCACGGCCGCGATGCGGAATCCGGCCTGGACCTGTCCCGCACCATGGGCTGGTTCACCGCGCTGTATCCGCTGAGCGTGGCCGGCGACGCCGCCACCGCCGGCGCGGCCGAACTCTTGGCCGCCATCGCCGCGCCCTTGTCGCTGTTGACCCCCATCGCGCCGGAATACGGCCAGGCGCGCTGGCTGGGGCCGGACAAAGAGGCGCGCCGGCGGCTGGACGCGGCCGGCCTGCCGGAAATCAGCTTCAATTACCTGGGCGCGCCGCGCGGCGTCGACAACGCCTGGTTCCAACTGCGGCCCGAACTGATTGCCGGCGAACGCGCCGCCGCCAACCTGCGCCCCTTCGCGCTGGACCTGGTGCTGGTGGTGCTGGACGGCAGGCTGCGCGTGGACTGGCGCTACCCCGGCGGCCAGTTCGAAGCGGCCACCGTCGCCGGCTGGGCCGACGCCTTCGCCCGCGAACTCGCGCTGGCGCTGGACGAGATCGAGGCCGCGCCGCTGCTGGCCGCCGATTACCCGCTGGCGCGGCTGGAGCAGGCCGCCGTGGAGGAGCTGGCGCGCCGGAGCGGCCCTTTCGACGACCTCTATCCGCTGTCCCCGCTGCAACAGGGCATGCTGTTCCACAGCGTGGCCGACGCCGCCGACGGCGCTTATCTGGAACAGCTCAGCAGCGTGGTCAGCGGCCCTCTGGACCCGGACGCCTTCGCCGAGGCCTGGCGCGCGATGCTGGCGCGTCATCCGCTGCTGCGCTCCGGCTTCCACTGGCAGGGCCTGGCCCAGCCGCTGCAGGCGGCGATGCGCGCGGCGCCGCTGCCGATCAGCCGGCTGGACTGGTCCGGCCTGGCCGAGCCCGAGGCCGCGCTGGCCGACTATCTGGCCGCCGACGCCGCGCGGCCGTTCGCGCTGGACGCCGCGCCGCTGATGCGGCTGGCGCTGATCCGCCTGGGCCAGGACCGCTGGCGCTGGATCTGGAGCTATCACCACCTGCTGCTGGACGGCTGGTCGCTGCCGCTGTTCTTCCGCGAGCTGCTGACCCTGTACCGCGCGCTCAGCCGCGGCGAGGCCCCGGCCCTGCCGCCGGCGCGGCCGTTCTCCGCCTATATCGGCTGGCTGGACCGCGCCGGCCGCCGCGCCCGCTCGGACGAGCGCTTCTGGCGCCGCTATTTCTCCGGGCTGGAACAGCCCACCCTGCTCGCCGGCCCCGCCGGCGGCGGCGCCGACTTCGTCGAGCGGGAAATCCGGCTGTCGCCGGAGTGGAGCGCGCGCGCCGCCGCCGCGATGCAGGCTTGCGCCAGCACGCTGAACACCCTGTTCCAGGCCGCCTGGGCGCTGACCCTGGCGCGCAGCGGCCACGGCGAGGACATCGTGTTCGGCGCGGCCCTGTCCGGCCGCAACGGCGATCTGCCCGGCATAGGCGAAATGATAGGGCTGTTCATCAACACCCTGCCCTTGCGGGTGCGGCTCAATCCGGCCGCCGACGCGCGCGCGCTGCTGGCCCAGGTGCAGGCCGATCAGGCCCGGGTGCAGGACTACGCCCACAACCGGCTGGTGGACGTCCAGCGCTGGGCCGGCCGCGACAACGCCCAGTTGTTCGACTCCCTGCTGGTCTTCGAGAACTACCCCGCCGACGCGCTGCTGCGCGACGAGGCCGCCGGCCTGGGCTTTGAAACGCCGCGCTTCAGCGAACACACCAACTACCCGCTGACGCTGGCCGTGATCCCCGGCGCGGCCCTGACCGTCAAGCTCACCTTCGACCGCAGCCGCGTCGCCGACGCGGCGGCCGAGGAATTGCTGCAACGCTGGCTCGCGGTGGCGGAACGCATGGTCGCCGCGCCGGACGCCGCCGTCGCCTCCATCGAGCTGCTGCCCGCGGACACGCGGCGGGCGCGGATCGCCGACGCCGCCCGGCCGCCGCTGGCCTCGCCGGAACTGGCGCAGCGCCTGTTCGAGCGCCAGGCCGCCGCCGCGCCGCGCGCGCCGGCGCTGCTGGACGAGAACGGCGCGCTCGATTACGCCGGACTGGAGCGCCGCGCCAACCAACTGGCCCACCGGCTGCAAGCGCTGGGCGCCGGCCCGGAAACCGTGGTGGGCGTGCTGCTGCCGCGCGGTGCGGACGCGGTGACGGCGCTGCTGGCCACGCTGAAGGCCGGCGCCGTCTATCTGCCGCTGGACCCGGCCTATCCGGCCGAACGGCTGGACTATATGCTGGCCGACAGCGGCGCCGCCATCCTGCTCAGCGAAACGCGCCTGCTGCCGACGCTGAGCCGGCTGCCGGCCAAGCTGCTGTTGCTGGATCAAGCCGCCGACTCGCCGGACGCCGCGCCGCCCTGCGCCGCCTGCGTCGACAATCTGGCCTATCTGATCTACACCTCAGGCTCCACCGGCTGGCCCAAGGGCGTGGGCGTCAGCCATCGCGGCGTCGCCAACCTCTGCCGCGCCCAATGCGAGGTTTTCCAGGTGGACGCCGGCAGCCGCGTCTATCAGTTCGCCCCGCTGAGCTTCGACGCCTCGGTGTCGGAAATCTTCATGGCCCTGGGCAGCGGCGCGGCCCTGTGCCTGCCGGAAGCCGACGCCGCTCAAGACCCGGCCGGCGCACTGCGCCGCGCCGCGCGGCGTCACGGCCTGACCCACGCCACCCTGCCGCCGGCGCTGCTGGCGGCGCTGGAGCAAGACGACCTGCCCGGCCTGCGCACCCTGATCTCCGCCGGCGAAACCGCCGCGCCCGGCCTGCTGGCGCGCTGGGCCGCCAAGCGCCGCGTGGTCAACGCCTACGGCCCGACCGAGGCCACGGTCTGCGCCAGCATGCAGGCCTGCGACGCGCTCGAGCCGCTGCCGTCCATAGGCCGCGGCATGGCCGGCGTCCGCCTCTATCTGCTGGACCGCTGGGGCGGCCTGGTGCCGCCCGGCGTGCCCGGCGAGCTGCACATCGGCGGCGAGGCGCTGGCGCGCGGCTATATCGGCCAGCCCGGCCGCACCGCCGCCAGCTTCGTGCCGGACGCGGTGTCCGGCCTGCCCGGCGCGCGGCTGTACCGCAGCGGCGACCTGGGCGAATACCTGCCCGACGGCGGCATCCGCTTCCTGGGCCGCGCCGGCGGCCAGGTCAAGCACCGCGGCTACCGCATCGAGCTGGACGGCGTCGCCGCCGCGCTGAACGCCCATCCGGACGTGGACGAGGCGCTGGCGCTGATCCGCCGGGACGGCGAGCGCCGCCAGCTACTGGCCTACGCCCGGCTCAAACCGGAGGCCGCCGCCGACGCCGCCGCGCTGCGCGAACACCTGGCCGCCCGGCTGCCGGCCCACGAGCTGCCGCAGGCCATCCTGATCCTGCGCCAATGGCCGCTGACCCCGGCCGGCAAGATAGACCGCGCGGCGCTGCCGTCGCCGGAAGACGCCGCGCCGGACGCGCCGGACGCGGACGCCGCGCTGAGCCCGGCCGAGGCCGCGCTGCTGGAGATCTGGCGCTCGGCGCTGGGTCGCGGCGGCATCGGCGTTCACGACAATTATTTCGCCACCGGCGGCGATTCCATCCTGGCCCTGCAAATCGTCTCGCGCGCCAAGCAGGCCGGTTTCGACATCGAGCCGCGCGCGCTGTTCGCCCATCCCACGGTGGCCGGGCTGGCGGCGGTGGCCGGCGCGACAGCGCGGCGGACCCACATCGAGGAGCCGGAGCAGGCCGAGGCGCCGCTGGCGCCCATCCAGCGCTGGTTCCTGCAACAAGACTGGCCCGCGCCGCAGCACTGGAACCTCAGCCTGCGGCTGAGCCTGGACGCCGCCGCGGACCCGGCCGCGCTGCGGGCGGCGCTGACGGCCGTGGCCCTGCGGCACGACGCGCTGCGCCTGAGGCTGCGCCGCGAGCCCGACGGCGGCTGGAGCCAGCATTACGGCCCGCGCGCCGCGCCGCCGCTTGAAACGCTGATCCTGCGGGAAACGGAAGCGGCCGCGCGCGAGGCGGAGCTGCAAGCCCACGGCGCGCGCTTGCAAGCCTCGCTGGACCTGGAGCGCGGCCCGCTGCTGCGCGCCGTGCTGATCGAGGCCGGGCCGGACGGCCGCCCCGAACTGCTGCTGATCGCCCACCACTGGGTGCTGGACGTGGTGTCCTGGCGCATTCTGCTGGACGACCTGGACCAGGCCTACGGCCAGGCCGCGGACGGCGTAGAGATCTCGCTGCCGCCGGTGGCCGTCAGCTACCGGGCCTGGGCGCGCTCGCTGGCGGAAGCCGCGCCCGCGCTGGCCGGCGAACTCGGCTACTGGCGCGCCGCCGTCGCCCCGCTGGCCGCGCCGCCCGGACTCTCTGCCGTCGGCCGCGTGGCGGAACGCCGCCGCGCGACGGTCGGCCTGGACGCCGACGCCAGCGCCGCGCTGCTGGAAGGCGGCGCGGAACGCTACCGCGCCCAGCCGCAGGAACTGCTGCTGGCGGCGCTGACCCTGGCCTGGCGCCGGCTGAGCGGCCTGCCCGCGCTCGCCCTGGACCTGGAAAACCACGGCCGCGGCGCGGCGGCGGGCCCCGCTCCCGATCTGTCGCGCAGCGTGGGCTGGTTCACCTGCCTGCACCCGCTGCGCATAGAGCCGGCCGGCGACGGCTGGGAGCCGGCGGCGGCGGCGGCCAAGGCCGCGCTGCGCGGCGTGCCCGGCGGCGGCATCGGCTTCGGCGCGCTGCGCTATCTGGGCGATCCGGCCCAGGCCGCCGCGCTGGACCAGGCGCCGCCGCGGCCGCTCAGCTTCAACTATCTGGGCCGGCTGGACGACGCCGCCGACGGCGTGCTGCCGCGGCTGCGCGCGCGGCTGTCGGCGCGGGAGGCCGGACCGGCGCAAGACCCGCGCCAGCGGCTGCCGCACGCCGTCGCCGTCAACGCCCGCATCGAGAAAGGCCGCCTGCGGCTGGACTTCGACTACGCCGACGCCCACGACACCCCGGCCCTGGCCGAACAGTGCCGCCTGGCGCTGGAAGAACTGGCCGCGCTCTGCCGCGCCGGCGGCCTGCCCGCCGTCGCCTACCACACCTCGGACTTCGCCGGCGTCGCGCTGGAAGAGAACGAATTGGCCGCCTTGCTGGACGACCTCACCGACATAGAATGACCATGACAAGCACACCGAACCTCAAAGACCAGATCCAGGACATCCTGCCCCTGAGCCCGCTGCAACGCGGCGTGCTGTTCCACACCTTGTTCGCGCCCGGCTCGCCGGTCTATTTCGAGCAATTGATCTGCCGGCTGGACGGCGCGGTGGACCCCGCCGCCATGGCCGACGCGCTGGAGCGGCTGGCCGAACGCCATCCCATCCTGCGCACCGCCTTCGTCACCAAGGGCCAGGCCGAGCCGCGCCAGGTGGTGTTCCGCCGCGCCCGCGCGCCGCTGGCCGTCCACGACTGGAGCCAAGACGATGCGGCCGAGCGCGAGCGGCGGCTGGAGGCGCTGCTGGACGAAGACCGCCGCCTCGGCTTCCAGCTGAACCGGCCGCCGCTGATGCGGCTGACGCTGCTGCGCTACGGGCCGGCGGAATGGCGGCTGATCTGGAGCCACCATCACATTCTGCTGGACGGCTGGTCGCTGCCCATCCTGATGCGCGATTACTTCGCGCTGCTGTCCGGCGCGGCGCTGCCGCCGCCGCCGCCGCCCTTCTCCGCCTATCTGAGCTGGCTGGGCCGCCAGGACCAGGACGCCGCCGCCAGCCGCTGGCGCGCCCTGCTGGGCGATCTCGCCGCGCCGACGCCGCTGGGCCTGGACCGGCCGGCGCTGCCGGGCGCCTTGGCCGGCGCCGACGTCGGCCAGATCGAACGACGGCTGGACTACCGCGTCGACGGCGACCTCGCCGCCGCCGCCGAACGCTGCCGGGTAACGCCGGGCACCCTGCTGCTGGGCGCCTGGGCCATCCTCCTCAGCCGCTACGCGCGCCAGGACGACGTGGTCTTCGGCCTCACCCTGTCCGGCCGCGCCATCGACCTGCCCGGCGTGGACGGCATGGCGGGCCTGTTGATCAACTCCCTGCCGCTGCGCCTGGCGACGCCGGCCGACGCCGCGCTGCCGCAATGGCTGGCCGAGGTGCAGCGCCGCCAGCTGGAGCTGCAATCGCTGTCGCACAGCGATCTGGCCGAAGTCCAGCGCCACAGCGGCGTGCCGCGCGGCCAGCCGCTGTTCGAAACCCTGGTGGCGATAGACAACTTCCCGATAGGCGACGCCCTGCCCTCGGACGGCTTGGGCTTCCGGATTTCCGACGTTTCCCAGCGCGAGCGCACCCACTACCCGCTGACGCTGACCCTGGTGCCGGGCGCGGACGGCTTGAGCTTGAAGCTGGGCTTCGACCGCGCGCGGGTGGACGAGGCGCCGGCCGCGGCGCTGGCCGAG
Organism: Chromobacterium sp. FG89; assembly: GCF_057808735.1. Taxonomy (NCBI): domain Bacteria; kingdom Pseudomonadati; phylum Pseudomonadota; class Betaproteobacteria; order Neisseriales; family Chromobacteriaceae; genus Chromobacterium; species Chromobacterium sp. FG89. The sequence continues at coordinate 27,837 of NZ_JBMDIQ010000002.1, read as the reverse complement.
GCTTATCTGGAGCTGCTGCGCCAGATCGCCGCGCGGCCGGACGCCGCGCTGCGCGAACTGGGCCTGGTGCGGCCCAGCGCGGTTCAGCCGCCCGCGCCGCTCCCGCCGGCCGGCCGCGGCGGGCCGGACACCCTGGCCGCCGCCTTCCTGGCCGCCGCCGAGCGTTTTCCGGACCGCGTCGCCGTCAGCGACGGCCCCGCGACGCTGAGCTACCGGCAGCTGCGCGCCCAGGCCGCCGCCATCGCGGAACGCTTGCGCCAGGACGGCGTCGCGCCCGGCGTCAGGGTGGGCGTCTGCCTGCCGCGCTCCGCCGGACAAATCGCCGCCATGCTTGGCGTGACGCTGGCCGGCGGCGTCTATCTGCCGCTGGACCCGGATTATCCGGAAGAGCGGCTGGCCTATCAGCTGGACGACAGCCAGGCTTTGCTCACGCTGACCGACGCCGAACACAGGCCGCGGCTGCCGGCGGAACACCGCTGCCTGTCGCTGGCGGAAATAGGCTGCGGCGCCAGACCGGCGGCGCGGCCGCCCGCCGGCCTGGAAGCCGGGCACGGCGCTTACGTGATCTACACCTCCGGCTCCACCGGCCAGCCCAAGGGCGTGCTGGTTTCCCACCGCAATGTGCTGCGCTTGTTCTCCGCCAGCGCCCGCCATTTCGCCTTCGACGAGAACGACGTCTGGACTTATTTCCACTCCTTCGCCTTCGATTTCTCGGTGTGGGAAATCTGGGGCGCGCTGCTCTACGGCGGCCGCTGCGTGGTGGTGCCGCGCGAACTCAGCCGCGATCCGGCCGCCTTCGTCGAACTGCTGGGCCGCGAGGGCGTCACCGTGCTGAACCAGACCCCGTCGGCGTTCAAGCTGGCGATCGCCGCGGAAAGCGCCGCGCCGCTGCCGCGGCCGACGACGCTGCGCTGGGTGATCTTCGGCGGCGAGGCGCTGCGGCTGGCGGAATTGGGCCCGTGGCTGGAACAGCACGGCGACGACAGCCCGCGGCTGGCCAATATGTACGGCATCACCGAAACCACCGTCCACGTCACCTTCCGCCGCATCCTCGCCGCCGATCTTGAGACCGGCGGCGAACTCAGCCCGATAGGCGAGCCGCTGGACGACCTGAGCCTGGAACTGGCGGACCCCTGCGGCCACCCCGTGCCCTTGGGCGCGCCCGGCGAAATCCTGGTCGGCGGCGCCGGCGTCAGCCTAGGCTATCTGAACCGCCCGCAATTGAACGCCGAGCGTTTTCCCGGCGTCGGCGCGGAACGGCGCTACCGTTCCGGCGATCTGGCGCGGCGCAGCGCCGACGGCGAACTGCTCTACTGCGGCCGCATCGACCATCAAGTGAAGATCCGCGGCTTCCGCATCGAGCTGGGCGAAGTGCGCGCCGCGCTGCTGAGCCATCCGGCGGTGAGCGACGTTCACCTCGTCGCCGCCGACGACCAACTCATCGCCTATCTGCGCGCCGACGACCCGGCCGCGGCCGGCGCCGACGCCTTGCGCCGCCATCTGGCCGCGCGCTTGCCGGCCCACATGATTCCGGCGGCCTTCATCGTGCTGGCCGAGTTTCCGCTCACCCTCAACGGCAAGGTGGACGCGCGCGCGCTGCCGTCGCCGCAAGGCGCGCGCTCGGCGCTGGACACGCCCTACGTCCCCGCCGCCACCGCCAGGCAAAAGCTGCTGGCCGAGATCTGGAGCCAGGTGCTGGGCCTGCCGCGCGTCGGCATCCACGACAATTATTTCTCGCTGGGCGGCGACTCCATCCGCAGCGTGCGCATCGCCGGCCTGGCCAAGGAGCGCGGCTGCCCGCTGAGCATCCAGGACATTTTCCGCCACGGCACCATCGCCGCCATCGTCGAGGCGATGGGCGAAGGCGAAGACGAAAACACCAGCGCGCCGGACCCAGTCCTGCCGCCCTTCGCGCTGATAGACGCCGCCGACCGCGCGCGGCTGCCGCCCGAGGTGGAAGACGCGCTGCCGCTGGCCAGGCTGCAGGCCGGCATGCTGTTCCACAATGAATACGACGACGGCCGCAATCTGTACCACGATGTGTTCTCCCACCGGCTGCGCGCCGACATCGCCCCGGAACGCCTGCGCCAGGCGCTGGCGGAGCTGAGCCGCGAACATCCGCTGCTGCGCACCGGCTTCGCGCTGGCCGGCTACTCCCAGCCGCTGCAGCTGGTCTGGCGCGATCTGACGCCCAGCCTGGACATCGACGACCTGCGCGGCCTGTCGCCGCAGCAGCGGGACGAGGCCGTGGCCAGCCAGCTGCGGCAATTGAGCGAACAGCGCTTCGCGCCGGAACGGCCGCCGCTGCTGCGCGTCGGCTGCCTGCGGCTGGCCGACGACGAATGGCAGCTGACGCTGGCCTTCCACCACGCCATCCTGGACGGCTGGAGCGTGGCCACCCTGTGCGCGGCCCTGTTCAAACGGATGCGCGGCCAGACCGGCCCCGCGCCGGCTCCGCGCGCGGCCTTCCGCGACTTCGTCGCCGCGGAGCGGGCGGCGCTGGCCGATCCGGCGCAGCAGGCTTACTGGCGCGCCCAATTGAGCGGCCTGCCGTCCGCCGCCATTCCGCGCTGGCCGCAGCATGCCGCGCCGACGGGCAAGTCCAGGGTGGGCGCGCAGGAAATCGGTTTCCCGGCCGCCGTCGCCGCCGCGCTGATCCGCCTGGCCGCCGACAGCGGCCTGCCGCTGAAGACCCTGTTGCTGGCGGTGCACGCCCGCACGCTGGCCTGCTTGTGCGGCCAGGACGAAATCGTCACCGGCCTGGTCAGCAACGGCCGCCCGGCCGACGCCGACGGCGCCGAAGCGCTGGGCCTCTTCCTCAACACCCTGCCGCTGCGCGTCCGCGTCGGCGGCAGCTGGCGCGCGCTGCTGGCGGAAACCATGGCGGCGGAGGGCAACAGCCTGCCTCACCGCTTCTTCCCGCTGGCGGACATCCTCAAGCTGGGCGAAGCCGCCCGCTTCGAAGCCTCCTTCAACTACGTGGACTTCCACGTCTACCGCGAACTGGGCGAGGCCGGCGCGCTGGAAGTGCTGGACAGCAGCCGCCTGGAAGCGGTGGACATCCCGCTGGCGGTCACCTTCAGCGCCAGCCGCGCCGAGGGCGCCGTCACCCTGGGCTTTTCCTACGACCGCGCGGCCTTCCCCGACGCGCAAGTGGCCGCCATCGGCCGGCTCTACCTGGCCGCCGCCGAGGCGCTGACGCGTAACCCGGACGCCCTGTGCCTGGACGCGCCGCTGACCCAGAGCGCGCCCAAGCCGCTACGCGGCCCGTCCGCCGGCCTCGCCGACTTCTCGGTGCCGCAGGCCATCGCCGCCGTCGCGCGGCAACGCCCGGACGCGGTGGCCGTGGCCGGCGAGGGCGCGACGCTGAGCTACGCCGAACTGGACGCCCGCGCCAATCGGCTGGCGCGCCGGCTGCTGGCGCACGGCGCCGGCCCGGACGCGGTGGTGGCGCTGGACTTGCCGCGCTCGCCCGAGCTGGTGGTGGCGATGCTGGCGACGCTGAAAGCCGGCACCGCCTATCTGCCGCTGGACCGCGGCCAGCCGGAAGCGCGCCGCCGCGACATCCTGCAAGAGGCCGCGCCGGCGCTGCTGCTCAGCCTGGACCCCGCCGCTGACGCGCCGCCCGGCTGCGCCGTCTTGCAAGCAAACCTGGCCGAAGATCTGAACGATGAAGACGCGGCCGCCCCCGTCGCGCCGGTCCATGGCGACGCGCTGGCCTATCTGCTGTTCACCTCCGGCTCCAGCGGCCGCCCCAAGGGCGTCGCCGTCGGCCGCGCCGCGCTGGACAACCACATGGCCTGGATGAAGCGCCGCTACCCGCTGGACGCGGACGACGCGGTGCTGCAGAAAACCCCGGTGGGCTTCGACGCCTCGGTATGGGAATTCTGGGCGCCGCTGACCCAGGGCGCGAAGCTGCTGCTGGCGGCCGAGGACGGCCACCGCGACCCGGACTACCTGATCCGCGCCGTGCGCGAACAAGGCGTCACCGTGCTGCAGCTGGTGCCCAGCCTGCTGGCCGTGCTGCTGGCGATGCCGGACTTCGCCGGCTGCCGCGCGCTGCGCCGGGTCTTCGTCGGCGGCGAAGCGCTGCCGGCCGCCACCCTGGCCCGCTTCCACGCCGCGCTGGACATCCCGCTGGTCAATCTCTACGGCCCCACCGAAACCGCCATCGACGCCTCCAGCGCGGAATACCTGCGCTCGGACCCGCCGGCGCTCGCCGTCGGCATCGGCCAGCCCATAGACGGCGTCGTCTTCCACGTGCTGGACGCCCGCCTCAATCCGGTGCCGCCCGGCGTGCGCGGCGAACTCTACATCGCCGGCTGCGGCCTGGCGCGCGGCTATCTGGGCCAGCCGGCGCAGACCGCGCGGCGTTTTATCCCGGACCCGCTGTCGCCGCTGCCCGGCGGCCGCCTGTACCGCAGCGGCGACATCGTGCGCCTGCTGCCGGACGGCGCGCTGGAATACCTGGGCCGCGCCGACGGCCAGGTCAAGCTGCGCGGCCAGCGGGTGGAACTGGAGGAGATCGAAGCCGGCCTCGCCGCCTGCCCCGGCGTGCGCCAAGCCGCCGCCGCGCTCTACCGCGACCGCTCCGGCGCGGACCGGCTGGCCGCCTACGTCCGGCTGACGCCGGAGGCCGAGGCCGGCGACTGGCGCGCGGCCATGCTGGCGGCGCTGCGCCTGCGCTTGCCGGAATACATGCTGCCGGCGCAATGGATCGCGCTGCGGCAATGGCCGGTCGGCCCCAACGGCAAGACCGACCGCGCCGCCTTGCCGGCGCCGCAGACGGACGCGGCGTCCCCGGTCCGCGGCCGCGCGCCCGACACCCCGCAAGAGCAAGCCTTGGCCGCGATCTGGCAACAAGTGCTGGGCCGCGAGGACATCGGCGCCGACGACAACTTCTTCCAATTGGGCGGGGACTCCATCCTCGGCCTGCAGATCGTGGCCCAGGCCCGCCAGGCCGGCCTGGCGCTGGCCGCGCGCGACATCTTCAGCCATCCCACCGTCGCCGAACTGGCCGCCCAGGTTCGCCCGGCGCGGCCGGAAGCCGAACTGCCGGAGATTCCGTCCGACACGCCGCTGCCGCTGACCCCGGCCCAGCACTGGTTCTTCGAACGCCTAAGCGCCCTGCCGCGTCCCGGCCACTGGAACCAGGCGCTGCTGCTGAGCGTGGCCGCCGGCGTGTCCGCGCCGGCGCTGCGCGACGCCCTGCTGCGGCTGGAACAAAGCCACGACGCCTTCCGCCTGCGCTTCGCCGCCGGCGCCGAAGGCTGGCGTCAACACTACGCGCCGCGCGAGGCCTTGAGCGAAGAAGACTGGCTGGAGCGCGTCGATCTGAGCGCGCTGCCGGCCGCGGAGCGCGCCGCCGCCATCGAGGCCCGCGCCGAAGCGGCGCAGCGGGAGTTGGATCTGGAACGCGGGCCGCTGCTGCGGGCCGTGCACTTCGACTGCGGCGACGGCGAAGCCGGCCGGCTGCTGTTGCTCATCCATCATTTGATCGTGGACGGCGTGTCCTGGCGCGTGCTGTTGCAGGATCTCGCCGGCCTGCTGGCCGGCGTGGCCCCGCCGCCGGCGCGCGTCGGCTTCGGCCATTGGGCGCTGCGCCCGCGCGCGCCCTCCGCCGAAGAACGCGCTTACTGGCTAGACCAGGCGCGGCTGGCCGCCGACGCGGTCCGCGTCCCGCTGACGGCGGAGGCGGAACGCGACAACCGCTACGGCGCGGCCGACACCGTGGAACTGTCGCTGGACGGCGGCGAAACCGCCGCCCTGCTCCGCGGCGGAGCGCTGCGCGCCAGCGCCGAGGAAATGCTGCTGGCGGCGGCGCTGGGCGCGCTGCGCGACTGGCTGGACGCCGACGCGCTGTCCATCACCATGGAAGGCCACGGCCGCGACGACGAGACGCTGGACCTCTCCCGCACCGTGGGCTGGTTCACCGCCCTGTACCCGCTGACCGTGAGCGGCCTGGCCGAAGCCACGCCGCAGCGCCTGCTGCGCCGGGTCAAGCAGACGCTGCGCGCGGTGCCGGCCGGCGGCGCCGGCTACGGCGCGCTGCGGCAGGCGGACGACGCCGACGCCCGCGCGCTGGCCGCCGCTCCGGAGCCGCAGATCGCCTTCAACTACCTGGGCCAGTTCGACACCAGCCTGCCGGCCGACGGCGCGCTGGCGCCGGCGCCGGAATCAGTGGGCGCGATGGAAGACCCGGACGGCCTGCGCCCGCGGCTGATCGACATCGTGGCCCTGGTCAGCGACGGCAAGCTGTCGCTGCGCTGGAACTACGGCCGCGCCGCCCTGCCGCGCGCGACGGTGGAAGCCCTCGCCCGCCAGACGCGGCAGCGGCTGCTGGCGCTGCTAAGCCTGGACGCGGACGCCGACGCCGCGGCGTCGGCCCTGACCCCGGACGATTTCCCGCTGGCCGCGCTGGACGAGGCCGGCCTGCCCGCGGCGCTGGGCGCGCATGGCGACATCGTCGACCTGTGGTCGCTGACCCCGGTGCAGGAAGGCATGCTGTTCCACACGCGGATGGAAGCCGCCGCCGGCCCGGCCGGCGTCTATATCGAACAAGTGGTCGCCGAACTGGACGGCGCGGTGGACCCGGCCTTGCTGCGCCAAGCCTGGGAACAGGTGCTGGCGCGACACGACGCGCTGCGCGTCAGCTTCGCCTGGGAAGGGCTGGCCGCCCCGCTGCAGCGGGTCCACCGCGCGCCCGCGCTGCCGTTCTCGGTCCGCGAAACGCCGGACGAGGCCGCGCTGGAACGCTATCTGGCCGCCGACCGCGCCGCCGGCTTCGCGCTGGACGCCCCGCCCTTGATGCGCCTCGCGCTGCTGACGCGTAACTGCGCGCCGTGGCGGCTGGTCTGGACCCATCACCACGCGCTGCTGGACGGCTGGTCCATGGCCGTCGTCTTCGACGAGGCGTTGACCCTGTACCGCGGACTGAGCCAGGGCCAGAGCGCGGCGCTGCCGCCGGCACCCTCTTTCGGGCGCTTCATCAAATGGCTGCGCGCGCACAGCGACCGCCAGGTCCAGCAAGCCTTCTGGCGCGACTACTTCAGCGGCTACGCCGCCGCGGCCGATCTGGCCCTGCTGCCGGCCGGCGGCCCGGCCCGGCCGCGTTCCCAGTCGCTGCGGCTGAGCCCGGAACTGGGCGCCGCGCTGCGCAAGACCGCGCGCGAACGCAAAGTCACGCTCAACACCCTGTTCCAGGGCGCGCTGGCGGTGGCCCTGTCCCGCATCGGCCGCTGCGACGATCTGGTGTTCGGCGTCACCATGTCCGGCCGGCCCGAATCGCTGCCCGGCCGCGACGCCGCCGTCGGCCTGTTCATCGCCACCCTGCCGCTGCGCGCCGACTGCTCGGCCGCGCAGCCTATCGGCGATTTCCTCGGCCGGCTGCAAGACGCCCAAAGCCGGCTGGTGCCGCACGAAGCCAGCGCCCTGGTGGACATTCAGCGCTGGAGCGGCCTGTCCGCGCGCCAGCCTCTGTTCGACGCGGTGCTGGTCTATGAGAACTACCCGATCCGCGCCGAGGTCGGCGACGCCGCCCAGGCGCTGCGCGTGGGCGCGGCCTCCGCGCGCGAGCAATCCAACTACCCGCTGACCCTCTACGTCAAACCCGGCGCCGACTCCATCGAGCTGGACGGCGTCTTCGACGCCGGCCGCATCGAGGCGGAACGCGTGGACGCGCTGCTGCACGCGCTGCCGCGGCTGCTGCGCCAGATCGCCGACGGCGCGGACCGCGTCGGCGATCTGCGCCTGGCCGAGCCGACGCCGCCGGCCGCCTTCCCGCCGCCGGACGGCGACACCGTGCTCGCCATGCTGAGCGCCGCCGCGCGCCTCAAGCCGGGCAAGACCGCGGTCGCCGCCGAGGACGGCAGCCTGAGCTACGGCCAACTGGTGAGCGGCGCGCGTGCGCTGGCGCGCCGGCTGATCGCCGACGGGGTGTCCCCGGGCGACACCGTGGCGCTGGCGCTGCCGCCGGACGCGCGCGCGCTGACCGCGCTGCTGGCCACGCTGTGGGCCGGCGCGCAATACCTGCCGCTGGACCCGGCGCTGCCGCCGCTGCGCCGCGACGCCATCCTGGAAGACGCCCGCCCCGGCCTGATCCTCGTCGACGGCGACGCCTCCGGCTGGCCCGCCTCCGCCAAGCTGCTGACGCTGCCCGCGCCCCTGCCGCCCGCAGCCGCGGACATCGACGAGGGCCCGCTGCCCGGCGACGCGCTCCACCCGGAAGCGCCGGCCTACACCCTGTTCACCTCCGGCAGCACCGGCCGGCCCAAGGGCGTGCAGATCGCCCATCGCTCGCTGGCCAACATCCTGAGGCATTTCCGCGCCGAGCCCGGCTTCAGCGCCGACGACGTCTTGCTGTCGGTCACCACCTGGTCCTTCGACATCGCCGCGCTGGAACTGCTGCTGCCCCTGGTCTGCGGCGGCACCGTCGCCATCGCGCCGGCCTCGGCCGCCGGGGACGGCCCGGCGCTGGCCGCCGAGGCCGCGCGCCGTGACGCCGGCGTGATCCAGGCCACGCCGGCCAGCTGGCGCATGCTGCTGGAAGCCGGCTGGAAGCCCGCGCCCGGCCTGCGCGCCTGGTGCGGCGGCGAGGCGCTGCCCGCCGATCTGGCCCGCGCGCTGCTGGACGCCGGCGCCGCGCTGTGGAACGTCTACGGGCCCACCGAAACCACCATCTGGTCCGCGCTGCACCGGGTGGACGGCGGCCAGCTGCCGCCGCCGGCCGGCCACGCCATCCGCCGCACCACGCTGTGGACGGCCGACCATCACGACCAGCCGCTGCCGCCGCATCTGGCCGGCGAACTGCGCATAGGCGGCGACGGCCTGGCGCTGGGTTATCTGGGCGCGCCGGCGCAAACCGCCGCCCGCTTCCTCCCCGATCCGCTGGCCGGCCGGCCCGGCGCCCGCGTCTACCGCAGCGGCGATCTGGCCTGCCTGCTGCCGAACGGCGAGGTCCGCGTGCTGGGCCGGCTGGACGGCCAGGCCAAGCTCAACGGCTTCCGGCTGGAGCTGGAGGAAGTGGAAACCAGGCTGCGCGAGCTGCCCGGCGTGCGCCAGGCCGCGGCGGCCATCCGCCGCGACCCGCAAGGCCACGCCCGGCTGATCGCCTATTTGGTGCCGGACGACAGCGGCGCCTGGCGCGCCGGCGACGAGGCCGATCCGGCCGCCTTGCAGCGGGTCCGCGCCCGGCTGTCCGCCGCGCTGCCCGGCTATATGCTGCCCAGCCGCTTTGTCACCCTGGAGCGGCTGCCGCTGACGGCCAACCTCAAGCTGGACCGCAAGGCCCTGCCCGAACCGGCGGCGAACGCGCCGACCCGCGCCGGCAGCGCGCCCCAGGGCGCGCTGGAGCAAGCGGTGTGCGCGCTGTGGGAAGAAGTGTTCGAACGCGCCGGCGTCGCCGCCGACGACGACTTTTTCGAACTGGGCGGCCATTCGCTGCTGGCCACCCGCATCCAGGTGCGCGTCAACAAGATCTTCCGGCAGACCCTGCCGCTGCGCGCCACCTTCCACGCCCAGACCCCGCGCGCCCTGGCCGCGCTGCTGGCCGAACGCGAGTCCGCGCCCGGCCTGGCCGCCAAGATCGCCGCCGTCTACCTGAAGCTGCGCGGCATGTCCGACGCCGAGCGCGACGCGCTGCGCCAGGCCGCCGCCCAAACCACCACCATGGAAACCGCAGAATGAAACTGGAACACATCAACGCCATCGTCAGCGGCGCCGCCAGCGGCATAGGCCGCGCCTTCGCGCTGGAACTGGCCCGCGCCGGCGCGCGGGTCCACGCCGCCGACCTGGACGCCGCCGGCCTGCGCCGGCTGGAGGAAGACGCCGCCGGCCTGCCCGGCGCGGTGCGCGGCTCGGTGCTGGACGTGAGCCAGGAAGCCGCGGTCCGCGCCTTTCTGAAAACGGCGTCTGAGGACGCGGAGCCGGCCAATCTGCTGGTCAACAACGCCGGCATCCTGCGCGACGGCTGGCTGGTGAGGCTGGACGTGGAAGGCTTCGTCCGCAAGCTGCCCACCGCGCAATGGCGGGCGGTGCTGGACGCCAATCTGACCGCGCCCTATCTGCTGAGCCGAGAATTCGCCGCCGCCCGCGTGGAGTCCGGCCTCAAGACGCCGGGCCTGATCGTCAACGTCTCCTCCGTCACCAGCGCCGGCAATCCCGGCCAGTCCAACTACGCGGCGTCCAAGGCCGGCCTGGACGCGCTGACCCGGACCTGGGCGCTGGAACTGGCATCCTTCGGCATTCGCGTGGCCGGCCTCGCGCCCGGCCTGACCGACACCCCGATGGCGGCGGGCCTGGCGCCGGCCACCCGCGAGGACTTGATCGCCCAGGTGCCGCTGCGGCGCATGGCCGAGCCGGCGGAAATCTGGCAGGGGCTGAAATTCATCATCGAATGCGATTACTTCAACGGCCGCATCATCGCCATCGACGGCGGAGCGACCTTCTCGTGAAGCCGACACTTTCCGCTCCGGAGGCGGGCATTCCGCGCCGCATCCATCAGATCTGGTATCAAGGCGCCGCCGCGCTGCCGGACAAATACCGCCGCTACCGCGACAGCTGGATGCGACGCCATCCGGACTGGGAGTTCGTGTTCTGGGACGCGCCCAAGATGCAGGCGCTGGTCGACGAACACTATCCCTGGTTCGCGGCTCGCTACGCCGGCTTCGAGCGCGACATCCAGCGCATAGACGCCGCGCGCTATCTGTTCCTGGCGCGGCACGGCGGCTTCTACATCGACATGGACATCGAAAACCTGCGGCCCATAGACCCGCTGCTGCCGGAGAGGCGGCTGATCCTGTCGCGCACCCACGGCTTCAACAACGCGCTGATAGGCAGCGCGCCCGGCCACCCCTTGTGGGACACCGTGCTGGACCGGCTGGCCGCCGGCCAGTGCGCGCCGCTGGACCCGGCGATGCCGGCCCGGCTGCGCGAATCGCCGGCGATGCGCACCGCCATCACCGTGGGGCCGCGCTTCTTCACCTGGTGCGTGCAGCAAAGCGGCTGCCTGGACGACGCGGCCACGCTGTGCTGCCCCGGCTATTACTTCGAACCCGGCTCGCCCACGCCGGACGGCAGCTCCTGGCCGCCGGCCGACGATCCCGACGGCGGCTACGCCCGCCACCACATGGACCTCAACTGGCTGGACCTGCGCCACCGGCTATTGTCCCGGCTGAACCGGCTGCTGCTGCCCTGGCTGACGCGACGGCTGCCTTTGCAATGAAAAAGTCGCCGCGATGCGGCGACTTCAAAAACAAGACATAGAAACCATTAATTCGCGGAAGGGGAAGCCGTTTGATTTTCCTGCATGAATTGTCTCAGGCTCAAGGGACGCATATCCGTCCAGTTCTTTTCAATATAGTCCAGGCACTCCTGTTCCGCGCCGCTGACGCCAAGCGAGCGCCAGCCGGCTGGAATGTCGCGATATTCCGGCCATATCGAATATTGCTCCTCGTGATTCACCACCACGATGTATTTGGTTTCGTTCATCGCGTCCTGCGTCATATCAACCTCCGTGCCGTCGCTAGAAAATTAAAACAGTTTCTAAATAAATCTATTTATCCAACCAAAACATTGCTAATTGGAATTGTTTAAATCGGAGAATACCGACTCACAAAACCCGCCAAAGAATATACCGCATAAATTGAATATTTTTACAGACCTCGAAAAATAATCGAAATCAAATCGGGCGCGATGGACGCGCAGCCCGATGGGCGCCGACAACACATCACCTGGAAAGCCATTGAAATGAGCGTTAGCGATTGGAACGATAACGACCTGGACCTTCTCGACCATTTGCTGGAACAAGAACTGGACGTCTTGCTCCCGGCCCCCGCGCCCGTCGATGGCGGGCGGATCGCCCGCGGCGACGCCGCCTCCGGCCCGCTGTCCTTCCAACAACAGCGGCTCTGGTTCCTGCACCAATTGAGCGCCGGCGCCGCCGCCTACAATATCTGCTCCGCCTTCCGCCTGAGCGGCGCCTTGCAGGCGGACGCGCTGTGCCGGGCCTTTGATTGCGTGGTGGCGCGCCACGCCTCGCTGCGCACCGCCATCCGCGAAGTGGACGGCGCGGCGGCGCAGATCCCGCAGCCGGCCGGCCGCGCGACCATCGAGCGCCTGGACTGGTCCGGCCTGCCGGCCGAAGAAGCCGCCTCCCGGCTGGAGGCGCTGGCGCGCCGCGAAAGCGCCCACGCCTTCGACCTGTCCGTCGGCCAGCCGCTGCGCATCGCGCTGCTGAAGCTGGCGGCGGACGAACACGCGGTGGTGCTGACCCTGCATCACATCGTCGGCGACGCCTGGTCGCTGACGGTGCTGATGGACGAGGCGGCCCGCGCCTACGCCGCGCTCAGCCGCGGCCGCGCGCCGGAACTGCCCGAGCTGCCCATCCAGTACCTGGACTACGCGCGCTGGCAGCACGCCAACGGCCGGCAAGACCGCTGGGACGCCGACCTCGCCTACTGGAAAACCCAGCTGGCCGGCCTGCCCACGCTGGAGCTGCCCACCGACAAGCCGCGGCCGCCGGTGCAGGGCTTCGACGGCGCCACCGTGGGCTTCGACATCGGCGCCGATACCGCCGAGCGCCTGCGCCGGCTGGCGGCGGCCGAACGCACCACCCTGTTCTGCCTGCTGCTGTCCGCCTTCCAGGCGCTGCTGGCCCGCCACGCGCGTCAGGACGATCTGGCCATCGGCACCTCGCTGGCCGGCCGCGAACGGGTGGAAACCGAGGGACTGATCGGCTTCTTCGCCAATATGCTGGTGATCCGCGGCCGCATCGGCCCCGCGGACAGCTTCCGCCAGTTCGCGCGCCGGCAATCGGACACCATGCGCGACGCGGTGGAGCACGCCGCCGTGCCCTATGACCAACTGGTCGGCGCGCTGGGCCAAGCCAGCCGCGACCCCAGCCGCAACCCGCTGTTCCAGGTCGCCTTCACCCTGCTCAACATCCCGGCGGCGATGCCGACGCTGGACGGGCTGCGGCTGACTCCGGTGCTGAGCCAGGAGGCCGCCCGTTTCGATCTGGAGCTGTTCATGCGCGAGACCGAGGACGGCCTGTCCGGCGCGTTCTCCTACAACACCGCGCTGTTCGAGCGGCTCTCGGTGGAGCGCCTCGCCGAACAACTGAGCCTGCTGCTGGACGCCGCCAGCCGTCAGCCGGACGCGCCGCTGGCCGCGCTGCCGCTGACCACGCCGCAACAGGCCGCCGCCCTGCTGACCTTGCCGCGGCAGGCCGCCGCCGTCGATTGCGAGCCGGTGCACCGCGCCTTCAGCCGCTTCGCCGCGCGGCAAGCCGACGCCGCGGCGCTGCGCTGCGACGGCCGGGAACTGAGCTACGGCGAGCTGGAACGGCTGTCGGACGCCGCCGCACGGCGGCTGGCGGCCGCCGGCGTGCGGCCGGGCGAACCGGTGGGCCTGTGGCTGACGCCCTCCTTCGAAATGCTGATCGGCGTGCTGGCCGCGCTCAAGGCCGGCGCCGGCTATGTGCCGATGGACCCGGCCTATCCGGCCGACCGCATCCGCTACATCCTGGAAGACAGCGGCGCGCGCGCCGTGCTCAGCACCGAGGCATTGGCGCCCTCGCTGCCGCCCTTCGCCGGCCCGCTGCTGACGCTGGACGCGGCGGAACCCGCGCCGGCGGCGGCGCTGCCGGCCGGCGACGACCCGGACGGCCTGGCCTACATCATCTACACCTCCGGCTCCACCGGCCGGCCCAAGGGCGTGGCGGTCAGCCACCGCAACTGCGCCCGGCTGTTCTCCAGCAGCGCCGAGCTGTTCCGCTTCGGCCCGCGCGAAGTGTGGACGCTGTTCCATTCCTACGCCTTCGACTTCTCGGTGTGGGAAATCTGGGGCGCGCTGGCCCACGGCGGCGTCCTGCTGATTGTGCCGCCGCTGCTGGCCCGCTCCTCGGACGCCTTCTACCAGCTGTTGTGCGAGGAAAAAGTCACCGTGCTGAGCCAGACCCCGTCGGCCTTCCGCCAATTGATGGCCGCCGAGGAAGCGAACCCGCGCGAAGGCGATCTGGCGCTGCGCTACGTCGTCTTCGGCGGCGAAGCGCTGGACCTGAGCAGCCTGGAACCCTGGCTGGACCGCCACGGCGACGACTACCCGCAGCTGATCAATATGTACGGCATCACCGAAACCACCGTGCACGTGACCTTCCGCCGCATCGGCCTGCCCGAAATCAAGCGCAAGCTGGGCAGCGTGATCGGCGCGGCGCTGCCCGATCTGTGCATCCGTCTGCTGGACGACGCCCTGCAGCCGGTGCCGCCGGGCATGGTGGGCGAAATCCACGTGGGCGGCGCCGGCGTGGCGCTGGGCTACGTCAATCAGCCGGAGCTGAGCGCCCAGCGCTTCATGCCGGACCCGCACCTGGACAGCGGCCTGCGCTTCTACCGCAGCGGCGATCTGGCGCGCGTCACCCCGCGCGGCGAGCTGGAATACCGCGGCCGCGCCGACCAACAGGTCAAGCTGCGCGGCTTCCGCATTGAAACCGCCGAAATCCAGGCCCTGCTCAGCCAGCACCCGGCGGTGGCGGAAGCCGCCGTGGTGGTGCGCGGCGACGGCGATCAGGCGCGGCTGGTCGCCTACGTCGCCAAGCGCAGCGGCGTGGACGCCGCCGCCAAGGACAAGGACAAGGGCTGGCTGCCCGCCTTCGACATGATCTACGAGGACGCGCCGGCCGAGGACGCCGACCTCGACCTGGTCGGCTGGACCGACTCCTACGACAACGCGCTGATTCCCGCCGAACACATGCGGCGCTGGCGCGACGAGATCCTGAGCCGCATCCGCGCGCTGAACCCGCGCCGGGTGCTGGAAATCGGCGTCGGCAGCGGCATGCTGCTGCTCGCCGTCGCCCCGGACTGCGAGCATTACCACGGCCTGGACTTCTCCGCCCGCGCGCTGGAGCGCCTGGGCCGCACCGTGGCCGCGCGCGGCCTGGAACAGGTGACGCTGGAGCGGCGCGAAGCCCGCGAGCTGGCCGGCCTGCCGGACGACTTCGACACCGTGATCGTCAATTCCGTGGCGCAATACTTCCCCGACGCCGCCTACTTCCTGGACGTGGTGGACCAGGCGCTGGCGCGGCTGCGCCCCGGCGGCAAACTGCTGCTGGGCGACCTGCGCCACCTGGGCCTGCTGCGCCACTTCCAGGCCAGCCGCCTGCTGCGCCGCCTGCCCGCCGTCGCCCGCCCGACGCGGGCGGAACTGCGCCGTCAACTGGACGCGCTGATCGCCGAGGAAAAGGAACTGCTGGTGGACCCGGCGCTGTTCCGCCGCCTGGCGCGCCGCCGCGGCGACATCGCCGCAATCGAAATCCGCCTGAAGGAAGACGGCGGCGATTGCGAGCTGACCACCTACCGCTACGACGTGGTGCTGAGCAAGGGCGCGCCGCGCGCCGCCGCCGCGCCGGCCGCAGACGCCTCGCGCTTGCGGCCCGGCCTGGCCAACCGCCGCGCCGCCGAGGTCAACCGCTTCCTCGCCTGGCTGGATCATGATCCGGCCAACAGCGCGGCCGACGACGAAGCCGCCGACGGCCAGCCCTGGCGGGCGCAAGCGCCGTCTGACGCCGCCGAGCCGGCCGAACTGCTGGCCGAAGCCGCGGCCGCCGGCCTGGCCGCCCGCCTCAGCTGGAGCGAGGACGCCGCCGACGGCCGTTTCGACCTGGCCTTGGCCGCCGCGGCCGACGCCCTGCCGCCGCTGGCGCTGGAACGGCTGGACGGGAACGACGACGGCGAGCCCACCGCCTGCTTCAACACCCCGGCGCAAAGCCAGCCGCGCGACGCGCTGGGACCCGAGCTGCGCCGCCATCTGGCCGCGCACCTGCCCGACTACATGCTGCCGGCCGCCTTCGTCACCCTGGACAAACTGCCGCTGACCCATAGCGGCAAGCTGGACTGGCGCGCCTTGCCCGAGCCCGGCCAGGCCCAACAAGGCGGCGCCGACGCCGGAGCGCCGCCGCGCAACCGCGCCGAAAACGAAGTGGCCCGCCTCTGGGGCGAGGTCTTGGGCGTCGGCGGCCTGGGCCGCGAACAGAACTTCTTCGAAGCCGGCGGCCACTCCCTGCTGGCCACCCGGGTCATGTCCAGGCTGCGCGCCGAATTCGGCGTCGAACTGCCGCTGCGCACCCTGTTCGAACACCCGACGGTGGCCGAATTCGCCGCCGCGCTGGCGGCACGCGTCGCACTGGAAGACCCCGCCGCGCCGGCCTCCGCGCCGGAGCGCCGCATCCCGCCGGCCGACCGCTCGCGGCCGCTGCCGGCCTCCTTCGCCCAACAGCGCTTCTGGTTCCTGGAACGGCTGGACCAGGGCGAACACGGCGTCTACAACATCGCCCAGGGCCTGCGCCTGCGCGGCCGCCTGGACCTGGCCGCGCTGCGCGCCGCGCTGGCCGGCGTGGTCCGCCGCCACGAGGCGCTGCGCACCCGTTTCGCGCTGAGCGACGGCGAGCTGCGGCAAATCGTCGACGGCGGCGACGGGCCGGAACTGCAGGAACTGACGCTGCGCGTGGACGCCGGCGACAGCCTGGACGCGGCGCTGAATCGCGCCGCCGACGCCTTCGCCCGGCCCAAGTTCGACCTGGAGGCCGCGCCGCCGCTGCGCTTCGCCCTGCTGCGCATCGGCCCGGACGACGCCGCGCTGCTGATCGCGCTGCACCACGCGCTGTCCGACGGCTGGTCGCTGGGCGTGCTGGTGCGTGAATTCGGCGAGCTCTACGCCGCCGCGCGGGAACAACGCCCGCCCAGCCTGCCCGCCCTGCCCATCCAGTACGGCGACTTCGCCCAATGGCAGCGCGACGCCCTGTCCGGCGAACGCTACGACCAGATGCTGGCGCGCTGGAAAACGCGCCTGGCCGACGCCCCGGCGGCGCTGGAACTGCTGGGCGACCGGCCGCGCGGCGCCGACGGTCCGCGCCGCGGGCGCTTCGTCCGCTTCGATTTCTCGCCGGCGCAGACCCAGAACTTGCGCCGGCTGGCCGAGCGCGCCGGCGGCACCCTGTTCATGGTGCTGCTGGCCGGCTACGCCGAACTGCTGTCCCGCTACAGCGGCCAGCGCGATCTGGTGATAGGCAGCCCCATCGCCAACCGCAATCACCTGGACCTGGAGGGCCTGATCGGCTGCTTCGTCAACACCCTAGCGCTGCGCGTCGATCTGAGCGGCGCGCCCAACGCGCTGCAACTGCTCTCGCGGGTCCGCGACGTGGTGCTGGAAGCCTACGAACTGCAGGACATGCCGTTTGAAACCATCGTCGACGCGCTGCGGCTGGAGCGCTCGCTGGCGCGCAACCCGCTGTTCCAGACCATGCTGGTGCTGCAGAACGCGCCGCTGGACACGCTGCGCCTGCCGGGGCTGGAGCTGGAAACCCTGTCCAACGACGACAGCTCGCCGCGCTTCGACCTGACCCTGACCGTGCACGAAGCCGACGGCGGCCTGCAGGCGATGCTGGAATACGACGTCGACCTGTTCACCAACGCCGGCGCGCGCAGCCTGGCCTCCCGGCTGCAACGCTTGCTGCTGGCCATGGCCGATCAGGCGGAACAGCCCTTGCCGCGCCTGGCGCTGCTGGACGCGGGCGAAAGCCGGCGGCTGCTGGCGGACGACGGCGACGCGGCGTCCGCGCCGGCCACCCTGCTGCCCCTGATCGAGGCCAGCGCCGCCGCCGCGCCGGAAGCGACGGCCTTGAGCGACGAGCGCCGCAGCCTGAGCTACGGCGAACTCAACCGCCGCGCCAACCAGCTGGCGCGCGGCCTGATCCGGCTCGGCGTCGGCCCGGAAGACATCGTCGCCATCGCGCTGCCGCGCTCCGCCGACGCCGTGGTGGCCATGCTCGCCGCGCTGAAAGCCGGCGCCGCCTATCTGCCGCTGGACCTGGACTACCCGGCCGCCCGTATCGCCTTCATGCTGCAAGACGCCGCCCCGCGCTGCGTGCTGACCCTGAGCGACGCCACGCTGCCGGACGGCGCGACGCGGCTGAATCTGGACGAGCCGGCCCTGCAAGCGCAACTGGCCGCGCTGCCGGACGGCAACCCCGCCGACGCCGAGCGCGTCCGCCCGCTGCGGCCCGAGCACCCCGCCTACCTGATCTACACCTCCGGCTCCACCGGCGTCCCCAAGGGCGTGGCGATCCAGCACGGCAATCTCCACGCCTCCACCGCCGCCCGCCTCGCCTTCTATCCGGCGGAACTGTCGCGGCCGGGCACCGCCTTCCTGCTGCTGCCCTCCTTCTCCTTCGATAGCTCGGTGGCCCTGCTGTTCTGGTCGCTGGCCTGCGGCGGCCGGCTGATCCTCAGCCGCGCCGGCGGCCAGCTGGAGCCCGGCTACCTGGCCGGCCTGGTGGAGCGCGAGCGGGCCGAAGTCTGGCTCAGCCTGCCCTCGCTGTACCGGACTGTGGCCCAGGCCCAGCCCGCCGGCTGGGGCGGATCGCTGCGCGCGGTCCTGTTCGGCGGCGAAACGGTGTCGGCCGGCGACCTGATAGGCCAAGGCCGGCGCTTCTACAACGAATACGGCCCCACCGAGGCCACCGTCTGGGGCACCGCGACGGAAATCGCCGCGCGCGACGGCCAGCCCGTCGACATCGGCCGCGCCATCCCCGGCTACCGCGCCTACATCCTGGACGAGGCCTTGCAGCCGACGCCGCCCGGCCTCGCCGGCGAACTCTACCTCGCCGGCCCCGGCGTCGCCCGCGGCTATCTGCGCCGCCCGCGGCTCACCGCGGAGCGCTTCCTCCCCAACCCCTTCCGCTGCGGCGAGCGGATCTACCGCACCGGCGACCGCGCGCGCTGGCTGGCGGACGGCCGCATCGAATACCTGGGCCGCGGCGACCAACAGCTGAAGCTGCGCGGTTATCGCATCGAAACCGGCGAGATCGAAGCCGCGCTCAGCGCCCAGCCCGGCATCGCCGCCGCCGCGGTGGCGCTGCACCACGCGCCGCCCGCCGCCGCGCGGCTGGTGGGCTATCTGGTGCCGGCGGGCGGCGAGGCGGACACCGCCGCGCTGCGCCGCGCGCTGGCGGAGCAATTGCCGGAATACATGATCCCCAGCGCCTGGGTCAGCCTGCCGGCGCTGCCGCTGACACCCAACGGCAAGCTGGACCGCCGCGCGCTGCCGGCGCCGGAGCTGGCAGCGCGCGCCTACCGTGCGCCGGGCACCCCGCTGGAAACTCAGCTTGCCGCGCTGTTCGCCGCCGTTCTGGGCCTGCCGCGCATCGGCGTGGACGACAGCTTCTTCGACATGGGCGGCCACTCGCTGCTGACGCTGCAACTGCTGTCCCGCATCCGCGAGGAACTGGGCGTGGAGCTGCCGCTGGCCTCGCTGTTCACCTCCGGCACCGTCGCCGAGTTCGCCCGGCTGGTGGCCGAGGCCGGCCAGGCCGCCGCGCCGTCGGTGCTGGTGCCGATCCGGACCGACGGCGACGACGGCGCCCTGCTGCTGGTGCACGACGGCTCCGGCCAGATCATCGGCTATCAAAAGCTGGTGGAGCGGCTGTCGCCGCGCTGGCGCGTCTACGGTCTGCAAGCGGCGGGGCTGGACCCGGCCGTCGCCGCCGACGACAGCGTGGCGGCCATGGCCGAACGCTACGCCGCCGCCGTGCGGCAAGCCGGCCTGCCCGGACCGCTGATCCTGGCCGGCCACTCCTTCGGCGCCGCGGTGGCGGCGGAGCTGGCGCGGCGGCTGGTCGAGACCGGCGTCGAAGTCAACCTGCTGGCGGCGCTGGACGCTCCGCCGCGCCCGGACGCCGGCTTCCTGAACGAACTGCCCCAGGACGAGGCCGGGCTGCTGCATTACATGGCCCGCACCGTGGAAATCGCCACCGGCAAAACGCTGGCCGTCTCGGAAGACATGCTGCGGCCGCTGGACCGCGCCGGGCGCTTCGCGCTGCTCAGCCGGCGGGTGCAAGACTCCGGCCTGTTCCCCCAGGGCATGGACCCGCGCCGGGTGGAAGCCATGTTCGACGTCTACCGCGCCAACCTGCTCAGCCTGCGCGGCCATCAGCCGCAAACCACGCCCTGCCCGGTGGCGGTGTGGGTCACCGACGGGCTGGCCGCCAGCATGGCCGGACCGGCCGACCTGGGCTGGTCCGACTACGCCGCCGGCCCGGTCCAGGTGTTCCGCGCCGCCGGCGAACACGCCGACATGCTGCGCGAGCCGCATGTGGCCGGGCTGGCGGACAGCCTGGAGCGCGCGATGCGAGAACGCCATGTCTAAGCCCATGTCCGCCTCCCTCGCCGCCCCGCCGTCCTCGCTCTGGCGCGACCGGCGCTTTCTCTGGCTCTCCGCCGCCTGGTTCTGCTCCATCCTGGGCCAGCAGACCGCGCTGATCGCCCTGCCCTGGCTGGTGCTGCAGCTGGGCGGCGACGGCCTCGCCCTCGGCCTGGTCGTCACCGCGATGGAACTGCCGCGCGCGGTGTTCATCATCGTCGGCGGCGCGGTGGCGGACCGGCACTCGCCGCGGCGGGTGTTCCAGTGCTCGCTGCTGTGCTGCGCGGCGCTGCTGGCGCTGCTAGGCTACGCCGCCTACCGCGGCGGGCTGCCCTTGGCCTGGCTCTATCCCTTCGCCGCCACCATGGGCGTCGTCGCCGCCTTCACCGGGCCGTCGGCCGCCGCCCTGCTGCCCAACACCGTGCCGGAAGACAGGCTGCAACAGGCCAACTCCGTGTTCATGGCGGTCAACCAGCTCACCTTGCTGACCGGCCCCATGTTGGCCGGCGTGCTGATCGCCCTGCCCGGCGTCCGCGCCGGCGGCGGCCTGGGCCTCGCCTTCCTCTTGGGCGCCGCCTGCTTTCTGAGCGCCGGCCTGATGCTCAGCCGGCTGCGGCCCCGCGCCGCCGCCGCGCAGGCGCAATCGACGCAATCCGCCGCCGGCATCCTGCGCGCCATCCGCCGCGGCGCCGCCTGGACTTGGGGCGACGCCACCCTGCGCGCGCTGTTCTTCTACTGGGCGGTGATCGCCTTCCTGACCGCCGGCCCCATCCAGATCGGCCTGCCGCTGCTGGTCAAAACCGCGATGGGGCTGGACGCCGGCCATTTCGGCACCCTGCTGTCCGCGCAAGGCGCGGGCAGCCTGCTGGGCATGGCCCTGCTCAGCCTGCTGCCGCCCAAAGCGCTGGGCCGGCTGGGATGGATGGTATTCTGCGCGGACGCCCTGATGGGCGCGATGATCATCGGCCTGGGCCTGTCCCCCGCGTTTGCCGCCAGTTGCGCGATGATGTTCCTGATCGGCCTCTTCGGCGGCCTGGTCCAAGTCCGGCTGATGGCCTGGATCCAGGCCCGCATTCCGGCGGAAATGCGCGGCCGGGTGATGAGTTTTTTAATGTTCATGATGGCGGCGGTCACGCCCTTGTCCACCACGCTGGCCGGCGTGAGCCTGGCGTCCGCGCCGGTGCGCGCCTTGTTCGCCGGCGCCGGCCTGCTGCTGATCGGCGTCGCCGTGCTGGCGCTGTGCAGCCCCCGGCTGCGCGCCATCGGCGCGCCCGGCTGCACCGGCCCGGCGGAGCTCCGCCCCACCCCTTCCCTGCAAACAGGAGACTGAATCGATGCACCCCTCACCCTGGCTCCAGCGCCAGTCCGCCAGCCAGCCGCCGCGGCTGCGCCTGTACTGCTTTCCCTACGCCGGCGGCCATGCCGGCGCCTATGCCGGCTGGCAAGGCCGGCTGCCTCCCGAAGTGGAAGTCTGCGCCGCGCAACTGCCCGGCCGCGCCGCCCGCTTCCGCGAAGCCGGCTTCAAGGCGCTGCCGCCGCTGGTGGACGCGCTGGCGCGGGAATTACCCTTGGACGACGAACTGCCCTTCGCCTTCTTCGGCCACAGCATGGGCGGGCTGATCGCCTTCGAACTGGCGCGGCGGCTGCGCGCCCAAGGCCGGCCGCAGCCGCTGCGGCTGATCGTGTCCGGCTGCGACGCGCCGCAACACCGCCAGCCGCCGCGCATGCTGCACCGGATGGACGACGACGGCTTCATCGACGCGCTGCGCGACTACAACGGCACGCCCGCGGAAATCCTGGCCCACCGGGAAATGATGGATCTGCTGCTGCCCACCCTGCGCACCGACTTCGAACTGGTGGAAACCTATCGCTACCAGCCGGCCCCGCCGCTGGCCCTGCCCATCACCGTGCTGGCCGGGCGCGGCGACCGGCAACGTCTGCCGGAACAGACCGAAGGCTGGCAGCGGGAAACCGCCGCGCCCGCGCGCGTGCACTGGTTCGACGGCGACCACTTCTTCATCGCCAGCGCCCGGGACGCCGTGCTCGCGCGCCTCAACAGCGAACTCGCCGAGACGCTGTCCAGCCCTGCAGCCGCCATGCCGGACCTTGCCTAAGAACCTGTTCACGATCTTTTCTGATCGGGAGTATTGTTCAAGGCATTGAATCCGCTTCGCGGATGATGATTTAGGGCCGGTTCCGCCCTGACCGAGCGAGGCAAGCGTAGCGTCGCGAGGGAATAAAACGGAAAGGGGAATTTGCGCGGCCAAATTCCCCTTTACCCCAAAGGCCGCCCTGCAAGCCTGGCCTACGGCTTCCCGCCGGTTCCCGTCAGTCCCGAGGCGCGGCTGAACTCTCTACGTGCGAATCTCTGATTCGCTCAGTGATGGCGCGCTAACGTCGCGCTGCTCGAACAAGCAGCCGCTTAAGACCTCGGGCCTGCCACCCGTCGGCAGGCTTGAAGGGACCTGGGGCGCGTCGGATACGTGGTCTCCTACATATCTAGCAGCGTTTAACCACACCTACAAAAGATCATAAACAGACTCTAAGCCTCTGCCGCCGGAGGAAACACCGAACTCAAACGCGCCCGGCCTCGCTGCGCCGCCATAGCGGACGCCCGCCCCTTGCCTCCCCGCCACAGGCACGTGATAATCCGGCCGTGCTGTGCTTCAGCACCGGGCGTAGGAACCCGAGTTGCATCATGGCGGACATCACTGCGAGAGCAGCTGTGTCCGTGTGCCTTGTCATGCCCTCATAGGCGGACCGGGCGAGGCAGCCCGCGGGCTGGCCGGTTCCATGGTGCCGGTATTCCTACCCTCGTTCGGGCTGCCGCCCACCGTAGGAAGTGGGCTGCGGAAAACATACCGTACATCATGGAGGCACCATGTCTAACGCCCCTCACCCCCACCACATCCCATCGCTATCTACCTTGCTGTTCCAACTGAAAAGCTTGCGTCAGCAGGATGCCACGCTCCACCCGATTGACCCGCTATTGCGGCAACTCGACGCGTACTGCGAACACTTCGATCACAGCCTTCATCTGCTCAGCCTGGAATTCAATCAAGTCAGCACCGCCTTGTCGGCGCTGGCGGCGATGCTGGAGCAATCCAAGCTAGACACGCTAGAATGCAAACAGGTGTATTGCCTGCTGGAACCCTTCGCCCACCGCTTGCAACAGACTACGATGCAGATGCAGGAGCTTGCTTGAGCCTTATAAACGACAAAGCCCCGGGAGGGGCTTTGGGG
This sequence comes from Chromobacterium sp. FG89, assembly GCF_057808735.1. Classification (NCBI taxonomy): domain Bacteria; kingdom Pseudomonadati; phylum Pseudomonadota; class Betaproteobacteria; order Neisseriales; family Chromobacteriaceae; genus Chromobacterium; species Chromobacterium sp. FG89. Next base: position 4,404 of record NZ_JBMDIQ010000002.1, on the reverse strand, counting down.
AGGCTTGGGCTTACTAAGTTACGGCGCGTCCAAAGGCAGTGTTGGCAAGGTACCGCGTGGGTAAGCCTTTTGGCTTGCACACGCTACTTACTCGGCCTCTCCCAATTTCTGAATGGTTACCCCTTGCTGCACCACCGCAGCAAGGAATGAGACAACCACATTCATATCTACCTTAACAGCAAGTCGGTACCTGATATATGAAATTGCCAAAACACCACTTCGGCTATCCAGCAACCGAAAATCACTTAAATCTTTCTCTGAAAACCCCTCAAAGCTGCCAACATCCCCTCCCTTAAGCAAAGAGACATTTCTCCCAAGGACCAATCCAATTTTATGAACAATATCCGAATCAGGAATTATACTATTCATTTTTTGCCTTTTGCCACCCGACCCAAATATCAAATCAAAACACCCACATCAAAACCAATACGACATCACACAACAACCTCCCTAATCATTTCCAGCTTTCCATCCACAAAAACATATCTACGCATCCAACTCCCTTCCTCTACCTCTGAGCGATACAAAAATTTAACTTCTTCCAGCCCTGACAGCAAAGCCATTAAAACATCAGGCTCTACAACCTCATTAGCCTCCAGCAACCAAACACATTCTTTAAAATCCTCCTCCTGCCACTCATTATCGCTAAAATTCCTAATCAGACGATAGCTGGTACCACCCTCACCCATTGCAAGGTAATACTCTCCCAAAAAACCACTTCCATGAGGCAAAAAACAAACCTTTAGCATTTCCCCAAGCAGGCGCACCACATCACCTACATCTTGCTTCTCAACCCCATAATGATCATAAACATTCATTTTCACATTCCCAGTTTAAAAATATGCGAGGGGCCTTTTAGCGTATCGGAAATATTATCATAAAACATAAACTCCACTGGACGACCTGATTGCTGAGACAATATTTTTTGCATTTCACGCAAACCAAGCAAACTGGCCTGTTCTGTACTTAATGGACCAATACGATCTGGCATAGTTTTCACTTTAAATCCAGCAGTTCTACCAAAGCCCAAAGATTTTAGATAAAGATCATCATTCACCAATGCAATATCGTAGTCACTTAAGCGACCATAATCAAATGGCGCACCCAGTATTTTACTATATGGTGAGCTACGACCAGAAACAGAACTACCTTTAAAAACAATAGAAGTATTCTCTGGCAGACCGGCTTTGAGCACATCAACAAACGCGCCATATTCTCTAAAATCCTTAAACCCATATGGCAATGGTGCACCTGAGGGGTCAAATGCTCTAGCAGGCCCCCCTCCGGCACCGCATACATCCTCAGCCCCGGCGTACTCTGCTCTGCCAAACGGTCCAGTCTCGGCCCAAACGCTTCCACTGTATCCCTTGCCAGCAAACGCGTGCCCATGCCTGCCTCTATGCTCAGCAGGCTGGACCCGCGTAGCAAACGCGACCCTGGCGCCCAGGACAACAAGGCATTGCCGGCCAATGCGCCAGCCTGCTCCTTGCTCAGTTCTCCAAGGTTCTTCGCAAAATACATCAGCTCACCCGCCGTCTTGCCTAGCGCATCCGGCAAACCGCGGACCAACGCCTCATTACGCACGGTAGCGCCTCAGTCGTCAATCAGCCCTCCGCTGAGTAAGATCGCCGCCAGTTCGTAGGGTGAGCAAATCCCGATTTGCCCACACGGCAAACGCGGCCTCGCACGAGCAAACCCTTGGGCTTTACCACCCTACTTGCCACACCCATCGACCCGCTATTGCGCCAGCTCGACGAGTACTGCGCACCGCGCCCGCCCGATCATCCCCCAGCTTGGCCAGGTCAGCAGCGCGCTGGCGGCAATACTGGAACTATCCAATCTCGACACGCTGGAATGCGAATAGGTGTATTGCCTGTTGGAACCCTTCCCCCGCCGCTTGCAACAGACTGCGATGCAAATGCAGGAACTGGCCTAATCCCTCCAAACGACCAAAGCCCCAAGAGGGGCTTTGGTCGCTGGGTTACTATGTTTTTTCACTCAGATAAATTCAAAATTATTCGCACAATAATCTTTATCGAAAACTACATGAACATACTATTCCCACGCAAGGAATATAACTATTATGCGGCATAAACGGTAGCAGCCCGCAGTATTTCTGCAGTCATCTTCCAAGTAATTTCTTCAAAATCCACAACTTCATCCATATTCTTATAGAGTCCACTCATACCCCTTGTAAACTCAGAAAACCCAGCAAGAAACTGGCCAAGAGCAACACTACCCCATCATCGCTATTATTTTTATAATCTTGATTCAGACATTAAACAAACCGAACAAAATTCGCCCTTGATTTCACAAATTTCGCAAAGGCACAAAGCTCATCACCGGTCATTTTCACTTACCCCACGAACCCAAACACCCTCCCTCATCAAGTTCAATATTTTCACACCGGCCAAATAAACATGAATTTTTATTCAAAACAGCACCAATTAATCAACATAAAAAATAATATCATTACATTTATGTAACCCTCCCTATCGATACCCCTTTAAATAATGATACACATCAAGAAATGACATTCCCACCCCTGAAGCCCCCCCTGAAATAACTGCCCACTTGAGCGCCCTAAAAAAAAGCCCCTGATCTAGATTCCAATTAAAATACCCAACAAAAGGCCAAGAAATAATTGGTGAAGCAAAAATAGCAAAAATATAACCAAAAACAAAAATCAATACAAACAAAAGAGTTTGCACGAGTAACCTAGTCAAAAAAAACTTTAAAAACACAATCACTTCTTCTCTCCATTACGTTGTAACGCATTAACAACATTGCCCCCAGTTGCTTCCTGAGTAATTCCACCCAGATTATTACCAACAAAAGAGGGAAGCCCGCTCGGCTGATTCCATCCCTTTACCTCATATGGTCCAACGGTTATCCAGTCTGACCGATACCATGGATTCAGCTTCAAATTTAGTTGTCTAGCTACAACGCTACCAATACCAAAACCAACAACACTACCTGCTGCGGCACCAGCCATACCAGGCAAAGGGTCCTGCCCCTGAAAGCCAGAACTTACACTAGCGGCATAAGTATTGAATACAACCGTTCCTGTCAAGCTTGCACCATTCGTCCACCACCCCCCAACAGTCCCTAGCCCAACATCTAGCCAATTCACAGGTTGATTTGGATTGAACACCCTCTGTGCCCCATAGTTTATCCCCCCTCCAAAAATAGCCGTCGTAAATTTACTAGCTAGGCTAGCGCCCTCTGCAACCACAATTCTCCCTAGCATCGGCAAGCCCAACAACATCTCAAAATAGACATTGTTCAGCGCTTCACTTTCTGCTGTTGGCAGTTTCCAATTCGCAGCATACTCTGTTTGAGCTTTGGCTGAATTGTGAGGCTTTACCTTACCCTTCATTGCACTCGAACGAGCCGGATCAGGAGCAGCCTTAGCCGCTGTCGCGCGTTGCGCCATCGGCTCGTCGTCCACCACAGCATAAGCAGCCTCGTTGCTCACCGAATCCAGGCTGAGCCAAGCTGGCTCCAGGGCTTCCGCCCGGCCGCTAAAGCCCCAGTCGCGCACCTGTTTGGCAAATGCCGCCTTCTGCTGTTGCCGTGCCCTATCCTGATTTTGGATGCCGCTCACCACCTGGTCTCCTAGCGCGCTGCCGAAGGATTCCGCCGCAATCGCGCTCCAGTTAGGACGCTGGCCGGTCAGTTGCGATTGGATACCTCCCGACACCAGGCCGCGCAGCGTGCCGTAGCCCACATTGGCGACTGGGTCCTTGCTGCTCCAGCCCAAGCCCTCCGCCATCCAGCCGCTGGCCCCAGCCGCCGCGCCGCTGGCCGCTATCGCGGTCCAGTTGAAGGACTTTTGCAGCCCCGTGGCCATGGCTACGCCCTGGGTCATCGCGTTGACCGCCATCGTCCGCGCCACCGTCTCGCCCAGCCCCTTGCCGGCAAAGGCCGACAACGAGGAGGTATTGGACGCCCCCGCCAGGCCAGCGGTCGCCGCCGTCGAGAACGCCGACAGCCCCACCTGCCCCCAGGAGAAGCGGTCCTGCATCCCCATTGCCATCGCCACGCCCTGGCTAGCTATGGACCCCACCGCGCCGGCAATGCCTGCCGCCGCTAGAGCGCCCAGACTCGCACCTGCGCTACCCAAGACCGCAAGACCGGAGGCCATCAACCCGCTCCCTGCTGCTACGAGCCCCGGCGCCAGGATCGGGGCCAGCGCTCCGGCGGTTACCACCACCGCCACCACGGCGACAATGGCAACAAAGATGGAGCCGAAACCGCCGCAGCCCCCTCCGCCCCCGCCTTGTTGCGGCGGCGGCGGCGGATCCGGCAGCGTCGGGGTCACATCGCCAATCGCCTCACCTGGGCTATACACCCGGTAAGTGCCGCTGTTGTTGTGCACATTCGTCACTTTGTTCGGCACTT
>NZ_JBMDIQ010000019.1:0-115287 GCF_057808735.1 Chromobacterium sp. FG89 | reverse complement strand
CAAAGCCCAGCTCACACGAGCTGGGCTTTATGCATTGTGCTGTTGAACGGCGACACGGAAGCCTCCCCCAAAGGGAGGCTTTTTTTATGGATTTTCGCCTGGTGGCCTCAGCGTTGGTTGGGCGGGAAGCGGATGGTGAAGCTAGCGCCTTGTCCTAGCGCGCTGTCCAGCCGGATGTCGCCTTTCAGGATGGTGTGCACGATGTTGTGCACCATGGCCAGCCCCAGTCCCAAGCCGCTTTGTCCCATTTGCGTGGTGAAGAAGGGGTCGAACACCTTGTGTTGCAGCTCCGGCTCGATGCCCTTGCCGTTGTCTGAATAGCAGAGCAGCAGGGCATCTTCCTGCGCTTGCAGCCGGATGTCGATATGGCCGCGATCATGCCCGTCAAAGCCGTGGGCGAGGCTGTTGGCGATCAAGTGGGACAGGAGTTGCTCTAAAGCGCCTGGATAATTCTCGATTTGCAGATCTTGCGGCGCTTCCAGCGTCAGTCGGATGTCCGGATAGTGCTCCGGCGGCAGCAAGGCTCGCGTTAGTTGGGCGAGGGTTTGAGCGGGCTTGAAGGCGCGCTTGGGCTGCGTGAGTTGATCGGAGGCGATCAGCTTGAAGCGGCCGATCAGGTCGCCGGCCAGCTCGCTGTTTCTTTGTAGCAGTTCGCTGGTTTCGACTGTCTTGCGCAGAAAATCTTGCAGATTGCCGCGCGAGAGCTGTTTGGCTTCATCGGCTTGAATGATGGACTGGAGGTCTGCGTGCAAGACCGAGGCGCTGAGCAGGATATTTCCTATCGGGGTGTTCAATTCGTGCGCCATGCCGGCGACCATGCGGGCGAGCGCAGTCTGTTTTTCCGCGATGCTGATTTGCTGCATGGCTTGCTTGAGCTCGGCGCTGCGCTTGGCGACGCGTTCTTCCAGGTGGCTGTTGAGTTGCTGCAGCTCGGATTCCGCCTGCTTGCGCCGGCTGATGTCGGAGTAGGTGCCTATCATGCGCGAGGGCCGTCCCTGCTCGTCGCGGCCCACCACCATGCCGCGGCTCAGCAGCCATATCCAGCCGTCTTGCGCGCGGAAACGGTGTTCCGAGGTGAAAGACCCTTCCGGCTGGCGCAGGTAGCGCTGGATCGCGGCCTCGACCTCGGGCAGGTCGTCGGGGTGAATGCCGGTTTGCCACAGCTTGAACGCCTCGCTGTCCCGCTCGTCCAGTCCCAGCAGTTGTCGGCAGCGGGAGGACAGAAAGACGGTGTCGCCGGCGATATTCCAGTCCCAGACGCCGTCGCCGGCGCCTTCCAGCGCGAAATGCCAGCGCTCCTCGCTTTCACGCAGCGCCTGCAGCGCTTTTTGCTCTCCGGCTCGCAAAGATTCGAACTCCCGCCTGACCCGCTCGGCCTCGTCCGCGCGCAGGATGGCGTCTTCCTGTTCCCTGGCCTGATCGTGATACACCTGGTGCAGATCGCGCTCCACCATAGCGCGGAATTGGCCGAGCAATTGTTTGTGGGTCTGGCTATAGGGGTTTTCGGCCCGGTCGAGCACGCAAATGGTGCCGAACACGTCCTGATTGGGCCAGATCAGCGGCATGCCCAGGTAGGAAATCATGCCCAGCTTGATGTCGGGGTTGTGATCCCAGTCCGGGTCTTTCAAGGCGTTGGGCACCAGCAGCTCTCTGCGGCTGCTCATCACGGTCTCGCAATACAGGCCGGTGTCGAGGTCGGCCAGTTCGTCTTCTTCGTAGGGGTTGCCTTGGCTATGGCTGGAGAGGAAGACCTTGATGCGCGGAGCCTGCTTTTGCATGATCAGCGCGGCGGGGATGTCGACGATTTTGGCCAGCAGATCCAGCACCTGCTGCCACTTTTCCGACAGATCGCGGCTGATGCTCAGGTTTTGGGTGTCGATCTTGATGGCCGGCATCGGGGGCTCCATGTTTTGCTAAGCGTTTTCATCTTTTTAGCATATGGGCCGATGCCGGCGGGGAACGGCGGCGTTTTAGCGCGCCTTGAACCGTTTACAGCATCAGGTTGAGCATGCGGTCGATGCGCACGCGGCTCAGACGGGTCAGCAGCTTCTTGATTTGCTCGGGATAGGTGCGCACGTCTTCCAGTTCGCGGTAGTGCAGCAGCTGCCGGCTGTGGCGCAGGATGTTTTCCTGTTCCTGTTGGTTCTGGTGCTTGAGTTCGGCCTTGGGGTCGCTGATCAGCAAGGCGTTTTCCATGTCCAGGCGGAAGGCGCGCGGATTGAGGTTGTTGCCGGTCAGCAGCATGTGGCGCTGGTCGCTGAACATGCCTTTGAGGTGATAGGTGTTGTCCCCGTCCTTCCACTGGTGCACGCGCAACTGGCCGGTGCCGATGTAATGGCGTTGGCGCTTGGCGAAGCGGCGCAAATTCATTTCGTAGAGATAGGGCAGCGCGCCGATGACGCGGAAGGGCTCGCTGGGCGGAATGTAGAAGTCGTTGGCGGTCTTGTCGCCGACGACGATGTCGATCTGCACGCCGCGGCGCAGCGCCTTGCTGATGGCGAGCACTACCGGCCGCGGAAAGTTGAAATAGGGGGTGCAGATGAACAGCGAGCTGCGGGTGTTGGCAATCAGTTCCAGAATCACCCGGTTGAGCGCGTTGCCCTTGCCGATGCCGACAATCGGGCTGACGCTGAGCTCGTCTTCTGCGCCGGCCTGGTTTTCAATCCGGTATTGGCTATGGCTGATCTTGTCGCGGAAGACGCGGATTTCCTTGCGGATGCTGCGGGTGGCCGGCGCCGGCTTATCGAGCCGGAAGACGGCGGGGTCGTTGAAGAACTGCTCGTGCATATAGTCGGCCATGACGTCCGCCAGCGCCTGGTTGCGGATCAGGTGGTAGCGGTCGAAACGGTATTTGTCCAGCTTGTGCAAGTAGACGTTGTTGATGCTGGCGCCGCTGTACAGCACCTGGTCGTCGACAATCAGGCCTTTGAGGTGCAGCACGCCGAACAACTCGCGGGTTTGCACCGGAATGCCGTAGACGGGCACGTCAACGCTGTGCCGCAGCGCCTGGGTCCGATACCAGGAGGCGTTGCAGCTGTCCTGGCTCTCGCCGATGCGCCCGCGCTGGGCGCGGTGCCAGTCCACCATCACGCGGATGTCCAGCTGGGGCTGGCGTTGTTTGGCGGCGAACAGCGCGTCCAGCACTTCCTGACCGGCCTCGTCGTGCTCCAGATAGAGCGCGGCGATATAAATGCGGTGCCGGGCCTGCGCGATCGCTTCCAGCAGGCTAAGACGGAAGTCGGCGGTCTGGTGCAGGGTGGTGATGGCGTCGGCTTGCAGGCGAAGCTTGGGCAGCTGGGCCAGCAACGATCTTTTTAGCAGAAATGCCATGTAAGCGTTGGGTTTGACGTTTAATCGTGGAATCGTAGCATCGTTTTCGCCTCTTGGGGGAGTCCGCGCCTGCGCAATCCTTGCGCCAGCGCAGTTCCGGACGAAGTCGGGCCTTTGCCGGGCCGGCGATAGAGTCCATGGCAAGGCGGGGCGAAATGTGCAAAAATTCGTTCAACTAGATGAATTGCAGGTTTTCCAATGCTGGACCGGGACGGATACCGCCCCAATGTCGGAATCATCCTCATCAACGGCAAAAATGAGGTGTTCTGGGGCAAGCGAGTGCGAGAGCATTCCTGGCAGTTTCCGCAAGGCGGAATCAAGCCAGGCGAAAGTCCGGAAGCCGCGATGTATCGCGAGCTGCTGGAAGAGGTGGGTTTGCTGCCGCAACATGTGAAAATACTGGGACGCACCCGCGACTGGATGCGCTACGAGGTGCCCACCAATTGGGTGCGTCGGGAGTGGCGCGGCAGTTACAAGGGGCAGAAGCAGATTTGGTTTCTGCTGAAGCTGGTGGGGCGCGAGTGCGATGTCTGCCTGCGCGCCAGCAGCCACCCGGAGTTTGACGGCTGGCGCTGGAACGAATACTGGGCGCCGGTGGACGCGGTGATCGAGTTCAAGCGCGAGGTGTACGAGCGCGCGTTGGCCGAGTTGTCGCGCTTCCTGCGCGGGGTGGAGAGTCGGGAGGCCTATCTGGCCCGGCTTGGCCGCGCCCAGGAGCCGCATTGACGCGCCGCCGGGCGGCGGCGTCTGCGCGCGCGGCCTCGAAGCGACACGGCGGGCCTGGCCCGCTGTCTTTTTTTGCGCCGCGGCCGTGGCCGCGGCGTTTGGCGTAATTTGCTGAGCAACAAGATTCAAACATGACGCAACAATACGATGAGTCGTCGGTACGGGTGCTGAAAGGCTTGGAGCCGGTCAAGGAACGGCCGGGGATGTATACCCGCACCACCGACCCCACCCATATTTGCCAGGAAGTGATAGACAACGCCGCCGACGAGGCGCTGGGCGGCTTTGCGCGCAAGATCGCGGTGACGGTGCATCAGGACGGCTCGCTGTCGGTGGAAGACGACGGCCGCGGCATTCCGGTCGGCCTGCATCCGCAAGAAGGCGTGCCGGTGCTGGAACTGGTGTTCACCCGCTTGCACGCCGGCGGCAAATTCAACAAGAAGGACGGCGGCGCCTACGCCTTCTCCGGCGGTTTGCACGGCGTCGGCGTATCGGTGACCAATGCGCTGTCCACCCGGCTGGAGGTGGAGGTCAAGCGCGAGGGCGGCGTGCACCGCCTGGTGTTTTCCGGCGGCGACGTCATCGAGCCGCTGGCTCGGGTGGCGGATTGCGGCCCGCGCACCAGCGGCACCCGGGTCAGGGTGTGGCCGGACGGCAAGTATTTTGAAAGCCCGCGCTACTCCTTGCCGGAGTTGGAGCGTCTGCTGCGCGCCAAGGCGGTGTTGCTGCCCGGCGTGGCGGTCACCCTGGTGGTGGAGCGCCCCAGCGGCGACGAAGTCAAGGTTTGGCAGTACCCGGAGGGCTTGAAGAGCTATCTGGCGGAACTGTGCAACGGCGACGAGCCGGTGGCGCCCTTGTTCGCCGGCGAAGCCTATATCGGCGACGATCACGAGCAGTTCGCCAAGGGCGAAGGCGCGCAGTGGGCCATGGCCTGGTTCGAAGACGGCGCCAGCGGCGAAAGCTACGTCAACCTGATTCCGACCCCGGTGGGCGGCACTCACGAGGCCGGCTTGCGCGCCGGCGTGTTCGACGCGGTGAAGAGCTTCATCGACCACCACAATCTGTTGCCGCGCGGCGTCAAGCTGATGGCCGAGGATGTGTGGAGCCGCGTGCGCTTCGTATTGTCCGCCCGCGTGCTGGACCCGCAGTTTCAGGGGCAGACCAAGGACAAGCTGACCAGCCGCGACGCCTTGAAGCTGATTTCCGGCCTGGCGCGCGATCCGGTGGAGTTGTGGCTGAACCAGAACGTGGAGTCCGGCAAGAAAATCGCCGAGCTGGCGATACGCCAGGCGCAGTCGCGCTTGAAGTCGGTGAAGAAGGTGGAAAAGAAAAAAGGCTCCGGCGTGGCGGTACTGCCCGGCAAGCTGACCGATTGCGAGAGCGAGGATATCGATCGCAACGAGCTGTTCCTGGTGGAGGGCGATTCCGCCGGCGGTTCCGCCAAGTTGGCGCGCGACAAGGAATACCAGGCCATCCTGCCCTTGCGCGGCAAGGTGCTCAACAGCTGGGAAACCGACAAGGATCAGCTGTTTTCCAATGCCGAGATTCACGACATCTCGGTGGCCATCGGCGTGGATCCGCACGGCCCTAACGACCGTCCTGACCTGTCCGGCCAGCGTTACGGCAAGATCGCCATCCTGTCCGACGCCGACGTGGACGGTTCCCACATCCAGGTGCTGTTGCTGACGCTGTTCTTCCGCCATTTCCCGCGCTTGATCGAAAACGGCAACATCTACGTGGCCCAGCCGCCGCTGTTCCGCGTGGACGTGCCGGGGCAGGGCAAGCATCGTCCTCCGCGCAAGCTGTACGCGCTGGACGAAGGCGAGATGACGGCCATTCTGGACCGGCTGCGCAGCGAAGGCGTGCGAGAAAACGCCTGGAGCATTTCCCGCTTCAAGGGCCTGGGCGAGATGAACCCGGAGCAGTTGAAGGACACTACGATGAACCCGGACACCCGCCGGCTGTCGCAGGTGCGGGTGCGCGTCGGCGAACTGGAGCAGACCCTGTCCACTTTCGTCATGCTGATGGGCAAGGGCGAGGCCTCCAGCCGCCGCAGCTGGATGGAGGCCAACGGCAACGCGGTCGAGGCCGACATCTGAGCGGCCGCGCCGGCGGTTCCGCTTGACGGAAAGCCCCTGCGAGCCTTGCTTGCGGGGGCTTTTTCATTGCGGGCTATAGTGAGGCTAGGCGCGGCGTCTCAACTCAAGGGGAAAGGCATGGCCAAGCAATGGCGGGGACTGTTGGCGGGCTGGCTGGCGTTGCCCGCGCTGGCGGCCGGCTACCACTCTTCCAGCCAGGACATCGGCCCCTGGGGCGACGGCGCGAGCCAGGACGGCCTGGCGCCGCGTTTCATCCGCTTCGTCGCGCGGCAGGGGGGCTGGCGCTGACCCAAGACGTTCGGCCTCTGCCGCGGGTGATAGAAGAACTGAAACAGGGCCGCAACGCCTTGGCGCTGGTGACCGCCTCGCCGGAGCGTTCGCGTTTCGCCGTGGAGTTGTGCCGGCCGGCGTCTATCCGCATCTCCGTGCTCTATCATCGCCGCGGCCTGGTGACGCCCATCGGCCCGTCTTGGTTCCGCCAGCGCAGCCTGGGCGTCCTGCGCGGCACCCATACCCTGGACGGCTTTATCGCCCAAAGCGGCGCAGCGCCGGTGGAGGTGTCGGACATGCCGCAGGGTTTTCGCATGCTGCAAGCCGGCCGGCTGGACGCGATGATGTGCGTGCGTCCCGGCTGCGGCCACGCGCTGCGGCAGATGGGCGGCAGCCTGCCCAATCTGACCGAATACGCGCATGGCGACGAACCGATGGCGCTCTACGTGTCCAAGCGCAGCGAGCTGGCGCGCGACGCCGCGATGCTGGGCAAACTGAAGGCCGCCTGTCTGTCCGCCGCCGGCAGGCGCGAAATGGCCGAATTGCTGACGATTTACGACTAAGGCGCTGTTCAAGGCCGTAGCGCAGACGCGCTACCGACATTGAACGGTTTCTAAGGCGCCGGGCTTACCAGACGCGCAACGTCTGACCGGTCTGCACGCCTTCCACGCTGCGCACATAGGCCAGCGCCGCGCGCGCCGCCGGCACCGCCTCGAAGCCGGGGAAGAAGTCCCGGTACTGCTCCCAGGATTCTTGCAGCACATTGGGGCTGACCACATTGATGCGACGCCCGCCGTCCAGTTCCGCCGCCGCGCCGCGGACAAAGCCCTCCAGCGCCGAGTTCACCGCGCTGGCGTTGCTGCCGAAGCGGATGGGCTGCTCGCTGACGATGCCGCTGGTCAGCGTGATGGAGCCGCCGGCGTTCAGATAGTGCTGGCCGATCAAGGCCAGTTCCACCTGGCCCATCAGCTTGTCCTTGAGGCCGACGCGGAACTGCTCGGCGCTCATTTCCGCCAGGGGGCCGAAATGCAGTTTGCCGGTGGCGCTGATGATGGCGTCCACCTTGCCTATGCGTTCGAACAGCGCGCGAATGCTGTCGCCGTCGGTCAGGTTCACCAGCGCGTCGCCGCGGCGGCTGCCGGCCTTGATCAGCTGATGATGGGACAGCGCCTGGCTGACGGCCTGGCCCAGCGTGCCGTGGGCGCCGACGATGAGAATCTTTTTCATGGGGGATCTCCCGGACAAGTACAAGACCCGGCCATTCTGCGCCCGCGCGGCGTCTTGATTAATCCGCTAAGATGAACAAGATTGAAAACTGTGGGTTATGAATGGCATGGATCGCCTATTGAGCATGGAGCTGTTCGTGGCGGTGGTGGAACGCGGCAGCTTCACCGCGGCGGCGGAGGCGCATGGTTTGTCCCAGCCTATGGTGGGCAAGCATATCGCCAGCCTGGAGCAGCGGCTGGGCGGCCGGCTGCTGGCGCGCACCACCCGCCGTCAGCAACTGACCGAACTGGGCTCGCACTATTTCCAGCGCTGCCAGTCCATTCTGGCGGAAATCCGCGCGGCGGAAAGCGGGGCCGAACTGATCAGCGGCGCGCCGCGCGGCGTGCTGCGCGTCAACGCCTCGGTGACTTTCGGCTCTCTGCGCCTGGCCGGTCTGCTGGCCGAGTTCATGCAAACCTATCCGGACATCACCGTGGACCTGAGTTTGTCCGACGAGCTGGTCGACTTGGTGGCCGACGGCTACGACGCCGCTTTTCGCATCGGCCGGCTGCCGGACTCCGGCCTGGTGGCGCGGCCCTTGCAGCCCTATCGGATGGTGGTGGCGGCGGCGCCCGCCTATCTGGCGCGCAAGGGCGTGCCGCGCACGCCGGCGGATCTGGCCGCGCATGATTGCCTGGGTTTCTCGCTGTGGCGCAAGGACGACGGCTGGGAATTGCTGGGCGCAGGCGAGTGGGCGCGCGCCAGCCGCTTTCAGTCCAATCACGGCCAGGCGCTGCGCATGGTGGCGCTGGCCGGCGGCGGCATCGTGCTGCAAGCCGAGGCCTTGCTGGGCGACGATGTGGCCGCCGGCCGGCTGGTGGAGGTGCTGCCGGGCTGTTTGCCGCCGCCCAAGCCCATGCATTTGATTTATCTGCAGGACCGCCGGCCTTTGCCCAAGCTGCGAGTGTTCATAGACTTCATTCTGGAGCGCCTGGGCGCGCTGTGAGTTTTATTGACAGGGCCTGTCAGCGATTTTCGTTTGAGCTGCGGCGCGCATCGGCGTAGCGTGGACGCATGGCTGATTTGACGAGAGGAAAGGGCATGGAAGCGGATGTGCGGACGCCCAGCCGGCGTGATTTGTTCGCCGGCTTTTTCTCGATCGGGCTGACCGGTTTCGGCGGCGTGTTGCCGCAGGCGCACCGGATGATGGTGCTGCGCCGTCGTTGGTTGAGCGAGGCGGATTTCGCCGTGGTGCTGGGCCTGGGGCAAGTGCTGCCGGGCCCCAATATCGTCAATGTCGCGGTGGCGGTGGGCAGCCGCTTTCACGGCGTGAGCGGAGCCTTGGCCGCCATCGCCGGCCTGTTGCTGGCGCCCATGGTCATCGTGCTGCTGCTGGCGTCCTTCTACGGCCATTATCGGCAACTGCCGCTGGTGCAGAATGTGTTGCACGGCCTGGCCTCCGCCGCCGCCGGCTTGATCGCGGCGATGGGGCTGCGGCTGCTGGCGCGCATCGAGCGCAAGTTGTGGTGCGCGCTGGTGGCGGCGCTGACTTTCTGCGCCTTGGGCGTCTTGCAACTGCCCTTGCTGTGGTCGCTGGCCTTGCTGGCGCCCGTCGCCATCGGCTTGGCCTGGCGCGACCGGCCGAAGGAGGGCGCGTGATACTGCTGACGCTGCTATGGCAGTTTTCCTTGTTGTCGCTGATGGCGGTGGGCGGCGCCAATGTGCTGATACCCGAGCTGCAACGCCTGGTGGTGGAGCAGGGCTGGATGAACGCGCGCGAGTTCGCCGCGCTGTTCGCCATCGCCCAGGCCGCGCCCGGCCCCAATGTGCTGGTGGTCAGTCTGATAGGCTGGCAGGTGGCCGGGGTGCCGGGCGCTCTGGTCAGCATGCTCGGCATTTGCGGCCCATCGTCGGTGTTGAGTTATTACGTGGCGCGCTGGTGGCAGCGTTATCAGCAGGCGCCGCTGACCCGGGCAATCCAACGGGGACTGGCGCCGCTGACCATAGGGCTGGTGGCGGCCAGCGCCTGGCTGTTGAGCCAGGCGGCCAATGCCGACGCGGGCGCTTGGCTGCTGTGCGGCGCGGTGGCGCTGACGGCGTGGCGCACTGCGATCAATCCCTTGTGGCTATTGTCGGCCGGCGCTTTGCTGGGCGGCTTGGGCTGGCTCTAAGCAGCGGCTCAATGAAGCGCGGCTGACTTTGAACAGCGTCTAAGCGGCGGCCATAATGAACAGGGTTTTCTCGGGAGGGCGCGCATTGACGCGAATCTTGATGCTGCTGCTGTGCGTACTGGCGCTGCCGGCGCAGGGGCAAACTTTGTCTATCCGCTACGCGCTGGTGTCCGGAGAGCAAGACCCGCATCTGCCCTATATGCAGGCTTTGCTGCAACTGGCGTGCAGCGAGGCCAAACTCAGTTGCGAGCTGAGCAGCGCGCTGGACATGAATCAGGGGCGGGCGCTGGAGCAGATGGCGCACGGCGACGCCGGCGTGGATCTGTTCTGGGGCATGAGCAGCCGCGAGCGAGAACAGAAGGCCCTGCCGGTGCGGATTCCCCTGTATAAGGGCTTGATCGGCTGGCGCGTGCCGCTGGTGTCGCAAAAGCGCGCCCGGCTGTTTGAAAAGGCGTTCACGCTGGCGGATTTGAAGACGCTGAGCGCCGGGCAAGGGCAGGATTGGCCGGATACGCAGATTCTGCGCGCCGCCGGTTTGCCGGTGGTGGCCAGCCCCTTGTACCTGCCGCTGTTCGCCATGCTGCGTCAGGGGCGTTTCGACTATTTCCCGCGCAGCGTGATCGAGGTGGGCCAGGAGCTGGAGTCCGACGCCGCCAAGGGCCTGGTATTGGACCCTTACATTGTGTTGCACTATCCGGCGGCTTTTTATTTCTTCGTGTCGCCGCGCCGGCCGGAGTTGGCCCGGGCGCTGACTCAGGGCCTGGAAGCCGCAATCAAGGACGGCAGCTTCGACAAGCTGTTCCTGCGCTTCAACGGTCCGCGCCTGCGCGCCTTGAACCTGGCGCAGCGGCGCATCATCGAGCTGCCCAACCCCCTGCTGCCCAAGGAGACGCCGCTGCAGCGCAAGGAGCTGTGGTTCTATCCGCGTTGAGGGTCCAGCGGCAGCAAGTCCGTGAATACAAATCCGTCCCGCTCCACCGTCTCGCCCACCGCGTGCGGCACCGGGCGCAGGAACATCGGGCCGTCCCAGGCGAAGGAGTGGAATTCGCCGTATTCGCCGCAAGGGTCGGCGTCGGGCGGCAGCGCGTCCAGCAAGGCCTGGCCGAACTCGCGGCCGGCCAGTTCGCGCGGCAGCTTGCGCGGGTCCAGGCAGGTCAGCCTGGCCTTGAGCCCGCTGCGCAGCATGGTTTGCGCCAACTCGGCGGTGGGCAGGCCCCACAGCGGGAAGAGCGGCGCGATGCCGCTGCCGGCCAGGTTCTGCTCGCGGTAGGCGCGCACGTCCTCCAGGAACAGATCGCCAAAGGCCATATGGCTGACGCCGTCTGCGCGGCAGGCGTTGACGAAGTCGGCCATCCGGCTGGCGTAATCCTCGTTGCCGCAAGGGTAGGGGATGGCCAGCTGGCGCAGCGGCAGACCCAGCGCCGCGGCCTGCGCCTGCAGCAGTTCCACCCGCACCGCGTGCATGGCCACGCGCTGGAAAGCCTGATTGACGGTGGTGAACAGGCCGACGACTTCGACGTCGGGATCTTGGCGCAGCACATGCAAGGCCCAGGCGCTGTCCTTGCCGCTGCTCCAGGACAAGAGTACGGTTTTCTTCATGGCGCACAGCTTAGCCGTGCGGAGGCGCGCCGCCAAGCGGGGGGACTGGGCCGGGGGACTCGGGTATAATGACGCTCTATTTTTTCGTCATTCAGGACTGATTGCCGCATGACCCAGCTCAAGAACGATACCTTCCTGCGCGCGCTGCTTGGCCAGCCCGTCGAATACACCCCGATCTGGATGATGCGCCAGGCCGGCCGCTATTTGCCGGAGTACCGCGCCACCCGCAGCCGGGCCGGCAGCTTCATGGGTTTGTGCACCAGTCCCGACTACGCCACCGAAGTCACCCTGCAGCCGCTGGAGCGTTTCCCGCTGGACGCCGCCATTCTGTTTTCCGACATCCTGACCGTGCCGGACGCCATGGGCCTGGGCCTGTACTTCGCCGAAGGCGAGGGCCCCAAGTTCGAGCGTCCTTTGCGCGATGAAGCCGCCGTCCGCGCGCTGACGGTGCCGGCGCTGGACAAGCTGGGCTACGTCTTCGACGCGGTGTCCAGCATCCGCAAGGCGCTGGACGGCCGCGTGCCGCTGATCGGCTTCTCCGGCAGCCCGTTCACCCTGGCCTGCTATATGATAGAAGGCGGCGGTTCCGACGATTTCCGCCACGTCAAGGCCATGCTCTACAGCCGTCCGGAACTGCTGCATCACATCCTGGACGTGAACGCCCGCACGGTGATCGACTATCTGAACGCCCAGATCGACGCCGGCGCGCAGGCGGTGCAGATTTTCGACACCTGGGGCGGGGCGCTGACCCAGGCGGCTTATCGAGAATTCTCGCTGGCCTATATGCGTCAGATCGTCGCCGGACTGAAGCGCGAGGCCGACGGCCGCCGCGTGCCGGTGATCGTGTTCACCAAGGGCGGCGGACAGTGGCTGGAAGAGATCGCGGCCATCGGCGCCGACTGCGTGGGCCTGGACTGGACCACGGATCTGGGCGCCGCGCGCGCCCGGGTGGGCGACAAGGTGGCCTTGCAGGGCAACTTCGATCCCAACGCGCTGTTCGCCGAGCCCGCCGCCATCGAGCGCGAAGTGGCGCGCATCCTGGCCAGCTACGGCGCCGGCAGCGGCCATGTCTTCAATCTGGGCCACGGCATCTCCCAGCACGTCAAACCGGAGCATGCCGGAGCCTTGGTGGACGCGGTGCACCGCTTGTCGCGCTCCTACCATGCCGCGGGCTGAAAAACCGCTTTTCAAGCCGGCGGCATGTTTCTGCCGTTCCGGCGCGATACCCCCCGGCGGGCGCACCAAGTTGGCGCGGGCCGGCGGGCATTAAAGCCGGCTTTATCAGTGTCTAAATCCGGCATCAAGCTGCTGTTAGCGCGGCCGGCGGAAAAGGATTTGTTTTTTCAACAGAAAATTTAACTTTTCCCCTGAGGCCATCCGCGCGTCGTCGGGGTATCCTTACCTGTCCGGCCAATGGTTCTCCTGCGGCCGGATTGTATTTTTACACTGGGATGAACAAGGATATTGACAAGGCGAACCGTAGTCGTTCTCGGAGTTATGCACATTTGCTAGTCAGAGTTCAGGTTCTTGTCAAGCCGATTGCTCATGTTTTTTTGATCAATTTAAGTCTTTGAAAACAAAGAGAAAAATAATTGATTAATTTTTGCGCAATCTAACGGAAATGTTGATCTGGGGCCGTTTCGACCTCAAGGCGACAGCTTGTTCACAAAGTTATCCACAGCATCTGTGCACAGTGGCCGCAAAGCCTTGTCACAACAGCATTTGTCTTCGGGGGCGCGCCGGATGGGGCAGCAAAGCATCGTGCAAGTGGCCGTGGACGTGCCGCTGCCAGGTACGTTCAGTTACCTGACCCAGTTGTCTGTCATGGCCGGGCAAAGAGTGGCGGTTTCCTTCGGGCCGCGCCGGCTGTGTGGCGTGGTTGTCACGGATATACCTCAGCAGGGTATCGACCCGGCCAAGCTCAAGCCGCTGGAGTCCGTGCTGAGCGGACTGCCGCCGCTGCCGGCGGACTTCATGGCCCTGGTCCGCTTCGCCGCCGATTACTACCACCATCCGCTGGGGCAGGCGCTGTTCACCGCCTTGCCCACCGGTCTGCGCGAGCCCCGGGACATCGCCTTGCCGGATGAACGGCCGTACGCGCTGACGCCGCAAGGCGAGGCGGAAGCGCCGCCGGCCCGCCAGCGCGCCCGCTTGGCGCTGTGGCAGGCGCTACAGGACGGCGCGTTGACGCTGGCCGCCGCCAAGGCGGTGACGCCGCAGGCGGGCAAGGTGCTGGCGGACTGGCTGGCGGACAAGAAGGTCCGCCGCGTGGAGCCGGAAGCCACGCCCTTGCGGGTGGCGGACAGTCCCGAACTGAACGAAGAACAACAGGCCGCGCTGGACGCCTTGCGAGGCCAGGCCGGCTACCAGCCCTGGCTGCTGCACGGCATTACCGGCAGCGGCAAGACCGAAGTCTATCTGCGGCTGATCGCCGACCAGTTGGCCGCCGGCCGCCAAGTGCTGGTGCTGGTGCCGGAAATCAATTTGACCCCGCAGCTGATCACACGCTTCACCCAGCGCTTTCCGGACAGCCGCATCGCGGTGCAGCACAGCCATCTGGCCGACGGCGAGCGTCTGAGGGGCTGGCTGGACGGCTGGCAGGGGCGCGCCGACGTGATGATAGGCACTCGCTTGTCGGTGTTCACGCCGCTGCCGCGCCTGGGCTTGATCGTGGTGGACGAGGAGCACGACGGCTCCTTCAAGCAGCAGGACGGCTTGCGCTACCATGCGCGCGATCTGGCGATCTGGCGCGCGCGCCAGGCCGGCGTGCCCATCCTGCTGGGCTCGGCCACGCCCAGCCTGGAAACCATGGCCAATGTCGAGGCCGGCCGCTATCGCCGGCTGTCCCTGAGCCGGCGCGCTCACGGCGCGGCTCGGCTGCCGGAGGTGAAACTGGTCGACGTGCGCCGGCAAAAGCTGGCCGAAGGCCTGTCCGAACCGGTGATCCAGGCGTTGCGCCAACGCCTGGCGCGCGGCGAGATGAGCCTGGTGTTCATCAACCGCCGCGGCTTCGCGCCGGTGGTGGCCTGCACCGATTGCGGCTGGAGCAGTGGCTGTCCGCGCTGCTCCGCCAAGCTGGTGGTTCATCTGTTGGAGCGCAAGCTGCGCTGCCACCATTGCGGTTGGGAAGAGGCTGTGCCGCGCGCCTGCCCGGATTGCGGCAATCCCGACATCAAACCCTTGGGCGAAGGCACCCAGCGGCTGGAGTCCGCGCTGACGCGCTTGTTTCCCGAGGCGCGCATCCTGCGCATAGACCGCGACACCACCAGCCGCAAGGAAGCCTGGGACGAAATCTATCGCAAGGTCCATGCCGGCGAGGTGGACATGCTGGTGGGCACCCAGATGCTGGCCAAGGGGCACGACTTCGGCACCTTGTCGCTGGTGGTGGCGCTGGGCGCGGACGGCGGTCTGTACTCCGCGGACTTCCGCGCCTCCGAGCGCTTGTTCGCGCAGCTGATGCAAGTGGCGGGCCGCGCCGGCCGCGCCGACGCTCCCGGCGAAGTGCTGATCCAGACTCAGTGGCCGGATCATGAGCTATACCAAGCGCTGACGCGCCACGATTTCGACGGCTACGCCAAGACCCTGCTGGACGAGAGACGCATCGCCGGCTTCCCGCCCTGCGCCTATCAAGCGCTGTTGCGCGCCGACAGTCCCAGTCTGGAACTGGCCACCGCCTTCCTGGCCGAAGTGCGCCGGCTGGCCGAGCCGCTGGCGGCGGAGGTGCTGATCGCCGGCCCGGCGCCGGCGCTGATGGCGCGGCTGGCCAATCGCGAACGCGCCCAGCTGGTGCTGGAAGCGCCGCAACGGCAGGCGCTGCACGCTTTTTTGAACCCATTGCTGCCGCAGGTGGAAGCGGCGGCCAAACGCCATGGACGCGGCCTGCGTTGGTCGCTGGACGTGGATCCGCAAGACATGTGATCGCCCAATGAAAGCAAAAACGAAACAAACCCTGATGGCGGCTTGCCTGCTGCTGTCGGCATGGCCGGCCTGCGCGCTGGACCTGCATGGTCTCAAACCGGAAGAGGTGGCCGTCTGGGCCGCGCCGGTGGAAAGCGGCAAGACGCTGGCCGGCCACCGCGCCGACAGTGCGGTCAACCCGGCCTCCACCATGAAGCTGATCACCAGCTGGAGCGCGCTGAATCTGCTCAAGCCCGGTTATCGCTGGCATACCGGGCTGTGGTCCGCCGCTCCGCTGCGAGACGGCGCGCTGCAAGGCGACCTTTACTGGCTGGGCGCCGGCGACCCGCGCTTCAACAACGACAGCCTGCTCAATCTGCTGTACGGCCTGCGGCTGCGCGGCGTGCAACGGATAGACGGCAAGCTGGTGTTGGACAAGAGCGCCTTCAAGGGCGTGTCCAGCGCCCGCGACTTCGACGAAGACGCCGGCCGCGCCTTCACCGTGGAGCCGGACAGCCATCTGACCAATCTGAAAGTGGCCTGGCTCAATTTCTACGTCGACGCCGACGGCGCGCGCGTGGCGCTGGACCCGCCGCTGGCTGGCGTCAGCGTCAACGCCAAGCTGCAGGCCGGCGGCCAGGGCGGCGCGAACGATTGCTCCGACGTGCGCCGCTACGTCAGCATCGCCAACGACGTGCGCTCAGTCACCGTCAGCGGCACCTTGCCGCCCAGTTGCGACGGCGCCAAGACCTTCGTCAACGTGTTGGACCACGACGCCTTCGCCAGTCAGGACTTCGCCGCCCTGTGGCAGGCGCTGGGCGGCGCCGGGCCCAAGGGCGCGGGGCTGGGGCGGGTGCCGGCCGGCGCGCGCGAACTGGCCGGTCACGATTCCCAGCCGTTGACCGTGGCGATCAGCGACATCAACAAATACAGCAACAACACCATGGCGCGCACCTTGTTCCTGACCTTGGGCAAGGAGGGCGGCGGCGGAGAGGACACCCGCGCCAACGCCGAGCACGCGGTGCGGCGTCTGCTGGCGGCCAACGCCATTTCCGATGAAACCCTGGTGCTGGAAAACGGCTCCGGCCTGTCGCGGCGGGAGCGGGTGAGCGCGCGCCTGATGGGGCAAGTGCTGCTCAACGCCGCGCGCGGCCCCTACGCCAGCGAATTCCTGGCCAGCCTGCCCATCGCCGGCGAGGACGGCACCTTGCGCAAGCGCTTCGCCGAGCAAGGGCCGCGGCTGCGGATGAAGACCGGCACCCTCAAGGACGTCAAGGCGCTGGCCGGCTACTGGCTGGGCGCGGACGGCCGCCGGCTGGCGCTGGCGGTGATCGTCAACAGCCCGCGCGCGCCGGAGATGGGCAAGGCGATGGACCAGATCGTCGCCGATCTGATCGACCGCTTCGAGGCGTCCAAGTAAGAACATGGCGGATTGACGGTTTCGGCGCGCGCGGCGGGAGTATACTATCGGGTTTTGCGCGCTCCTCGCCGGAGCGCCCGATTCCGCGAGAGCCATCGATGAAACCCGTAACCATGTATACCACCGCGGTGTGCCCCTATTGCATCCGCGCCAAGCAAATCCTCTCCGCCAAAGGCGTGGCCGAGATCAAGGAAATCCGCATCGATCTGGACCCGGTCGAGCGCGACAAGATGATGGATCTGACCGGCCGCCGCACCGTGCCGCAGATCTTCATCGGCGACGCCCACGTCGGCGGCTGCGACGACCTGGTGGCGCTGAACCAGGCCGGCAAGCTGGACCTGCTGCTGGCCGATTGAGCCGGCTTGCCCGCGATCAAACCGCGCGCTTGCGGGCGGTTGGCCCTGAACCGCTTTCGTGCGATGATGCAGGCCTGTTTTAACCATTCCAAAACCGGCCGCTTGCGAGCGGCCTCCGTGTGAGACAAAGAGATGAGCGAACAACAAGAGCTGCAGCCGGCGTTTTCCATCGAGAAAATTTATGTGAAGGACATGTCCCTGGAAGTGCCTAGCGCGCCGCAGGTGTTCCTGGAGCAAGAACAGCCGGAAATCGACATGCAGCTGGCCAGCGAAGGCAAACAGCTGGACGACGGTTTCTACGAAGTGACCCTGACCGTGACCGTGACCGCCAAACTGCCGGAAAAAACCATGTTCCTGTGCGAAGTGGGCCAGTCCGGCATCTTCCAGATCCGCAACGTGCCGGCCGAAGACATCGACCCCATCCTGGGTGTGGCTTGCCCCAACATCCTGTTCCCCTACGCGCGCGAAGCCGTGTCCAGCGTAGTGAACCGCGCAGGCTTCCCGCCGGTGCTGTTGTCCCCGATCAACTTCGAAGCCCTGTACATGCAGCAACGCGCGCAACAGGCCGAAGCCGGCAACGCCTGAGGCGACGCAAGCAATGAAACGCCTCGTATATCCGCTGGCGCTGAGCCTGGGCCTGCTGTCCCACGGCGCCGCCGCACTTGAGTTTCGCTCGGTGAAGGAAACCGGCGTGGCGCTGTACGAGGCGCCGACGCTCACCTCGAAGAAACTGTTCGTGGTGAGCCGCTATTACCCGGTGGAAGTGCTGAGCAGCCAGAAGGAATGGTCGCGGGTGCGCGACGCCACCGGCGGCATCGCCTGGATTCCGGCCGCCGCGCTGTCCAAGCAGCGCTGGCTGCTGATCACCGCCGACAAGGCGGAAGTGCGCGCCGCGCCGGCCAACGACGGCCCGCTGGCCTACACCGTGCCCAAGGACGGCGTGGTGGAGCTGCAAGAGCCGCCCAAGGGCGGCTGGGTCAAAGTGCGCCACCGCGACGGCAGCATCGGCTATGCTCGTATTACCGACCTCTGGGGCTTGTAAGGGCTACGCATGAAACTGGCCATCCTGGGCGCTGGCGCATGGGGCACCGCCCTGGCCATCGCCTTCGCCCGTCACCATCAAGTCACGCTCTGGGCGCGCGACGCCAACCAGGTGGCCGAACTGGCCGCCAAGCGCGTCAATCAGCGCTATCTTCCCGATTGCCCGTTTCCGGACGCGCTCAAGCTGTCCGCGGAACTGCCGCGCGCCATCCACGACGCCGAACTCATCCTCATCGTCACGCCGATGGCCGGTTTGCGGCCCACCTTGCGGGCGCTGACCGCGCTGTCTTCGCAACTGCCGCCGCTGCTGTGGGCCTGCAAGGGCTTCGAGGCCGGCTCCAGCCTGCTGCCGCACCAAGTGGTGGCCGAGGAATTGCCGGCCAACCACCGCTGCGGCGTGCTGTCCGGCCCCAGCTTCGCCCGCGAAGTGGCCCAGGGCTTGCCGGCGGCGGCGGCCGTCGCCTCCGACGACGAAGCCTTCGCCCGGCAAGTGGCGCGCGATCTGCACAGCCCCTTGCTGCGTCTGTACGCCAACGCCGATCTGGTGGGGGTGGAAGTGGGCGGCGCGGTCAAGAACGTGATGGCCATCGCCACCGGCGTGGCCGACGGCCTGGAATACGGCATGAACGCCCGCGCCGCGCTGATCACCCGCGGGCTGGCGGAAATCACCCGCCTGGCCACCGCGCTGGGCGCCAGCCAGCACACCATGATGGGCCTGGCCGGCATGGGAGATTTGATACTCACCTGCACCGGCGCGCTGTCGCGCAACCGCCAGGTGGGCCTGAAGCTGGCCGAGGGCAAGCCCTTGCAGCAAGCGCTGCAGGAGCTGGGCCATGTCGCCGAAGGCGTGGCCACCTCCCGCGAAGTGCTGACCATGGCGGAGCGGCTGGAAGTGGATATGCCGATCACCGCCGCGGTCTGCGGCCTGCTCTACCAGGGGCATGATCCGCAGCGGGTGGTGCAGGAGTTGCTGAGCCGTTCGCCCAAGTCGGAGGCGGGCGACTTGTTGCAGTAGTTCCCCCGGTTTGATTGAGTGCGACAACAGCCGCCTTGGCGGCTGTTTTTTGTCCTTGCGGCGAGCGCGCCCTTCCTTTTGCCCGAGTCGATGGGGCCTAGGGCGAGAGGCTGGCTGCTTTTGTTGGATACCTTGCTTGAATCTGAGAATGCAGAATACTTTTCCGTTTGTTGAAGAAACGCGTTTTGGCAATTGGTTCTTGAATACGGCCACCTGGAAAGTGCATGTGCTGCGGCGCGCGCTGAACGATCTGGAGCGGATGATGCCGCCGCGGCGCGCGTTTGCCCGGGTGCTGGACGTGGGGTGCGGGTTTGGACATTCCTTTGACGAACTGGCCCGCAGATTCGCGCCGGACGAGATCGTGGCGCTGGACGCGGACCCGGACATCGAGAAGCGGGCGCGTCCGGCCGCCGATCGTTGCTCGAGCGCAGTGACGCTGGCCTTCGGCAACGCTTCGCGCATGGAGTACGCCGACGAGAGCTTCGACATGGTGTATTGCCATCAAAGCTTCCATCATCTGGTGGAGCAGGAGGCGGCGATGCGGGAGTTTTTCCGGGTGCTGAAGCCGGGCGGGGTGCTGCTGTTCGCCGAATCGACCAAGCGCTACATCCACTCGCTGCCTATCCGTTTGTTGTTCCGTCATCCGATGGACATCCAGAAAACCGCGGACGAATACCTGGGCTTGTTGCGCGGAGCCGGTTTCGAGCTGCCGGCCGCGCGCGTGTCCATGCCCTATTTGTGGTGGAGCCGGCCGGACTTGGGCGCGCTGGAGTGGTTTGGCTTCAAAGTGCCGCAGAAGCGCGAGGAAACGCTGGTCAACGCGGTGGCGATCAAACCGGCCGTTTAATTCCGCGGGTGCGTTTTTGTTGCGCTTGCGACAAAATGGGACGGATTCGTAACCATTGTTTAATGCCGTATGCTTGTTTGCTTGTTGGCTGAGTGTGAACAATTTAGAATACGCTCCTTTTTTTGATTGACAGGCTTGTGGATGGCGGAAGTGACAATGAGCGGCGAACCGACGTTGGCGATACAGCGTTGGGCGGCTTGGATGCCGGGCCGCGAGTCGGCCGCCGACTGGGCGCAACGGCCGTTGCAGGCGGCCGAGGCGCCCATTGCGTATCCGGACTGCCGTTTCGTCGACGCGGCGCAGCGGCGGCGCTTGAGTCCGCTGGCGCGCATCTGTCTGCATTTGGCCCAAGCGTGCGCGGCGGACGCGCCGACGGCGAAGCTGGTGTTCGCCTCTCGCCACGGCGAGGTCAACCGCACGCATTTGATGCTGGAAGACATCGCGGCGGACTCTCCGGTTTCCCCCACGGTGTTCGGGCTTTCCGTGCATAACGCGATTGCCGGCACGCTGTCCTTGTTGCGGCGCGACGAGTCGGCGGCGACGGCGGTGGCCGCCGGAGAACGTACATTGGGCTACGGCCTGCTGGAGGCGGCGCTGACGGCGGCGGAAGACCCCGCGCAACCGGTGCTGCTGCTGTTCGCGGATCTGCCCCTGCTTCCGTTCTATCAAGGCGCCGACGACGCACTGGACCAACCCCAGGGCTTGGCCTTGCTGCTGCGGGCCGGCGCGCCGCGCTGGAGTTTGCGGCAGGACGCGCGCGCGCGCGCGCCGGAAGGCTGGCCGCAGCCGGCCTGGCTGGCGCACGGACTGGCCGGCGGACGGACGCAGCTGGAACTGAACGGCTGGAGGCTGAGCCGTGAGGGGGCTTAGTTACGGCTGGCGCTTGCTGATGACGGCCTTGGCCTTCTCCTTGTTCAGCGAGGGCGCTTTGCTGCTGACGCTGGTGGTGTTTCCGGCCTTGCGTCTGGTGCCCAATCGCAACGGCCGTCGCCAGCGGCTAGCGCGGGCCATCATCCAGCGCGCTTTCGCCTTGTTCATCGGCTTCATGCGCCTCAGCGGCATCATGAGGCTGAGCATGAGCGGCGAGGGGCGGCTGGAACAGGCGCGGGGCACGCTGGTGCTGGCCAATCATCCGACGCTGATCGATGTGGTGGCGATCATCGCCCGCATGCCCAACGCCAATTGCGTGGTCAAGGCCGCGCTGTGGGACAGCCCCTTTCTGGGCGGCGTGGTGCGCGCCGCCGGCTATATCCGCAACGACGATTCCGGGAGCTTGGTCGCGGATTGCGCCGCCTCGCTGCGACGAGGCGACAATTTGCTCATCTTCCCGGAGGGAACGCGCACCGTGCCCGGGCGCGAACTCAAGTTTCAACGCGGCGCCGCCCATATCGCGCTGGCGGCTCAGGCTCCCATTCTGCCGGTGACGCTGAGTTGCAGCCCGTCCACGCTGACCAAGGACAAGCGTTGGCATCAGATCCCGCCGCGGCGTTTCGACTTCGGCCTGGACGCCGGCCGGCCGCTGGCCCTGGCGGAACTGTTGCCGGCCGAGACGCAGCCGTCGCTGGCCTCCCGCCGTTTGAGCGAGGCCTTGCAAGATTATTTCAGCCAAACATTGGCAAGGAAGGAAAGCTGGACATGAGTGCGCTGGAACATGAAATCAAGTTGTTGATCATTTCGGCCCTGGAACTGGAAGACATGGGCGCCGAGGATATCGACGCCGAAGCGCCGTTGTTTGGCGAAGGACTGGGCTTGGATTCCATCGACGCGCTGGAATTGGGCGTGGCATTGAAAAAGACATACCAGGTGAAGCTGGAAGCCAACGACCCCGCCACCAAGGCGCATTTCGCCTCGGTGGCCAGCCTGGCTCGCTTTGTCGCAACGCAACAGGAAGCATGAGAATGACCCGTGAGCAAATTCTGAATGAACTGAGGATCATTCTGCAGGACACTTTCGAAATCGAGCCGGAGCGTGTGACGGCGGAGGCCAATCTGTTCGTCGATCTGGAGCTGGACTCGATCGACGCGGTGGACCTGGCGATCAAGCTGCAGCAACTGACCGGCAAACGCATCAAGCCGGATGGATTCAAAACGGTGCGGACCGTGGATGACGTGATCACCGCGGTCGAGCAGCTGCTGGCCGCCTGAGATGCCGGCGACGCGCCTGTTGGCGGTGCTGGGCGCTTGTTGTTATCCGCTCGCCGTTTTTCTGGGCCTGCAATATTTTCCGCCCCGCGCGGTGGGCGCCGCCTTGCTGCTGCTGTTCTTGCTGCGCTACCGGCGGCAAAGCCGCGCGCTGTGGCGAGACCTGGCCGCGGCCCAGCGCGGCGCCTTGCTGGGCATGATCGTCTTGTCCGCCCTGGTGGCCCTGACCGGCAGCGCCTTGCTATTGCGTTTGACGCCGGCGTTCATCAGCCTGTCCATGCTGTGGGTGTTCGCCCACTCGCTGCGTCATCCGCCCACGATGATTGAGCGCTTCGCCCGTCAGATCACGCCGGACTTGCCGCCGGAAGGCGTGGCCTACACCCGGCGCGTGACCCGCGTCTGGTGCGGGTTTTTCGTTTTCAACGCCGCGGCGGCCCTGTACACCGCCTTGCCGGCGGGGCAGGACTTCTGGCTCTGGTACAACGGCCTGGCGTCTTATCTGTTGATGGGCGCCTTGTTCGCCGTCGAATGGCTGTATCGGCGCTGGCGCTTTCCCGAGGCGCGGGCATGAGCGCGCTGGCTCTGGAGAGCGTGTTGATCGGCGGCCGCGACCCGGACAGGGTGGCGGCTTTGCGCGACGGGCGGCCCTTGACGTGGCGCGACTTCAGCGACGCGGTGGCCGGCGTGGCCGCCACGCTGGAGCCCGGCCGGCGTTATGCGCTGATCGCCGCGGACGCCTGGCTGTTCGCCGTCGCGCTGTTTGCGGTTTGGCGCGCGGACGCGGAGGCGATGGTGCCCAACAACGCCTTGCCCGCCACCTTGAGCGGGCTGGCGGAGTCTTTCGACGAGGCGCTGGACGACGCCGCGCTGCGGGCGCGGATGGCTTCGCCGGGCGCGCCCGCAGCGGCGCGCCTGCTGGACGGCGAGCGCTGCCGGCTGACCTTGTTCACTTCCGGCTCCACCGGCGAGCCCAAGTCCATCGTCAAGCGCCTGCGGCAGCTCTCGGCCGAGGTGGCGGTGCTGGAGCGCAGTTTCGGCGCGCAAGCCGGCGACGCCTGCGTGCTGGCGACGGTGCCGCATCATCATATTTACGGGCTGCTGTTCCGTCTGCTGTGGCCGTTGAGCGCCGGCCGGGTCTTCGAAGTGTCGCCGCATTTCCTGCCAGAGGATTTGCTGGAGGCCGCCGCGGGCTTGGGCGAGGTGACCCTGATCGGCAGCCCGGCGCAGCTGTCTCGGCTGCCCGAGCTGATCGACCTGCCGGCCTTGCTGTCCCGCACGCGGCTGTGCGTGTCTTCGGGCGGCCCGCTGCCGGCCGACGCCGCCGCGGCGTTTGCCGCGGCCGGGGGCCAGGCGCCGCTGGAGATCTTCGGCAGCACCGAGACCGGCGGCGTGGCCTGGCGCCGTCAAAGCGACGGCGACCGCGCCTGGACGCCGCTGCCCTCGGTGCGCTGCTCCGTCGGCGAGGAAGGCGCGTTGCGGATCGTGTCGCCCTTCCTGCCCGACGACGCGCCCTGGCTGGCGTCGGACGCCGCCGAGTTTTTGCCGGACGGCCGCTTTCTCTTGCAAGGCCGGCGCGATCGCGTGGTGAAACTGGCGGAAAAAAGGCTGTCGCTGGGCGAGCAGGAACAAAGACTGGCCGATCATCCGTGGCTGGACGCCGCCGCGCTGCTGGTGCTGCCGGCGCGGCGCGACACGCTGTGCGCCGTCGTCGCGCTGTCGGCGCAGGGGAGGGCGCAACTCGCCGCCCTGGGCAAGTTGGCGACGCAGCAGGCGCTGCGGCGCTATCTGGCGGCCTGGTACGAGCCGGTGCTGTTGCCGCGTCGCTGGCGCTTTGTCGACGTTCTGCCGCAGACCGAACGCGGCAAGCCGGACCGAGCGGCGATGCCGGGATTGTTTTGAATTGGAAGGTATTGGCGCAATGACCCCCTCGCAGGCTTTCACGCCCTCTTATTCCGTGTTGGAACAGACGGAGGACGTCTGCCGCGTGTCCATCCCGCTGGCGGCGGACGCGGCCTGCTTTGACGGCCATTTTCCCGGCTTCCCCGTGCTGCCCGGCGTGGTGCAGCTGCATTGGGCGGCGCGCATCGCCGCCCGGACCCTGGGCTGCGCCGGCGTTTTCGCCGGCATGGATCAGATCAAATTCACCGGCATCGTCCGGCCGGGCGACGCCTTGGAACTGGTGTTGCAACTGGACGCGGCCAATGGCCGCCTGAATTTCGTCTATGAAGTGGCGGGCCGGAAAATGTCTTCCGGCCGGCTGCGGATGCAAGCGCAATGAGCTTCCGTCCCTGTCTGATCATTCCCTGCTACAACCACGGCTCCACCATGGGCGGAGTCTTGGAGCGGCTGCGGCCTTACGGCGTGCCCGCCTGGGTGGTGGACGACGGCAGCGACGAACCCACCCGGCAGACGCTGGAGGCGCTGGCGCGCGCGGAGCCCTGGGTGCGTCTGCTGCGTTTGCCGCGCAACGGCGGCAAGGGCGCCGCGGTCATGCATGGGATGCGGCTGGCCTACCGAGAAGGCTACAGCCACGCTTTGCAAGTGGACGCGGACGGTCAGCACGCGTTGAGCGACGTGCCGCGTTTTTTGGCGCGGGCGGCGGAGCGGCCCGACGCGGTGATCGCCGGCCGTCCCTTGTACGACGCCAGCGTGCCCAAAGCTCGTCTATACGGCCGCTATCTGACCCATTTCTGGGTCTGGATTGAAACGCTGTCCTTCGATATCGCCGATTCCATGTGCGGCTTCCGCTGCTACCCGCTGGCGGCGACGGAGGCCTTGCTGCGGCGAACCCGCATTCCGCGGCGGATGGATTTCGACATCGAGATCATCGTACGTCTGCATTGGGCCGGCGCGCCGGTGCTCAATCTGCCGACCAGGGTGACGTATCCAAGCGGCGGCCTCTCCCATTTCGACGCCCTGCGCGACAATGCCCGCATCAGCCTGATGCACACCCGGCTGGCCTTGGGCATGCTGCCGCGCGCGCCGCGCTTGCTGAGCCGTCGCTGGCGCGAGGCGCGCGCATGAGCTGGGCTGGCACCGCGGAGCGCGGCTCGCTGCTGGGCATGAAAATCCTGCTGGGCTTCTACCGCCTGCTGGGCGCGCGCTCGGTGCGGCTGCTGCTCTATCCCATCGTCGCCTATTTCTTTCTCACCGGCCGCGCCGCGCGCGTTGCCTCGAGGGATTTTCTGCGGCGCGCGCGCGCCGCCGACGGCGATCCGTCGCCCGTCCGCGCGCTGGACGTCTACCGCCATCTCTACAGCTTCGCCGAAGCCGCCGCCGACAAAATGGCGGCCTGGGCCGGAGGCCTGCCGCCGGAGGCGGTGGCGGCGCCGGGCAGCGACGATATGCGGGCGCTGTTGGCGAGCGGGCGCGGGGCGCTGCTGGTGGGCTCGCACCTGGGCAATCTGGAAATGTGCCGGGCGCTGGGACACGCGGCCGGCGCGCGCCGGGTCAACGCCGTGGTCTACACCCGGCACGCCGCGCGGTTTTCCCGTTTGCTGGCGGCGGCCAGCGGCGACTACGCCGTCAACCTGATCCAGGTGCAGGACATGGGCGTGGACACCGCCATCCTGCTCAAGGACAAGATAGACAACGGCGAGTGGGTGGTGATCGTCGGCGACCGCACCCCGGCCAGCGACAACGGACGAGTGCAGCGCGCCGAGTTCCTGGGCGGCTCCGCCGCCTTCGCGGAAGGGCCGTGGATTCTGGCCAGCCTGCTGGAGTGTCCGGTCTATTTGCTGTTCTGCCTCAAACGGCAGCGGCGTTACCACATTACGCTGGAGCCGTTCGAGGAACGGCTCCGCCTGCCGCGCCGCGAGCGCGGCGAGGCCCTGCGGTGGACGATTCAGCGTTACGCCGATCGCCTGGCCTGGCATGCGCGGCGCTCGCCGCTGCAATGGTTCAATTTTTACGATTTCTGGCGCGCTTAGCCGGAAGCGACAGCTGCCGCGTGGCGCGGCGAGAAAGAGTCCGTAGTGATGAAGAGCAAGGAGGCGCTCAGCGTGGGCGCCGGACGTTTGACGATTGAAGACGTGTGCGCGGCGGCGCAGGGACAAGTGCAAGTGGAGTTGGCCGGAGGCGCGTTTCCGGAACGCATCGAACGCGGCGCCGCCTTCCTGGCCGGCCTGCTGGCCGAGGGCGGCGAAGTCTACGGCGTCAACACCGGTTACGGCGACAACTGCACGGTGACGATTCCCGCCGCGCTGGTGGCGGAGCTGCCGCTGCATCTGACGCGCTACCACGGCTGCGGCCTGGGCGACTACCTGGATGAAGCGTCCACGCGCGCGGTGCTGCTGGCCCGGCTCAACTCCCTGTCCCAGGGCGTGTCCGGCGTGCGCTGGCTATTGCTGCAAAGACTGGCCGCCTTGCTGCGGCACGATGTGCTGCCGCTGATTCCGGCCGAGGGCTCGGTGGGCGCCAGCGGCGATTTGACGCCGCTGTCCTATGTGGCCGCCGTCTTGTGCGGCGAGCGCGAAGTGCGCTACCGGGGCCAAGTGCGGCCGGCGGCGGCGGTGTTGGCCGAACTGGACCTGCCGCCGCTGACGCTGGCGCCGAAAGAAGGGCTGGCCTTGATGAACGGCACGGCGGTGATGACCGGCCTGGCCTGCCTGGCCTTCGCCCGCGCCGAATACCTGACCCGGCTGAGCGCGCGGCTGACCGCGCTGTCCTGCCTGGCCTTGAAAGGCAATCGCGGCCATTTCGCGCCGGAGCTGTTCGCGGTCAAGCCGCATGAAGGCCAGAACCAGGTGGCCGCCTGGATCTACACCGATCTGGACGACGGCGGCGAAGCGCGCGAACAGATCCGCCTGCAAGACCGCTACTCCATCCGCTGCGCGCCGCACGTCATCGGCGTGCTGCGCGACGCCTTGCCCTGGTTGCGCCGCGACATCGAGAACGAACTGAACAGCGCCAACGACAACCCCATCATCGATCCGGACCTGGAGCGGGTGTTGCACGGCGGCCATTTCTACGGCGGCCATATCGCTTTCGCCATGGACGGCATGAAGAACGCGGTGGCCAATCTGGCCGACCTGATGGACCGGCAACTGGCGCTGCTGGTGGACACCCGCTACAACCACGGCCTGCCGCAGAATCTGTCCGGATCGCGCGGCGAACGGGCGGCGATCAACCACGGCTTCAAGGCGGTGCAGATCACCGCCTCGGCCTGCGCGGCGGAAGCCTTGAAGCTGACCATGCCGGCCTCGGTGTTCTCCCGCTCCACCGAATGCCACAACCAGGACAAGGTCAGCATGGGCACCATCGCCGCGCGCGACGCGCTGCGCGTGTTGCAGCTGACCGAACAAGTGGCGGCCTGCCTGACGCTGGCGGCGGCGCAGGGCGTGCGCTTGCGGCGGCAATCCGGCGAGCTGGATATCAGCCGGCTGCCGCCGGCGCTGGGCGATTTCGTGGCCGAACTGGAGACGCTGTCCCCCTTCCTGGACGAGGACCGCCGTCAGGACGGCGAACTGCGCCTGGCGATAGAGCGGATTCAGCAACGCGCCTGGAGCTTGTACTGATGGCGGCGGACCTTAAAGCGGCCGCGTCCTTGCCGGCGGCGGAGATCGAAATCGAGATTCCCTTCCACGACGTGGACGTGCTGCACGTGGCCTGGCACGGTCATTACGTGAAGTACTTCGAACTGGCGCGCACCGCGCTGCTGCGCAGCTTCGACTACGACTACCCGCAGATGCGCGATTCCGGCTACGCCTGGCCGGTGACCGAGTGCTATCTGAAATACGTGCGCCCGGCCCGCTACGGGCAGCGGGTGATCGCGCGCGCGCAACTGACGGAATACGAAAACCGCCTCAAGGTGGTTTACCAACTGCGCGACGCCCTCAGCGGCGAAAAACTGACTCAGGGCCACACCGTACAAGTGGCCTTGGACCTGGCCGACGGCATGGCGCTGCAGTTCGTCACGCCGGCGGTGTTGTGGAACAAACTGGGCATCCCATGCGAGGAATGACGATGTTGAAACCGTGGACGCGCCGCGCAGGCGGCTTGCTGGCGCTCTTGCTGGCCGGGCTTGCGCCGCTGGCGCAGGCCGAGGATTTGCTGAGCCAGATTTCCAGAAAGCTGGCGGCGAACTCGGTCTTGCACGCGGATTTTGCGCAGAGCCGGCAGATGGCCGCCTTGAAAAAGCCGCTGCAGCTGTCCGGACGCATGGTGCTGTCGCGTGAAAACGGCGTGATCTGGTCCATCGTCAAACCGTATCAACTGGGCTATGTAATGACGCCCAAGGGCGTGAGCGAACTGCTGCCCGACGGCAGCCGCCGCGAGCGGGCCAGCCGCGACATCCCCGGCATCGGCTCGGTGGAGGGCTTGTTCCGCGGCTTGCTGGCCGGGGACAGGAATTTGCTGCAACAGCACTTCGCGGTGGAGGCCAAGGGCAGTCACGCCGCCTGGACCCTGTTGCTGAAGCCCAAGCCGGGGCCTTTGCAAAAAGGCCTGGGCGTGGTGGAGCTTTCCGGCGCCGCGCAGCTGGAACGCGTGTCGCTGACCGAGCCCGGCGGCGACAGCACGCAGATCCGCTTCAGCCGGATTGATGCGCAAAGCCCGCTGAGCGCCGAGGAAAGCCGCTTGCTGGGAGGGCGTTGATGCGCAAGCGCTTTTATGGCTGGCTGGCGCTGATGCTGCTGTGCCTGGCCTCGCTGCTGCCCTATCTGGGGCGGCCCTTGCCGGTGCAGACCAATATGCTGGCGATGCTGCCGGACGACGCGCGCCAACCCGAGGTGGAGCGCGCCTTGGCGCAACTGGCGGCCAAGGCGGGCGAGCGCCTGGTGGTGATGGTGGGGCATCGCGATCCGGCCCAGGCCAGCCGCCTGGCGGAACAGGCGGCCGCCCGGCTGCGCGCCCTGCCGGCCTTGCGCTCGGTGCAAGGGAAAATAGGCGACCTTGACCCGGCGCGCCTGTTGCGGCCTTACGCCCCTTACCGCCACGGCCTGTTGACCGACGCCGACCGCGAGGGGCTGCGGCAAAACCCGCAAGCGTATCTGGAAACCCTGTTGCTGCGCCGCTTGAGCCTGCCGGGACAGGGCGCTTTCGGCCTGCCGCTGGCGGAGGATCCCTTCGGCCTGTTCGGCAATGTGTTGGCCGCGCTGCCTATGGCCAAGTCGTCGTTGCAGATCAAGGACGGCTGGCTGGCGACGGAGCGAGACGGCGTGTCCTGGCGCTTGCTGAGCGCGCCCTTGAACGGCGACGCTTACGATCCGGCGCTGCAGCAAGTCCTGAGCCGCGAAGTGGCGGAACTGCGCACGCTGGCGGACGCCGGCGGCGGCCAGCTGGCCGCCACCGGCGCGGTGCTGTTCGCCGGCGAGGCGCGCGGCGGCGCCGAAGCGGAAATGAACAGGATAGGCAGCGTGTCGATGGCGGCCGTCATCGGCCTGATGTTGCTGGTGTTCCGCCGGCTGCGCCATCTGGCCTTGTCCGGCGCGGTGATCGCCGCGGGCACGCTGACGGCGGTGGCCGCCACCCTGGCGGTGTACGGCCAGTTGCACTTGCTGACCCTGGTGATGGGCGCCAGCCTGATCGGCGTGGCGATAGACTACTCGACCCATCTGTTCGCCAGCCAGTTGCAAGACGGGCCGGATTGGGACGTGGAGCGGGCGCTGGCCGCCATTCATCCGGCCATCCGCATGGGGCTGCTGACCACCTTGCTGGGCTACGGCGCACTGGCTCTGCTGCCGTTTCCGGGGCTGCGCCAGATCGCCTTCTTCTCCAGCGCCGGCCTGGTCGGCGCCTATCTGACCGTGCTGTGGTGCGTGCCTTGCTTTGTGCGCCAGGCCGCGCCGGCGTCGGCGCGGGGCATTCTGCCGCCGATAGGCCGCGCTTTCGGCCGTTACTGCCAATTCATGCGTGGCCGCCGCCTGGCCGCGCTCTTGCTGGCGCTGGGCGCGCTGTCGCTGCCGGGGCTGGCTCGATTGCAGGCGGACGACGATGTGCATCAGTTGATTCGGCCCTCGGCTGAACTGCTGGCGCAGGAACACTTGATTCGAGAGCTGGCGGGGCAGGGCAATAGCCGCCAGTTCTTCCTGCTGGAAGCGCCCAGCGAAGCCGCCTTGCTGCGCCTGGGCCGGCAGTTGGACGGCCGCCTAGACGCCTTGGTGAGCGCCGGTCAGCTGCAAGGCTATCAATCCTTGTCCAGCTTGCTGCCGCCGCCGGAGCGGCAACAGGCCGACCACGCGCTGCTGCAAGACGCGATGCGACGCGCCGGTCGGCAAGTGCTGCAGGACGCCGGCGTGCGCGACGAGATCGCCGGCGGCTATCTGGCCGGCCTGGCGCGGCCGGGGCCGTCCTTGACGGCGGAAACGCTGCTGGCTCAGCCGCTGGCCGCGCCGCTGCGCCACCTGTGGCTGGGGCGGCACGACGGCGTCTGGCGCATGGCGGTGATGCCGGGCGACTTCCGCAAGCTGGACGCTTTGCGGCAAGCGGCGCAAGGGCTGGACGGCGTCACGCTGGTGGACAAGGCCGCCAGCGTGTCCGAACTGTTCCGCCAGTTCCGCGAGGCCTCCACGCTGATGTTCGCGTTGTCGCTGCTGGCCATCGTGGCGCTGATGCAGCGCCGTTACGGCTGGCGGCGCGCGCTGCTCTTGGCCGCTCCGGTCAGCCTGGCGGTGCTGTTCACCCTGGGCGCGCTGGGCTGGCTGGGCGTGAGCGCCAATCTTTTCGTCGTGCTCGGCTTCCTGATGGTGCTGGGCGTGGGCGTGGACTACGCGATCTTCGTGGAGGAGGGCCGCCGTCATCATCAGCAGGCGGCGTTGCTGGCGGTGGGGCTGTCGGCCTTGACCACCTTGCTGTCCTTCGGCTTGTTGGCCGCGAGCGCCACCCCCGCAGTCAGCAGCTTCGGTTTGACTCAATTGATAGGCGTGGGCCTGGCGGTGCTGCTGGCGCCTATGGTGACCCTGTTCAAGACCGGGGACACGGGAAGGGCCGAGTCATGTTGAAACTGCTGCCCTTGCTGTTCTTGCTCGCCGCTTGCGCCGGCGGCGGCCATTGCGTCCGCCTGCCGCAAACCCCGGCCTACTGTCTGCGGCAACCCGCCGAGACTTATAACGCCAGCCAGTTGGTGACGGCGAGCGGCAGCGGTTTTCGCGAACTGTCCTTGCTGCAGCTGGAGGCCGATGGGCAGCGGCTGTCGCTGGCGGCCTTGTCGCCGTTGGGCCAGCCCTTGCTGAGCGCCGGCTGGGACGGCCGACGCTGGAGCGCGAGCTCGCCGTTCGGCCGTCGGGTCAGCGACCAGGGGCCGGCGATGCTGGCCCTGGCGCAATGGCTGCACCTGCCCGAGGCCGCCGTTCTGGACGGCTTCGGCCGCGTGCCCGCCTGGTGGCTGCACGCGGCGGACGGCCAGCGTCGGCTGATGAACGGCGACCAAACCCTGCTGATCGACGCGCCGACGCCCAAGGGACGGCGTGTCCGGCTGCCGCAGCTGGGCATGACGCTGGAGATCGAATCCTTGGCGGCGATGGCGCCGGAGGCGGAGGCTCAATGACGGTTTATCTGAACGAATTGGCGATGATCAACGCGCTGGGCCGCGAGCTGCCGGAGATCCACCGGCGCTTGCTGGCCGGCGACTGCGGCGGCATGTGCGAGGAGGCCGGCGCGGTGGTGGGCCGGGTGGCGGGCGCGCTGCCGGAGATCCCGGCTGAGTTGGCCCGCTACGACAGCCGCAACAACCGGCTGCTCCTGGCCGCGCTGGAGCCCTTGCGCGCTCGCGTGGAGGCGCTGGCCGCGCGTTACGGGCGTCATCGGATCGGAGTGGTGTTGGGCACCAGCACCTCGGGCATCCTGGAGACGGAACTGGCGGTCGCCGCCGAGGCGGCCGGGCAGGCGCGGCCGGAGCGCTACGATTACGCACAGCAGGAAATGGGCAGCCCGGCCTTGTTCCTGGCCGAGCTGTTGCGGCTGGACGGCGTCGCCTATGTGGTCTCCACCGCCTGTTCCTCCAGCGCCAAGGCGGTGGCCGCCGCAGCGCGGCTATTGTCGCAGGGGCTGTGCGACGCGGTGATTTGCGGCGGGGCGGACAGCCTGTGCCAGCTGACCCGGCAGGGCTTCGCCGCCCTGGAGTCCGTCAGTCCCGTCTTGTGCCAGCCGATGAGCGCGCGACGCCGCGGCATCAATATCGGCGAGGGCGCCGCCTTGTTCATCGCCAGCCGCGAGCCGGGCCCGGTGGCCTTGCTGGGCTACGGCGAAAGCAGCGACGCCTGGCATATGTCGTCGCCGCACCCGGAAGGCCGCGGCGCGGAGGAGGCGATGAGGCGGGCCTTGCGAATGGCCGGCGCGGAGGCGGCCCAGGTGGGGTACGTGAATCTGCACGGTACGGCCACCGTCAAGAATGATGAAATGGAAAGTCTGGCGATGCGGCGGGTGTTTCCCGACGGCGTGCCGGCCAGTTCCACCAAGCCCTTGGTCGGCCACCTGCTGGGGGCCGCCGGCGCCACCGAGCTGGGCTTCGGCTGGCTGGTGCTGAGCGACAGCCGGCGCCGGCTGCCGCCGCATGTCTGGGACGGCGCGGCGGACCCGGCCCTGCCGGCGCTGAAACTGACGCAAGCCGGCGCTGCGCTGCCCGCGGGGCGGCCGCTGGTGATGAGCAACTCTTACGCCTTTGGCGGCAATAACGTGTCGCTGTTGCTGGCGGCAACAGCGACGGACGAGAACGAACACGCATGATGTTACCGGCTATCACCGAAGTCTTGCCGCACCGCGGCGGCATGTTGCTGCTGGAGGCGGTGCAACGCTACGACAGCGCAGGCCTGGAGGCGCTCGCCACGCCGGACGCGGCGGCATGGTACGCGGACGCCGCCGGCGATATGCCGGCCTACATCGGCATCGAACTGATGGCCCAGGCGGTGGCCGCCTGGGTGGGCCTGACGGCGCGCCAGGCGGGGCTGCCGGTCAAGCAGGGCGTGCTGTTGGGCACGCGTCGTTACCAGCCGGCCTGCGCGGCGTTCGCCGCCGGGCGGCCGCTGCGGGTGACCGCCAGCCCGGTCTATCGCGACGAGTCCGGCATGGGGTCCTTCCTGTGCGAGATCGCCTGCGGCGAAGACCGGCTGGCCGAGGCCACCATCAATGTGTTCGAACCGGAAGATTTCGCCTTATTTCTGCAGGAAAGCAGCGCACAATGAAAAAAAGAATCCTGATCACCGGATCCAGCCGAGGCATAGGCCGGGCAGTGGCCTTGCAACTGGCGAGAGACGGCTTCGACGTGGCCATCCACTGTCGCAGCCGCCGTGAAGAAGCGGAGGCCGTGGCAGCGGCCGCCCGCGCGGAGGGCGCGGCGGCGACGCTGATGCAATTCGACGTCAACGACCGCGAGGCCGCGCGTGCGGCCATCGAAGCGGACATCGCCGCCAACGGCGCGTTCTGGGGCGTGGTGCTGAACGCGGGCGTGACCCGCGACAACGCCTTCCCGGCGCTGGAGGGCGAAGACTGGGACCTGGTAGTGAACACCTCGCTGGCCGGTTTCTACAATGTGACCCATCCGCTGATCATGCCCATGGTCCGCGCCCGCAGCGGCGGCCGCGTCGTCACCCTGTCCTCCGTCTCCGGCGTGATGGGCAACCGCGGGCAAGTGAATTACAGCGCGGCCAAGGCGGGCCTGATCGGCGCCACCAAGGCGCTGGCGGTGGAGCTGGCCAGCCGCAAGATCACGGTGAACTGCGTGGCACCGGGCCTGATCGACACCGATATCCTGGAGGGCGCTCCGGTGGAAGAGGCCCTGAAGATGGTGCCGATGAACCGGGTGGGGCGGCCGGAGGAAGTGGCCGCCCTGGTGGCCTTCCTGATGTCCGACGGCGCCGCCTACATCACCCGCCAGGTGATAGGCGTGAACGGAGGCATTGTCTGATGCGCCGCGTCGTGATCACCGGCATGGCGGGCATCACCAGCCTAGGCCATGACTGGCCCGCCATCGCGGCCAAGATCCGGGCCGGCCGCAACGGCGTGCGCGCCATGCCGGAGTGGGACGGCTTTCCGGATTTGAACACCCGCCTGGGCGCGCCGGTGGACGACTTCGCGCTGCCGGCCCACTATCCGCGCAAGATGTCCCGCGCGATGGGACGAGTGGCGCAAATGGCGGTGTGCGCCACCGAACGCGCCCTGCTGGACGCCGGCCTGCTGCAAGACCCCTGCATCAAGGACGGCCGCATGGGCGTGGCCTACGGCTCCTCGTCCGGCAGCGTGGCGCCGATACAGGCCTTCGGCCAGATGTTGGCCACCGGCTCCATGGCCGGCGTCACCTCCACCAGCTACATCCAGATGATGAGCCACACCGCCGCGGTCAATATCGGCTTGTACTTCGGTCTGACCGGGCGGGTGATTCCCACTGCCAGCGCCTGTACTTCCGGCAGCCAGGCCCTGGGCTACGCCTATGAAACCATACGTTTCGGCCGCTGCGACATGATGATAGCCGGCGGCGCGGAGGAAATGTCGGCCGGCGGCGCGGCGGTGTTCGACACCTTGTACGCCACCAGCCAGCGCAACGACGAGCCGGCGCATACGCCGCGGCCCTTCGACCGCGACCGAGACGGCCTGGTGGTGGGCGAGGGCGCTTGCACCCTGGTGCTGGAGGAACGCGAGCACGCGCTGGCGCGCGGCGCCGCCATCTATGCCGAAATCTGCGGCTTCGGCACCAATTCCGACGGCAGCCACATCACCCAGCCGGAAGCGCCGACCATGGCGCGCGCGATGCGGCTGGCGCTGGACGACGCCGGCCTGTCCGCCGGCGCGATAGGCTACGTCAACGCCCACGGCACTGCCACCGACCGCGGCGACATCGCGGAAACCCAGGCCACCGCCGCCGTGCTGGGGCGGGCGCCGATCAGCTCGCTGAAAAGCTATTTCGGCCACACCCTGGGAGCCTGCGGCGCGCTGGAAGTGTGGTTGACGGTGGAAATGCTGCGTGAAGGCTGGCTGGCGCCCACACTGAACCTGGACCGGGTGGACCCCGCTTGCGGCGAACTGGACTACCTGACCGGGGCCATCCGCCGGGCCGATGTCGAATATGCGATGAGCAACAACTTCGCCTTCGGCGGCATCAACACATCCCTGATTTTGAAACAGGCCGGTTAAAGCGGCCAGGAGAGAAAACATGCGTCAACTACGCGCTTATATTGCAGCCCTGCTTTTGGCGATGACCGCCGTTTCGGCGCAGGCCGCGCCGGCCAGCGTGCCGGTGCGCGACGTGACCGACCAACTGGTGGCGCGCATGGACGGCAAGCCGATGACCGCGGACATGTTGCGTCGCGCCATCATCGCCGGCGCCGGCAGCAAGGGCTGGGTGGTGGTGGCCGACGGCGAAGGCAAGCTGCTGGCCAGCCTGGACGTGCGCGGCAAGCATCAGGCCAAGGTGGCCATCAGCTACGGCGCGGACCGCTACAGCGTCAAATACCTGTCCGCCAACAACCTGAACGTGGAAACCAAGAGCGAGAACAAAAACTATAGCGGCGCGGCGGAAAAAGCGCCGGTAGGCACCGTGCTGATCCACCCCAACTACAACCGCTGGGTCTCCATCATGGTGCAAGAGATCCAGGCGTCGGCCAACCAGATCGCGCCTTGAGCATGAAGCGTCGCGTCGTCGTCAGCGGCTATGGTCTGGCCAGCCCCATCGGCAACGATGAGGCAACGGCGCTGACGGCCTTGCGCAACGGCCGCAGCGGCGTCGCCGCGCGGCCGGATTTCGCCGAGCTCGGCATGAACAGCCGGGCGGCCGGCGCGCCGCGCCGCGACGACATCGCCTTGCCGCCGCGCAAGCTGCAACGCTTCATGGCGGACGCGGCCCTGTACGGCTGGCACGCCGCCCAGCAGGCGATTGCTCATGCGCGGCTGCCGGCTTCCGTCCTGCAACACCCGCGCACCGGCCTGGTCGTCGGTTCCGGCGTGGGCTCCACGGCCAAGCTGAGCGAGGCGATGGCGATTCTGGCCAGCCGCGGCATTCACCGGCTGACGCCTTATTACGTGCCGCAGATCATGGGCAACACCGTATCCGCCAATCTGGCCACCCATCTGGGCGTCCAGGGGCTCAGCCTGGGCGTGACCTCCGCCTGCGCCACCTCCGCGCACGCCATCGGCTACGCTTTCGAACAGATTCAGTTCGGCAAACAGGATGTGATGCTGGCGGGCGGAGCGGAGGAAGTGAGCTGGCAATCCGCGGTGCTGTTCGACGTGATGGGCGTGCTGGCCGACGGCGACGCGTCGACGCCGGACACCGCGTCTCGTCCTTATCACGCGGACCGCGACGGCTTCGTCATCGCCGGCGGCGCGGGCGTGCTGGTGTTGGAGGCGCTGGAACACGCGCTGGCGCGCAAAGCCCCCATCATTGCCGAACTGTCCGGTTACGCCGCCTGCAGCGACGGACACAGCATGGTGGCACCCAGCGGCGCGGGCGCAGAGCGCTGCATGCGGCTGGCGCTGGCGGACGCCGGTCTGGAACGGGTGGACTACATCAATACCCACGCCACCGGCACGCCACAAGGGGACCGCGTCGAAATCGAGGCCGTCCGGGCCGTGTTCGGCGCCGAGGCCGTGCCCGCCTTCTCCTCCACCAAGGGCCTGACCGGCCACGCGATCGCGGCGGCCGGCGCAATGGAAGCCATCTTCAGCTTGCAGATGATGCGCCACGGTTTTGTCGCCGCCTCGCCGCAATACGGCGAGCTGGACGATTGCCTGGCCGGCCTGCCGTTTGTTCGGCACGCTCGGCCGGCCCAGTTGGACAGCGTGCTGTGCAACAGCTTTGGTTTCGGCGGCGCCAACGCCTGTCTGGTGTTCTCCCGCGCGGGGCTTTGAGGCCCCGCTTCAGACTTACTTGAGCACCTGCGCCTTCAGCGCCACGCCCGCCATCAAGAAGCCGCTGCCGCACATATACTCCTTGGCGTTGCTGATCTCCTCAGACTTGTAATAACTGCGGATATTGACCACGGCGGAGCCGCCTTCCTTGCGTGCGCGCTCCTGGAACTCCAGCAGCGCGGAAATGAAGGCGCGCTGGCAGGCGGCGGCGTTGTCCTTGCCGAAGCTATTGGTCTTTTTATTGCTCACCCATTCGCCCAGCACCTTGC
The DNA here is from genome assembly GCF_057808735.1 of Chromobacterium sp. FG89. Taxonomy (NCBI): domain Bacteria; kingdom Pseudomonadati; phylum Pseudomonadota; class Betaproteobacteria; order Neisseriales; family Chromobacteriaceae; genus Chromobacterium; species Chromobacterium sp. FG89. The sequence goes on along the minus strand of NZ_JBMDIQ010000019.1, from coordinate 78,128 downwards.
CTTTGCCGCCGCGGGCAAAGCGGAAGGCGATGTTAGGGTCCAGCTTTTCCTTGGCCAGATCGCTGTTCAGCGCGTCTTCGATGGACAGCATCAGTTTTTCATCCGCGGCGTGGGCGACGGCGGGCAGCGCCAGCGCGCAGGCCAGCAGCAGAGAGGCGATTCGTTTGTGCAGAGTCATGGGTTTGGCGATTCGGCTGTTAAGAGGCTGATGAACGACGCCGGCGGCGCGTCTGCCGCGCCGCCGCGTCGATATCGAGGCCCCGCAGTGTACTCGCGCGCGCAGCCCATTCCAAAGACAGTATTAACATTGAAACGGCGCGTTTCCGGACGTGACCTTACGCGCGCGCTGCCGCGGCGTCAGTCCTGCGCGGACACTTTCAAGGCCGCGCCTGCAGCGCGTCCAGGCCGTGTTGCAACCACTGCTGCGCCGGCTCCAGCGTCAGATGCAGCACATTGCAGGGGCAGGGCTGTTCCTTGGCCTGCTCCAGCAGCGCCAATACCGCGCGCAGGCTTTCGTGGCCCTTGCGCAGATCGCGTATGGCGCTGCGCAGGCTTTGTTCGCGGGCGTACAGCCGGCTTTCCAGCCGTTTCAGCGAGGCCGGCGCCACGCTGTTGAACGGACGCAATTCGGAGAGCAGCGTATTCAGGGGAAGAGAGGGAGACAGCAGGGCGCGATAGCGCCGGGTTTGGTGCGTCATCGGAAGACTCCTGTGCGAAGCCTGCCGCGCGCTGCTACGCGGATACGGCAGGCGAATGACGAGGGTAGCAGACCGGCCGCACAGACACACCGGCAGGCGCACGCGTGCGCCTCCCCGCCACCGCCTGCCTTGGTGGGGCCGGTCTGTGGCGAGTCTGACGCTTTCAGGCTGCTACACCCAAATGCCGCGGAATGAGGCGGCACGCGGCGATTGTTACTGATTGGGGATGGAGGGTCAAGCCAGCGGCTTTGGCGGGGGGCAAGGCCTGCAAGCAGGCGCGGCCGATGGCTCCGGGGAGAAGTAGCGCCGCCAGAAAGCTTCGCGGCAGGCGTTGTTGAAGCTGATATGGCCGGGCTGGATGGCGTCGCCGGACGGCTGGCTGACGACTTCGTAACGAATCCAGCACTCGGCGCAGGCGGCCTCGGCCGGGTAATCGTCCTGTTCCGTCGTCCGCTGGATCATTGCGCCATCGTCGAAAACATAGGTGGACTGCTCTGCAACGACCGTATAGCCCTGATCCGTCCAACGGTTCCGGCTTGAGCCGTCCAGGCGCGCGCGGCGCGGGGAGGGCGCGTTCAGGATGGCGTTGACGTAGTTGACCAGATGATTCATGCGGCTGCGGCTTGGACGGGTGCGGAAGGCTGTAATGGTAGGCGCAAACGGGGCGGGGGAGAAGCGGAAGAACAAAACAAAAAAGCCCTTGATTTCTCAAGGGCTTAATTGCTTGGTCTGGCGGAGAGGGAGGGATTCGAACCCTCGGTACGCTCGCACGTACGCCTGATTTCGAGTCAGGTACATTCGACCACTCTGCCACCTCTCCGACTCAGAGTGGGGCATTCTATTGGGCAAGGGATTTCCTGTCAATAGCCTTGTCGCAGCTAGCCATAAAAAACGCCGCCCGGAGGGGCGGCGCGTTCAACGGAGCAGACCATGCTCAGTGTTTTTTCAGCTCGCCTTCCCACTTGGCCACCACCGCGGTGGCGATGGAGTTGCCCACCACATTGGTGGCGGAGCGGCCCATGTCCAGGAAGTGGTCGATGCCCAGCAAGAGCAGCAGGCCGGCTTCCGGAATGTTGAACTGGGCCAGGGTGGCGGCGATCACCACCAGCGAGGCGCGCGGCACGCCGGCCATGCCCTTGGAGGTGAGCATCAGGATCAGCAGCATGGAGATTTCCTGCGCCAGCGTCAGATCGATGCCGTAAGCCTGGGCGATGAAGATGACGGCGAAAGTGCAGTACATCATCGAGCCGTCCAAGTTGAAGGAGTAGCCCATCGGCAGCACGAAGCTGGCGATCTTGTTGGAGCAGCCGAAGCGCTCCAGCTGTTCCAGGGTCTTGGGGTAGGCGGCTTCGGAACTGGCGGTGGTGAAGGACAGCAGCAGCGGTTCGCGCATCATGCCCATCAGCTTGAGCACGCGCGGGCCGATGAACATCGCGCCGGCCAGGATCAGCAGGCCCCACAGGATGCCGATGGACAGGTAGAACTCCGCCATGAACTTGCCGTAGGTGGCGAGGATGCTCAGGCCTTCCTTGGCCACGGTGGCGGCGATGGCGCCGAACACGGCCAGCGGCGCGAACAGCATCACGTAGCTGGTCACTTTCAGCATCACGTGGGCCACCACGTCAATGGTGTCGATCAGCAGCTTGGCGCGGTCGCCCAAAGCGGCCATCGCGCAGCCGAAGAACACCGAGAACACCACGATCTGCAGAATCTCATTGGTGGCCATCGCTTCAAACACGCTCTTGGGAATGGCGTGGGTGACGAAGTCCTTCACCGACAGCGCGCCGGCCTGGATGCCGCTGGTGGCGTGGGTGTCCGGCAGCGGCAGGTTGAGCGCCAAGCCCGGCTTGAGCAGGTTGACCATGATCAGGCCCAGGGTCAGGGACATCAAGGACGCGCTGATGAACCAGAGCATGGTCTTGCCGCCGATGCGGCCCACGGTCTTGGCGTCGCCCATCTTGGCGATGCCAACGATCAGGGTGGACACGACCAAGGGCGCGATGATCATCTTGATCAGGCGCAGGAAGATGTCGGTCAGGATGGAGATATTGCTGGCGAAGGCTTTGATGTCGGCTTCGCTGGCGGCGTTCTCGCGATAGAGATAGCCGGTGATGATGCCCAGCACCAGGCCGATGAGGATCAGCCCTGTGAGTTTTTTCGACTGCATTGAGAAGTTCCTACCTGTATTTGAGAGCGTTTTGATAACAACACGGCAAGTTCGCAATGAAACAATGCCGGCGCCGGTCCGGTGGAGGGAGCAGCCGCTTCGTGTGTGTCAAGGTTGCCGATGTAGTGGCCTGCCTACGTTATTGTTGTTTGATTTTATTGGCATTGCTGCCAGTTGTAGGACAGTTGTTGACCTATTTAGGGGTGGGATTATAGTGAATTAGCGAACGCTTGTCTTTGTTGTATTTCGAGTCTTGAATTTCGCAGCGGAGTGTGTGTTGCGGAAACGAATGATGATGAACTTGCCATCGGGATGAAGGGCCGCCCCGGCGCCTTGCTGCGGCGGCCCGGTGTTTCAGTGGTGGATGTCCAGCGTGACGTCGCCGCGTTCCTCGGCCACGGTTTCCAGAATTTCCAGAATGGTGGCGTAAAGGTCCACGCCCAGCGCCTTGCGCGCTTCCTCGGTTTCGCGCCAGACGATCTCGAAGGGGCCCGTCACGTCTTTGGCCAGGCTGTCGTACAGCGCGTCCAGATTGCGGCCGAAGTGGGCCGGCAGGAGCAACTGGCGGCTCAGCTCGTCAAACAGCTGGTCCAGGCTCTTGATGTGGTGCAGTTCGCAAACTTTCACTGGCATGGTGGCACCTCGATGAAGCGGTTGTAGTGATCTACGGTGACGAAACGCTGGCCGGAACCGGAGAACACGATGCGGTAAGCGCCGCGCTTGCCCCCTTTATAGTTCAGATCGGCTTCCTGCCATTGCCCCTTGGGCAGACGTTTTTCGTAATTGCCGAAACGGTCGCCGCCTATGGATTTGCCGTTGAGGCCGGGCACGCTCCACAGGCTGCGGCCGGGCTGCCAGCCGGCGTTCTTGGCCTGGCGCTTGTTGATGAATTGCGCCGGCAGCTGGCCGTTCTTGCCCAACTGGCTCAGCACCGCGCTCAACTCGTTCTGGTTGAGCTTGTTGCCGGCTTGCTGATTGACTTGGACCGCCACCAGCGAGCATTGCGGCAAGGCCCAGGCGGCGGGGGCGGCGATCAGACAGGCCAGCGCCAACAGGCGCGATAGACGTGGAATCATTGGGCTTGCTCCAGAGGCAGGGATTCAACCGGGTGGTCGGCGCCTATCAGCAGCGGCAGGATGCGGCGCATGCCGGCACTGTCGGCGTCGGTGGTGATGAAGCGGTAGGCCGGGGCGACGGCGGGCGCGGCGTCCGGCAGCAAGGAGGCCACGCGCCGGGCGATGGCCTCGGCCGGGTCGTACAAGGCGATGCCGTCGCCGGTCAGTTCGCGGATCAGCGGCTCCAGAAACGGGTAATGGGTGCAGCCCAGCGCAATGTGGTCGATGCGCTCGTCAAGTAGCGGCCGCACTACGGCCGCCACCAGTTCGCGCGTGCGCGGGCTGTCCAGCTCGCCGGCCTCCACTTGCTCCACCCAGCCCGCGCCCACGCGGCGCAGCACTTCAACGTGGCCGGCGTGGGTGTCCAGCAGTTTGCGCACCCGCTCGCTTTGCAGCGTGGCCTGGGTGGCCAGCACGGCGATGCGGCCGGTGCGGCTCATGGCCGCCGCCGGCTTGATCGCCGGCTCTATGCCCACCAGCGGGATGGAAAGCTCGCGGCGCATGGCGGCGATGCCGGCGGTGGTGGCGGTGTTGCAGGCCACCACCAGCAGGGTGGCGCCTTGTTCTTGCAGATAGCGGCCCATTCTGACGCTGCGCTCGGCGATGTCGCTGTGGCTGCGTTGGCCGTAGGGGCAGTAGGCCTGATCGGCCAGATAGGTGATGCCCCAGCCGGGCAGCGCGGCGCGGACGGCCTTCCATACCGAAAGGCCGCCGAGGCCGGAGTCGAACATCGCGATCATGATGCGTTTGTCAGTTGTTCTGGATGACGATCTTAGGGAATTTGCCGGAGAAGTCCTGGGCTTTCTCGCCCACCTTCACCGCCACTTTGCGGGCGATGGCCTTGTACAGTTCCGCCACCTTGCCATCCGGGTCGGCCGCCACCGTGGGGGTGCCGCCGTCCGCCGCCAGGCGGATGCCCATGTCCAGCGGCAGGGAGCCCAGCACGTCCACGCCGAAGTCCGCCGCCATCCGCGCCGCGCCGCCTTCGCCGAAGATGTGTTCGGCGTGGCCGCAGTGGGAGCAGACGTGGATGGCCATGTTCTCCACCATGCCCAGGATGGGGATGCCCACTTTCTGGAACATGGTGACGCCCTTGCGCGCGTCCAGCAGCGCGATGTCTTGCGGGGTGGTGACGATGACGGCGCCGGTGACCGGCACTTTTTGAGACAGCGTCAGCTGGATGTCGCCGGTGCCCGGCGGCATGTCGATCACCAGATAGTCCAGATTGTCCCAGCGGGTGTCGTTGAGCAGCTGTTGCAGCGCCTGGCTGACCATGGGGCCGCGCCAGACCATGGCCTGGTCCGCGTCCACCAGATAGCCGATGGACATGGTTTGCACGCCGTGGCTTTCCAGCGGCTTCAGGCTTTTGCCGTCCGGGGTTTCCGGACGCTGGCCCTGCAAGCCCATCATCAGCGGCTGGGACGGGCCGTAGATGTCGGCGTCCAGGATGCCGACGCGCGCGCCTTCCGCGGACAGCGCCAGCGCCAGGTTGGCCGCGGTGGTGGATTTGCCCACCCCGCCTTTGCCGGAGGCGACGGCGATCACGTTCTTGACGCCGGAGAGCAGCGGCACGCCGCGCTGGGCGGAGTGGCTGGTGATCAGGCTGCCCACGCGCACGCTGAGTTTGCGTTGCTCGGCCAGCGGCGCCAGCGCGGCTTCAAAGCGCAGGCGAACCGGTTCGTGCTGGCTGTTGGCCGGATAGGCCAACACCACGTCCAGCGACAGTTCGGCGTCGCTGATCTTGATGTTTTTCACCGCCTTGGCGGCGACGAAGGGTTTGCCGGTGTTGTCGTCGATCAGGCTGGACACGGCTTCCAGCACTTGAGCATCGCTGAGTGACATGCTGTTTTCGGTTCCCGGTGAGGACTGGAAAAGGCGGGTGAGCTTGGAGAGCATGGGGAGGACATCCGTTGAATCTTTGGCTGTCCGGCAGTTTACCCCAACTTGCCCGCGCTGGCATCGGCGCGGGCGGGCGGGGGCTGTCGGCCTGGCTTATTTGACCACGTTGCCGGCGACGTTGAGCACGTCCCAGGTGCGGGCGAAGGGCGGCGCGTAGCAGAAGTCCATCATGCCCAGTTCGCGCGCGCTGACGCCCTTGGCGATGGCCACCGCCAGCGCGTCCAGCCGATGCACCACATCGCCGTTGCGGCCTATCATCTGCGCGCCCAGCAGCCGCCGGCTGCCGGTTTCGTAGCAGAGTTTGACGTGGACTTCCGCCTGGCCCGGCACGTAGTTGGTGTGGTTCTTGTCCTTGACCAGCACGCTTTGGCAATCAAAGCCGGCGGCGCGCGCCTGGGCTTCGGACAGGCCGGTGCGCGCGGCGTCCAGCGACAGCACCCGCACCGCGGCGGAGCCCAGGGTGCCCGGGTAGGCCTGGCGGCCGCCGGCCAGGTTCTCGCCCACCAGCCGGCCCAGCTTGTTGGCCCCGGTGGCCAGCGCCACGTAGACCGGTTGGCCGGTGAGCTGATGCGGCGCGGCGGCGCAGTCGCCGGCGGCGTAGATGTCCGGCAGGCTGGTTTCGCCGTAGGCGTTGACCACGATGGCGCCGTTGCCCAGGCGCTGCAGGCCGGCGTCGGCGGCAAAGGCGGAGTTGGGGCGTATGCCTATGCTCAGCACCACCAGGTCGGCCGGGTATTCGCCGCGCTCGGTGAGCACGCTTTGCACCGCGCCGTCGCCGTCGCCGCGCAGCGCGGTGACGGCCTCGGACAGGTGCAAGGCCACGCCGTGTTCGCGCAGCTCCTGCTCCATCAGGCCGGTGATTTCAGCGTCGAAGGCGTCCGGCATCACCCGTTCCGCCAGCTGGATCAGCCGCACGCGCTTGCCCAGGCGGACCATGGCTTCGGCCAACTCCAGGCCGATGAAGCCGGCGCCGATGATGGCGACTTCGCGCACTTCCTCGCGGGCTGCGGCCGCGCGCAGCGCCAGGCCGTCTTCCATCACCCGCAGCGTATGCACGCCCGGCAAGTCCAGGCCCGGCAGCGGCGGGCGGATTTCGCTGGCGCCGGTGGCGATCATCAGTTTGTCGTAAGCGGCGTCGAAGGCTTCGCCGTCCGCCAGCCGGCGCACGCGCACCCGCTTGGAGGCGGGGTCTATGCTCAGCGCCTGGTGGCCGGTGTGCACGCGGATATTGCGCTTGGCGAAGTCTTCCACGCTGAATTCGGCCATATAGCCGGGCTCGTCGAACTCGCCGCCGACGAAGTAGGGCAGGCCGCAAGCGCCGAAGGAAATGACCTCGGACATCTCGTAGACGTCGATTTCGGCTTGCGGCGCGCTGCGGCGGGCCTTGGCCGCCGCGCTCATGCCGGCGGCTTCGCCGCCGATGATGACGATTTTCATAGTGTGTTCCCGTCCGGGTTGTTGCTGTGCCGCATTGTGGGGCAGTTGGCGGCTTTAATGGAAAAACCGCCTGGTATGCTGGATTTACAGGTTGTAAATAGGCATTCCCAGGCGGTTTTCAAGGCGGAGTCTCGCGCAGCTTGTTAAGCCATTTCTTCGTCCAGATTGATCTCGCGGTCGCTATTGAACACCTGCATATCGGTCTGGCCCAGCAGGCGGCTGGTCACGGTGCCGGCGGTGATGGAGCCGCTGACATTGAGCGCGGTGCGGCCCATGTCGATCAAGGGTTCGATCGAGATCAGCAGGCCGGCCAGCGCCACCGGGAAGTCCAGCGCGGACAGCACGATCAGCGCGGCGAAGGTGGCGCCGCCGCCAACGCCGGCCACGCCGAAGGAACTGATGGTGATGATGGCGATTAGCGGCACGATGAAGTGCAGATCCATCGGATTGACGCCCACGGTGGGGGCGATCATCACCGCCAGCATGGCCGGGTAGATGCCGGCGCAGCCGTTCTGACCGATGGTGGCGCCGAAGGAGGCCGCGAAGTTGGCGATGCCGTCCGGAATGCCCAGCAGCTTGTTCTGGGTGGCCACGTTCATCGGGATGGAGCCGGCGCTGGTGCGCGAGGTGAAGGCGAAGGTCAGCACCGGGATCACTTTTTTAGTCCAGCGCAGCGGATTGACGCCGGCCAGGCCCACCAGCAGCAGGTGCACGGCGAACATCAGCAGCATCGCGCCGTAGGAAGCCAGCACGAAGTTGATCAGGTTGACGATGTCGGCCCAGCTGGAACCGGACACCACCTTGGTCATCAGCGCGAATACGCCGTAAGGGGTCAGGCGCAGCACCAGGGTCACCATGCGCATCACGATGGCCTGGGCCACGGCGATGAAATGGCTGAAGCTGGCGAACAGCTCGGGTTTTTTGCGGGCGATGCCGGTGGCGGACAGGCCGATCAGCACCGAGAAGATCACCACCGCGATGGTGGAGGTCTTGCGCGCGCCGGTCATGTCCAGGAAGGGGTTGGCCGGCAGGAAGTCCAGCACCAGCTTGCTGAAGGACAAGTCCTCCACCGTGCTCAGGTTCTTCACCAGCGATTCGCCGCGCGCCACCTCGGCGGCGCCGGCGGTCAGACCCTCGGCGCTGAGGCCGAACAGATTGGCCATCAGAATGCCGGCGCCGGCGGCGAGCATGGTGGTGAACAAGAGCACGCCCAGGGTGGCGGCGCTGATCTTGCCCAGCGAGGAGCCGCCTTCCAGCTTCAACAGCGCGGCGATGATGGACACCATGATTAGCGGGATCACGATCATCTGCAGCAGCTTGACGTAGCCGGAGCCGATGATTTCGCACAGTTCCAGGCAGGCGGCCAGCGCAGGCGAGCCGGGTTGGGCCAGCCATTGCAGCGCGGCGCCGAAGGCGACGCCCAGCGCCAGGCCGGTGAAGACCCGCTTGGTGAAGGATACGTGAGTGCGTTGCTGCTGCCACAGCAGCGCCAACAAGGCCAGCGTGACGGCTAGCGTGGCGATGACGGTCAAGGTCATGGGAAACCCCTTAATCTATTGGTTTTGTCGTCAGGTTCCGCTGGCCGCCCGGGCCGGCTTGGCGTCAAAGCGCAGGGGCGGGTTTTGGGGTGGGGCGGCGAGCTGGGCTCAGCGTAGCGACGGCGCGGCGTCGGCATTTTGAGCGAGGTCAGACGAGCTTGGAATCCTGATAAAAAAGCTTCGCCCGGTGGGGCGCCGCTGGCGGGAGCCCGCGCGGCCGCGCCGGGGGAATACGGCGAAAAGCGGCGATTTTACCGATATTCCCCGCGCTTTACTCATATTAATAAGCATAAGCTTATTGATTGTTTTTCTATCAATCGCGCCGTGGCGCCGAGCCGGAGCGATCGACGATGGCTTGGCCGGCGCCTGCGCGCTCGTCTCGTCTTTGCTTGGCGGGGTGTGGGGTGTTTGGGTTGCAAATTGCTGTTTTTATTGTGTTTGTGGCAAAAATTGCTTTGCGCACCAGGCTTTCTGCAGGTACAATTGCGCCCCTTTTTCGCTTTATTTGGCCCTTGTCCGTCCGGCCGCATGGGCAAGCGCGCTGCTTGCCGGTCTCAGAAAGGCTGCATCTCCCTAATGTCCGCTCTACACGCAAAGCTTAGCCGTTCCAATCTATTGTTTCCGCTGGCCCTGGTTCTGTTCGAATTCGCCGTCTACATCTGCAACGACATGGTGCAGCCGGCCATGTTGGCGGTCACCCGGGAATTCCTGGTCGACGCCTCCTGGGTGCCGGCGTCCATGACCGCCTTCCTGCTGGGCGGCGCGCTGCTGTCCTGGCTGACCGGCCCTCTGTCCGACCGCATCGGCCGCCGGCCGGTGCTGCTGTTCGGCGTCGCCTACTTCACCGTGACCTGCCTGGCCACCTATCTGGTGAACTCCATCGAGGCCTTCATCGCACTGCGTCTGCTGCAGGGCATTGGCCTGTGCTTCATCAACGCCGTCGGTTACGCCGCGGTGCAGGAAGCCTTTGAAGAAAAAGCCGCGGTCAAGGTCACCGCCTTGATGGCCAATGTGGCGCTGATCGCGCCGCTGGCCGGCCCGCTGGCCGGCGCCGCGCTGATGGAGCTGGCGCCGTGGCGCACCAGTTTCCTGCTGATCGCCGCGCTGTCCTTCCTGGCCTTGCTGGGCCTGATCTGGAAAATGCCGGAAACCACCCAGCCCAGCCACGAGAAACTGCCGCTGGCGCAGATGGGCCGCGATTATCTGAAAGTGTTCGGCAACGGCCGCTTCGTGCTGTCCGCGCTGTGCATCCCGCTGCTGGCGCTGCCGCTGATGGGCTGGATCGCCATGTCGCCGGTGCTGCTGGTGAATGATCTGCACATGAGCGCGCTGGAATACGGCCTGATGCAGCTGCCGGTGTTCGGCGGCCTGATCGCCGGCAATCTGGCGCTGGTGCTGGTGGCCGGCCGCTGGCCGCTGGGCCGTTCCGCGCTGATCGGCATGTGGCCCATCGTGATCGGCCTCAGCCTGATGCTGTCCGGCGTGCTGTTGTCCGCGCATCCGCAATACTTCATGGTGGCCGGCATGACGCTGATGGCTTTCGGCGAAGGCCTGGCGTTTGGCGTGCTCTACCGTTTTGCGCTGATGTCCTGCGACGCCGCCGGCAAGGGCACGGTGTCTGCCAGCATGAGCATGTTGTCCATGGCCGGCTACGCGCTGGGCGTGGAGCTGTTCCGCATCGCTTACCAGCAGGCCGGCATGCTCGGCTTCGCCTGCCTGTCGCTGGCCTTCTCGCTGGCCTATGTGCAGGTGGCGCGCCGCACCGTGCGCGGGGCCATGCTGGAGCGCGCGCAACAGGCCGAGGCCAAGCAGCCGGAACTGGCCAATCAGGCTTCCTGAGCCCGAACCCGGCCCCGCTGGCACAGCCCGGCCCGCATGCGCGGCCGGGCTTTGTCTTGATGGCCGCCGTTTCCCGGATATCCGTCGTGACCGCCGGGGGCGACTGCCTCTATAATCGATCGTTTCAGATCGCACCTTTGGAACAATCCTAATGAGCAAACGCAAGATTCTGGTGACCAGCGCACTGCCTTACGCCAACGCGGGGCTGCATCTGGGTCACATGCTGGAACAGATTCAGACCGATATCTGGGTGCGCTTCCAGAAGATGCGCGGCCACGAATGCTATTACGTCTGCGCCGACGACACCCACGGCGCCCCCATCATGCTGGCGGCGGAAAAACAGGGCATCACCCCGGAGCAGTTGGTGGACAGCGTGCGCGAACTGCACCTGGCGGATTCCCAAGGCTTCCTGATCGGCCACGACAACTACTACAGCACCAACAGCCCGGAGAACAAGGCGCTGGCGGAGCAGGTGTATCTGGCCTTGAAAGCCGACGACAAGATCGCCTGCCGCACCATCGAGCAGCTGTTCGACCCGGAAAAGCAGATGTTCCTGCCGGACCGCTTCGTCAAGGGCGAATGCCCCAAGTGCAGCGCCAAGGATCAATACGGCGACAACTGTGAAGTCTGCGGCGCCACTTACAACCCCACCGAACTGAAGAACCCGTACTCGGCGGTGTCCGGCGCCAAGCCGGTGCTGAAAACCTCCGAGCACTATTTCTTCCGTCTGGGCGAGTGCGCCGACTTCCTCAAGCAATGGACCGGCGGCAGCAGCGTGCGCGCCGACGGCGCGACCCAGCCGCATTTGCAGCCGGAATCGCTGAATAAGATGAACGAGTGGATTTCCGGCGGCCTGCAGGACTGGGACATCAGCCGCGACGCGCCGTACTTCGGCTTCGAAATCCCCGGCGCGCCGGGCAAGTACTTCTATGTGTGGCTGGACGCGCCCATCGGTTACATGGCCAGCTTCAAGAACCTGTGCGATCGCAGCGGCCTGAATTTCGACGAGTGGTTCGGCAAGGACAGCCGTACCGAGATGTACCACTTCATCGGCAAGGACATCCTGTACTTCCACGCGCTGTTCTGGCCGGCGATGCTGAACTACTCCGGCCTGCGCGCGCCCACCGGCGTGTTCGCCCACGGCTTCCTCACCGTGGACGGGCAGAAGATGTCCAAGTCGCGCGGCACCTTCATCCAGGCCAAGAGCTATCTGGATTGCGGGCTGAATCCGGAGTGGATGCGCTATTACATCGCCGCCAAACTGAACGGCCGCATCGAAGACATCGATCTGAACCTGAACGACTTCGTCGCGCGGGTGAATTCCGATCTGGTGGGCAAGTTCGTCAACATCGCCAGCCGCTCCGCCGGCTTCATCGCCAAGCGCTTTGACGGCATGCTGGCCAGCCAGGTTAGCGACGGCGACATCCTCGCCAAGCTGCAGGCCGCTGCCGATGAACTGGCCGCCGCCTTCGAGGCGCGCGAATACGCCAAGGCGCTGCGCGACGTGATGGCGCTGGCGGACGTGGTCAACGCCTACGTGGACGCCAACAAGCCGTGGGAACTGGCCAAGCAGGAAGGCCAGGACGCGCGCTTGCAGGAAGTCTGCACTGTGTTGATCAACGCCTTCCGCCTGCTCACCATTTACCTGAAGCCGGTGCTGCCCAAGCTGGCCGAAGGCGTGGAAGCCTTCCTCGACGTGGCGCCGCTCGCCTGGAGCGACGCCGCCAACCTGCTGCTGGGCAAGAAGATCCACGCCTACCAGCACCTGATGCAGCGCATCGACCCGGTGCTGATCGACAAACTGATAGAAGCGAACAAACAGAATATGCAAGCCACCGCAGACACCCCGGCCGCCGCTCAATACGAGCCGCTGGCCGAAACCATCAAGATCGACGACTTCGCCAAGCTGGACCTGCGCATCGGCAAGGTGCTGGAGTGCAACTTCGTCGAAGGCTCGGACAAACTGCTGCAGTTCACCGTGGATATGGGCTTTGAGAAGCGCAACATCTTCTCCGGCATCCGCAAGGCTTATCAGGAGCCGGAAAAACTGGTGGGCCGCAATGTGGTGGTGGTGGCCAATCTGGCCGAGCGCAAGATGCGCTTCGGCGTGTCGCAGGGCATGATCGTCTGCGCTTCCGGCCAGGACGACAGCGAAGGCCTGTTCCTGCTGGACGCCGATCAAGGCGCCAAGCCGGGCATGCGCATAGGCTGAGCCGGTAGTTCCTAATCCTGACTGTTCTTTTTACTAGTTGGGTCCCGCGGCCCCTGCTGTCATATTGGCATGCAGGGGCCGCGTCATTTCGCGGCCCCGAAACCTTCACCGGGCTGTCATCTGAGGCTGTTACATTCACTGCAAGCCAAATGCGAAACATTCTCGTCCGGCTGGCGGAACTTTTGAAAATATGGTATGTCTCTAGATGAAATGAATTTTGAACAACCCAAAAAAAAGAAAAAGGAATGAACCATCATGAAAATTTCTCAACTGAAACCCGGCTACAAAATCCTTGAGCACAAGGACAGCGGCTCTACCATGCATTACGAAGTGGTCAGCATTCGACAGGTTGGCAAGATGTTTGAAGTGACTTTCAAGTCTGCCTTGGGCTTGGCCAGCGCCTTGTATCCCGCCAACGCCTTCATTCAGGCGGCCGCCTGATGCCACTCCCCTGCGTTTGTCCATTCCATTGCGCAGATTACAGATGAAGCCCCGCAAAATGCGGGGCTTTGTTTTTGGCCCGTCCTTTTTCTCCCCCTGCGAAAAATTCAAGTCAGGCAGTTGACGTTTCGATGCAAATTGTTCATGCTTTTTGCATTTGAAGGCGGAGGCGCCGTGCCGAAACGCGCAAAACTGATACTGGAAATCATCGTCAATTTCCTGCTGCCCTGGTTGTGCTACCGCTATGGCGAGCCGCGCTGGGGCGAAGCCGGGGCGCTGATGTTTTCCGCCTTGCCGCCGGTGCTGTGGAGCGTGATCGAGCTGTTGCGCTTCCGGCGCGTGGACGCTTTGAGCCTGCTGGTGTTGTTGGGCATAGGCTTGTCCTTGCTGGCCATGCTGCTGGGCGGCGACGCGCGCCTGCTGTTGCTGCGCGAGTCCCTGATCACCGGTTTGATCGGCTGCGGCTTTCTGCTGTCCCTGGCGCTGCGCCGGCCGCTGGTGTTCTATCTGGCGCGGGCGACCTTGGCGCGGGAATCGGAGCAGGGGAGGGAACGGTTCGAACAACTATGGCGCGCGGATGGCTTCAGGCGCGCTATCCAGCGGATGACGCTGTGGTGGGGCTTGGGCTTGAGCCTGGAGGCGGGCGGGCGCGCTTATCTGGCCTGGACCTGGCCGGTGGAGCGTTTTCTGCTGGTGGCGCCCTTCATCAGCTACGGCGTGATGGGCGGGCTGTGCCTGATGACCTTGCTGTATAGGCGGAAGATGCGCCGCGAAGCCGCCGTGGCCATGGCCGCGCTTTGAAGCAGATCGCGGGCGAATAGACAAAAAAAAGGGCCGCAAAAGCGGCCCTGAAGTTCCGTGATGAACACTTAGGAGGAAAGACACGGCTGCTTGTTTTGCGGCTTCGCTGGCAGTCGAAACCGCAGCGGCAATGTCTTCCAAAATGCACAAGATCGCGCCCGCATCGGCAGCGCCTGTTGGCAGACAGGCGGCTGACTTCTCGGGCCGCAATCGCTCGGGGAGAACGACTGCGCTGACCTTGAGTTCACTTTAGACGGTCTTTGTTGATCAGGTGTGTGGTAGTAAAGATCAACTGTTAACAAGTATGAATCGTCTTGGTGCGAACTTTCCCCGCATCAAAAATCTTTTTTCCCAAAACGCTTGACCAGAAAAACGGGGCGGGGTATAGTTCGCTCCTCTGCACGAAACGCAGCAGACAGATCAGACGCGGGGTGGAGCAGTCTGGTAGCTCGTCGGGCTCATAACCCGAAGGTCGTAGGTTCAAATCCTGCCCCCGCAACCAAGTTAAAAAACCCGAAGCCAAACGGCTTCGGGTTTTTTGCATTTCCGTTCCCGCCCGTGAGGGCCGGAGTTGCTTGCACGCTAGGCTTTTAGTTGGGAGAAGAGCTGCTTTATAGTGGTCTCATCCATCCGCATTCAGGAGCCGCAGCATGCGCATTGCCGTTTTCGACGCCAAGAATTACGACCGCCACGCGCTGGAGGCCGCCAATCAAAGCCACCATCATCAATTGCAGTTTTTCGAACCGCGCCTGAACCTGGACACCGTGGGCCTGGTTCAGGACGTGGACGCGGTCTGCCCCTTCGTCAACGACAGGCTGGACGCGGCGGTGGTGGCCAAGCTGGCGGCAGCGGGGGTGAAGCTGGTGACCTTGCGCTGCGCCGGCTACAACGGCGTGGATCTGGCGGCCTGCCGCCAGCACGGCATCGCGGTGACCCGGGTGCCGGCCTATTCGCCGCACGCGGTGGCCGAGCACGCCTTTGCCTTGCTGCTGGCGGTGGTGCGCCGCATCCACAAGTCCTATACCCGGGTGCGGGAGATGGATTTTTCCTTGGACGGACTGGTGGGTTTCGATTTGCACGGCAAGACTATGGGCGTGTTGGGCGCCGGCCGCATCGGCCAGGCCACGATGTCCATCGCACGCGGCTTCGGCATGCGGGTGCTGGCTTACGATCTGTATCCCAACGCCGAGCTGGCGGCGAGCCTGGGCTGCGAGTTCGTGTCCTTGGAGGAGGTCTGGCGGCAGGCGGACGTGATCAGCCTGCATCTGCCGCTGACGGCGGAGAGCCGGCATGTGGTCAATCGTGAGACGCTGGCGCGGATGAAGCCGGGCGCGGTCTTGATCAATACCAGCCGCGGCGGCCTGATCGATACCGCTGCCTTGCTGGAGGCCTTGAAGGCCGGGCGCTTGTCCGGCGTGGGCCTGGACGTGTACGAGATGGAAGAGGGCGTGTTTTTCGAGAACCTGTCGGAAAGCGGGCTGCAGGACGATCAGCTGGCGCGGCTGCTGACTTTTCCCAATGTGCTGGTGACTTCGCACCAAGGCTTTCTGACGCGCGAGGCGCTGATGAATATCGCCGACACCACCTTGGGCAATGCCGGCGCTTTCGAGCGGGGAGAGGCGCTGGTCAACGCCGTCTCCGCCTAGTTGGGGCTGCTAAGAAAACTGCGCAGAGAAGCTGAGCCAAGGCGCGCCGACGCAGGCAGTAAGTCCTACGACAAGAAGGCGCAACGCAGGGTCAGGGATGCTGTTAGCGGGTCTTAGCGTGTCTGTTTACGATTTCGCGAGCCAGAGCGAGACAAGGCGTTGAGGCTGAGAAAGCGGAATGTACGGGGGTACATGAGCATTTCGAAGGGTTTTTCAACGCCGTATCGCTGAAGCGCAGCAGACTTTCAGAGGTTCTTAGGGCAGGTCGCGGCGGAACACCCAGTTGAGCTCGCTGGAGGCCGCCGCATCGAAGGCGTAACCGGCGCTGTCGAAGTGCTTGAGCTGCTCCGGCTGGCTGACCTGATGCAGCGCGGCCCAGCGCGCCATCATGCCGCGCGCGCGCTTGGCGTAGAAGCTGATGATTTTGTACTGGCCGTTCTTGCGGTCCTGGAACACCGGGGTGATCAGGCTGCCGTTGAGCTTGGCCGGCTTCACCGCCTTGAAGTATTCCTCCGAGGCCAGGTTCACCAGCACCGGGTCTTTTCTTTGCTCCAGCACTGCATTCAGCGCGTGGGTGACGGTGTCGCCCCAGAACTCGTACAGGTTTTTGCCGCGCGGGTTGCTCAGGCGGGTGCCCATCTCCAGCCGGTAGGGCTGCATCAGGTCCAGCGGCCGCAGCGCGCCGTAGAGGCCGGACAGGATGCGCAAATGGTTTTGCAGATAGCTCATCTGCCCCGGCTCCAGGCTGGCGGCGTTCAGGCCTTCGTAGACGTCGCCCTTGAAGGCCAGCACCGCCTGTTTGGCGTTGGCCGGGCTGAACGGCGCTTGCCAGTCGTGGTAGCGGCCCACGTTCAATTGGGCCAGCGCGTCGCTGATGCTCATCAGCTTGCCGATTTCCAGCGGGCTCTTGGCGCGCAGCACCTGAATCAGTTCGGCGCTGTGATGCAGAAAGTCCGGCTGGGTGTAGTGATCGGTGGCGGCGGGGGTGTCGAAGTCCAGCGTCTTGGCTGGGGAGATGACCATCAGCATGAGGCGAATCCTTATTGAGCAGCCGTCATTGTACTGGACTGCGCCGGGCTTGGCCCGTCGTCGTGACCGGCGGCGCGCTTGGCTCTAGAATGCAGGCCGGGATTTGAATCTATGATGGTCTGGCAAGGAGAGGGCATGAGGGTATTGGTGCAAAGGGCGAGGCAGGCGTCGGTGACGGTGGAAGGGCGCGTGACCGGGGAGATCGGCCCCGGCCTGCTGTTGCTGGTGGGCATTGAGGAGGAAGACGGGGCGGAGGATATCGCCTGGCTGACGCGCAAGCTCAGCCAACTGCGGATCTTCAACGACGAGGCTGGCGTGATGAACCGCTCGGTGCTGGATTGCGGCGGCGAGGTGTTGGCGGTCAGCCAGTTCACCCTGTTCGCCAGCACCAAGAAGGGCAATCGACCGTCGTATTCGCGCGCGGCGCGGCCGGAGCGCTCCAGCCCCCTGTTCGATCAATTTGTCGCCTCGATGGCGCAGACCTTGGGCAAGCCGGTGCCCACCGGGGTGTTTGGCGCGGACATGCAGGTGGCGCTGGTCAACGATGGTCCGGTGACGATCTGGCTGGACAGCAAGACGATGGAGTGAGAGATGGAAGGCAGCCGCTGGCGCTCCTGGCGCATTCTGCTGACGCCGTATTATCTGAACCTGTACGCCCGGCAGGCGCATGTGCTGCGGGTGGCCGCGGCGTTTTTGGTGGGTTTGGCCTTGAACCTGCTGTTCGAGATACCGCATGGCAGCTGGATGCTGGTGACCATTCTGATCGTGCTGGGCAGCGTGCCGCACTGGGGCGGGGTAAGGCGCAAGGCCTTGCAGCGCATGGGCGGCTCTTTGCTGGGGGCGGCGGCCGGCCTGGTGGCCATGGCCTTGTACCGCCATTCGCCGCTGTCCTGCTATCTGTGGATGACGGCGCTGGTGATGCTCAGCGCCTGGTTCGCGCTGGGCAAGGGCGAGTATCTGGCGCTGCTGGTGGGGCTGACCATGGTGATTGTCGCCGGCCTGGGCAACGAGCCGGTGGAGGCCGCGCTGTGGCGCGGCTTCAATGTGCTGGCCGGTTCTCTGCTGGGCTTGGTGGCCGCGGGTCTGTTTCCTTTGCGGGCGATAGACAGCTGGCGTTTTTTGCTGGCGGACAATTTGCGCGAAGCGGCCACCCTGTACAGCAAGATCGCGCGGCGGCGCGAGGTGGACGCCGGCTTGGCGCTGGAGCGTTTCAACAGCCGCTTGATCCGGATGCGGGCCTTGGTGGCGGCGGCGGTGCAGGAGTCCGGCCTGCCCGCGGCGGGTTTCGACGCCATCCAGCGGCGTCAGCGCGCGCTGTGCAGCTTGCTGGACCGTATGGGCGAGGTGGCCCAGAACACGCCGGCCCTGAGCGACGGCGCCGAGCAGCGCCGCGCCATCGTGCGCACGCTGATGCGCGCCGCTCACGGCATGCGCTTCAATCAGCCGGCGATGTTGGCGGAGGTGCTGAGCGAGGCGGTCAGTCCGCTGGCGCTGGACAAGCCTTCGTATTGCCACTGGCTGACTGCGGAGTTCAATCTGGTCGCCGAGCATTTGCGCGAGGATTTGGCGCTGCTGCTGCCCAGCCTGATGCAGGTGCCGCCGCCCAGCCGCGGGGTGCTGCTGATGGTGTGGCACTGGCTGAGCAGCGCCAGCCAGGGGCGCAGCCGTTAGCAGTGGACATGAAAAAAGCCAGGGCTCGCCCTGGCTTTTTTTTGCGGCCCAAGTCCTTACAGGCCCTGGATGCGCACTTTCTGGCCCGGCTGCAGCCGGGTCAACTGGCGGGAATCGTTCCAGCGCTGGATGTCGTTGTGATTGACGCCGAAGCGGCGGGCGATGCTGAATAGGGTGTCGCCGCGCTGCACCACGTATTCCGCCGGCACGCTGCCGGTGGCGCGCTGGTTGATCTGCAGGCCGCTGACTTTCAGCAAGGCGTCTTGCTGAGCCTGGCTGGCGCGGCTGTCCGCCAGCAGGGTCACGCTCTTGTCCAGGGTTTTGTTGACGTTGAGCACCTGGCCGACCAGAACGGTGTTGGAGTCCAACTGATTGGCCGTTTTCAAATCGTCCAGACTAAGGTTGAAGCGACGGGCGACGCTGTACAGGGTGTCTCCCGCGGCCACGGTGTAATTGCCGTCGGCGTCGGCCGTGGCCGTTGTCGCGGCCGCCACGAGGACGGTTTTGGCCGGGGCCGGCGGGGCTTCCGGCGCTGCCGCCAGGGCGGGAGCGGGCTGGCCGGCGGCCGGCGGCGTCTGAACCTGAGCGACGGGGGTGGCTTGCGGGACGGCTTGGGCCGAGGCGACCATCACCGCCGGCGCGGCGCGCGGCGTTTCCGCCTGCGCCAACAGGGTGGCGCTGTCGCCGCTTTCCGGCAAGGCGGTGTCGGTGGCGTCCAGCGGACGGATGTCGCGCTGATCCTTGCTCATCGCCACCAGCACCGGCTGGCCGGCCTTGAGCGAGCTGCTGCTCAGATTGTTGGCGCTCATCAATTGGCCGGCGCTCATGCCGTGCTCGCTGGCGATCAGGCTGACGTTGGCGTCCGCGGGCGGAGTGTAGACTTCCCAAGTGAGCAGCGGCTTGTCCCACTTGGCCAGATTGGCTTGGAACTTGTCGGCCTTGGCCGCCGGGATCAGCATCTGGCGGCCGTTTTTGTGCGCGTATACCGGCAGGTTGAAGGCCGGGTTCAGTTCTTTGAATTCCCCGATGGACACGCCGGCCAGCTTGGCGGCGATGTCGATATTCATGTGCTTGCCGGTGGAAACCGCGACGAAATAAGGCTTGTTGGGGAATTTGTCCAGGCGCACCCCGAACTTGGCCGGATCGTTGAGGATGTTGCGCACCGCCAGCAACTTGGGCGCGTAGTTGCGCGTTTCGTTGGGCATGCGGATGTTTTCGTACGTCACTTCCTGACCGCTGGCCTGCAGCCGGGCGATGGCGCGGGAGACGTTGCCCTCGCCCCAGTTATAGGCGGCCAAGGCGATATTCCAGTCGCCAAACTGTCCGTACAGGTTTTCCAGGTAGTCCAGCGCGGCGCGGGTGGCTTCCATCACGTCGCGGCGGCCGTCGTACCACCAGGTCTGTTCCAGACCGTAGTGGCGGCCGGTGGCTGGCATGAATTGCCACAGGCCGGAGGCGCCGACATGGGATTTCGCGGTGGGAACGAAGGCGCTTTCCACCAGCGGCAGCAGCGCCAGTTCGGTGGGCATGCCGCGGCGCTCCACCTCGTTCATGATGTGAAACAGATATTTTCTACTGCGGTCCAGCGTGCGGCGGAAGTATTCCGGCTTGCTGGCATAAAAGCGTTCCTGGCGGCGCACGATGTCGGCGTTCACTTCCGGCAGTTGGAAGCCTTCGCGCGCGCGCTCCCAGACATTGTCGCCGTTGCGAAGCAGGCTGGAGTTCAGCAGCATCATGTCCAGGCCGGAGGCCAGGCCCTCGTCCACGCCGACGGATTGGCGAAACGCCCCGTCCGCGTGCGCGGCGGAGGCAAATAAAAAAGCAAATGACAGCGAAAGTGCCAACGGGGTGAAGCGATTCATTTGGCGGGCCCGGAATTCTGATTTCGGCTGATGCTAAACAGCCAACATAGGGGTGTCAACCAAAAAACCAAATAACTTCATGTGCTTTGCTGACATATAGGTCATGCAGACTGTCCTGCGCCAGTTATTTTTAACAGTGGCGCTCAGGATTCAGTTCCTTGTCATGGTTTGAGGGGCCGTTCGCGGTAGGCCGCGCGTAGGCGATACGGCCTTGAAAACCGTTTTGAAATACGAATGGACCGCGACGCGCCTTCCGTTTTTCCCGTCGTTTTCCCTGCCGTTTTCGCCGTGTTTCGCCTTGGCTCGCAAGATTGTGAACAAATCCCTCAGAAGCGATTTTTCCACTCGCGCAGCGCGGAAAAGACCTCGACAACATCATTAAGCGGCTGGCCGCTCCAGTGCGCGGCGGACTGGCGCACCGCCGGTTCATGCGCGCGCAGAAAGGGATTGCTGGCGCGTTCCAGGCTGATGGTGGAGGGCAGGGTGGGCAGGTTCTGCTCGCGCAGCTTCAGGTCTCGGCTCATGCGGATGGCCAGCACCGGGTTGCCCGGCTCCACCGTCAGCGCGAAGCGCAGATTGGCCAAGGTGTATTCATGGGCCGGATAGACCTTGGTGGCGTCCGGCAGCGCGGCCAGCTTGGCCAGCGAATCGTGCATTTGCCGCGGCGTGCCTTCGAACAGCCGGCCACAGCCGGCGCCGAACAGGGTGTCGCCGCAAAACAGCGCGTCGTCGATCACATAGGCCAGGTGGTTCAGCGTGTGGCCCGGAACTTCCAGCACCGCGGCCGCGCCGAAGGAGAGCTCGACGCGGGCGCCGTCCATCACCGGGCGGGAGACCGAGGCGATGTCGGCCGGGCCGTAGACGGCGGCGTCCGGCCAGCGCGCGGACAGCTCGGCCACGCCGCCGATGTGGTCGGCGTGGTGATGGGTGATCAGGATGGCTTCCAGTTGCAGTCCTTCCCGTTCCAGGAAGGCGGCCACCGGCGCGGCTTCGCCCGGGTCGACCACGACAGCGCGGCCGCTGTGATGCAAAACCCAGATATAATTGTCACTGAAGGCCCCTACCGGGCTGACGGTGTATTTGGCTGGCATAAGGCTTCTCTCGATGAAGAATTCGTTTAGCGACTGGCTGAGCTCCAGCGAATTGGGCTGTTATCTGCTGGAGCGCGAGCAGGCTTATTTCGACCGCGCCGTCGCCGACGTGTTCGGCTTTCATGCGGTGCAGCTGGGTTTGCCGGAAGTCGATTTCCTGCGCGCCAACCGCATTCCCTGGCAGTGCCGCGTTTCGGACTCCGGACCGGCGCAGATTCTGTGCGCTCCGGAGCAACTGCCGTTCGAAAGCCGCAGCCTGGACCTGCTGGTGATGCCGCATGTGCTGGATTTTACCACCGTGCCGCATCAGGTACTGCGCGAAGCCGAGCGCGTGCTGATGCCGGAGGGCCGCCTGATCCTCACCGGCTTCAATCCGGTGTCGCTGTGGGGCGTGCGCCGACTGGTCCAAGGGCGCGAGAACGCGCCGTGGAGCGGCAACTTCCTGTCGCTGGTGCGCATCAAGGACTGGCTGACCCTGCTGGAGCTGGAGCCCGCGAGCGGAGGCTTCATGGGCTACGCGCCGCCGTTCTCCCGCTGCGACTGGGTGCAGCGTTTCCGCTTCATGGAGCGGGCCGGGGACCGCTGGTGGCCGTTGGCCGCCGGCGTGTACGGCATCGAGGCGATCAAGCGCCAGCGCGGGATGCGCTTGATCCTGCCCAATTGGAAGCAGGGCAAGGCCAAGGCCGGCCTGGCGGTGGCCGCCGGCAACGAGCGCCATCACAGCCACCGGGAACCATGAAACAACACAGCAAGCGGGGCGCGAGCCCCGGCAATGACGAGACAGCATGACGACTGAAGACAAGGTAGAGATGTATACCGACGGCGCCTGCAAGGGCAATCCGGGACCGGGCGGCTGGGGCGCTTTGCTGCGCTTCAAGGGCAAGGAAAAGGAAGTGTGCGGCGGCGAGGCCAACACCACCAATAACCGCATGGAGTTGCTGGCGGTGATCAAGGGCCTGGCCACCTTGAACCGGCCGTGTCAGGTGGTGGTGTACACCGACTCCCAATACGTGCAAAAAGGCATTTCCGAATGGATCCACGGCTGGAAGGCGCGCGGCTGGAAGACCGCGGCCAAGGAGCCGGTGAAGAACGCCGATCTGTGGCAGCAACTGGACGCCGAACGCAACCGCCATCTGCATGTGGAGTGGCGCTGGGTCAAAGGCCACGCCGGCCATGAGTTCAACGAAAGGGCCGATCAGCTGGCCAACCGCGGCGTAGAGCTGGCCTGAGCCGGCCGCGCCCGCCCTTCTTCTGGAGTCAGAGCGACGCCGCCGCCGGCGGCCGTCGCCAGGATAGCGCATGAGACAAATCATTCTCGATACCGAAACCACCGGTCTCGAACACGCCCAAGGCCATCGCATCATCGAATTCGCCGGCCTGGAAATGATCAACCGCAAGCTGACCGGCAAGCATCTGCATCTTTACATCCACCCGGAGCGAGACATCGATCCGGACGCCCAGCGCGTGCACGGCATCTCGCTGGAGTTCCTGGAAGGCAAGCCCAAGTTCCGCGAGGTGGCCGAGGAAATGGCCGACTTCCTGCGCGACGCGGAACTGATCATCCACAATGCGCCGTTTGACGTCGGCTTCCTCAACGCCGAATTCGAAAGAGTGGGCCTGCCGTCGATCAAGAACCTGTGCGCCAATGTGATTGACACCCTGCGCGAGGCGCGCGACCAGTTCCCCGGCAAGCGCAACAGCCTGGACGCCTTGTGCGACCGCTTCGAGATCGACCGCTCCAACCGCACCTTGCACGGCGCGCTGGTGGACTGCGAGCTGCTGTCCGAAGTCTATCTGTGGATGACCCGCGGCCAGGAAAGTCTGGTGATGGACATCGACGTCGATCTGCCCGGCGGCCAGCACGGCGCGATGGATTTCGAGCGCAAGCCGCTGATCGTCAAGCGCGCCAACGAGCGGGAGCTGGCCGATCATCAAAGTTATTTGAACGATCTGGACAAGTCGGTGAAGGGCAGCTGCCTGTGGCGCAGCCTGGAGACGCCGGCCGGAGAGGGCGCGTGAGCCGCTATCTGGCCTTGGTGCCGGCCGCCGGCCACGGCAGCCGCTTCGGCGCGCCCAGCCCCAAGCAATACCTGCAATTGAACGGCAGGCCGCTGATGTGGCACACCCTGCAGGCGCTGGCCGCGGTGCCCGCCGTGGAGACGGTGGCGGTGGTGATCTCTCCTTGCGACGAGTGGTTCGACGATTTCGACTGGGACATCCCCAAGCTGCAAGTGTTGCGCGCGGGCGGCGTCAGCCGCGCCGAGAGCGTGCGCAACGGCCTGGAGGCGCTGGACTGCGCCGACGACGACTGGGTGCTGGTGCACGACGCCGCGCGCTGCTGTCTGACCGCGGACGCGGTGGAGCGGCTGCTGGCCGAGGTGGGCGACGATCCGGTGGGCGGCCTGCTGGCCCTGCCGGTGCCGGACACCGTCAAGCGCGCCGACGCCGAACAGCGCGTGGCGGTCACCGTTTCCCGCGCCGGCCTGTGGCTGGCGCAAACTCCGCAGATGTTCCGCCGCGGCAAATTGCGGGAAGCGCTGCAAGGCGGGGATCTGGCGGATGTGACCGACGAAGCCTCCGCCATTGAGCGCTGCGGCGGCAAACCGCGGCTGGTGGAGGGCGACGCCCAGAATTTCAAAGTGACTTATCCGCGCGATCTGGCTTTGGCGCGCGCGGTGCTGGCGGCAAGAAAGGATTGATATGTTTCGAGTTGGACAGGGCTACGACGTGCATCAGATGGTGGCCGGCCGGCCGTTGATCCTGGGCGGCGTGCGTATTCCGCACGATAAGGGCCTATTGGGCCACTCCGACGCCGACGCCTTGCTGCACGCGATTACCGACGCCTTGCTGGGCGCGGCGGCGCTGGGCGACATCGGCCGCCATTTTCCGGACACCGATCCCGAATTCAAAGGCGCGGACAGCCGCGCGCTGCTGCGCGAAGCGGCCAAGCGCGTGCGCGCCGCCGGCTGGCGCCCGGTGAACGTGGACAGCACGCTGATCGCGCAGCAGCCCAAGCTGGCTCCGTACATCGACGCGATGCGCGCGGCCATCGCCGAAGACCTGGGCCTGGAGATCGGCGCGGTCAACGTCAAGGGCAAGACCAATGAAAAGCTCGGCTATCTGGGCCGCTGCGAGGCGATAGAGGCGCAAGCCGCCTGCCTGCTGATGCCCGTGTAAAACCGCGCCGAGATTCGCCGTTCGAGATTGATGACAGGTGTCCGGCGGCCCGCCCCGTGCCATAATCCGCCCGGCGCAATACCATCCCAACACAGGAGGCATTACCATGTTGACTCAGGACCAACTGAAGCTTGCCGTGGCCAAGAAGGCCATCGAATTCGTGCCGGACGACAGCATCGTCGGCGTCGGCACCGGCAGCACCGTCAATCTGTTCATTGAAGAGCTGGCCGCCATCAAGGGCCGCATCCGCGGCGCGGTGTCCAGCTCGGACGCCTCCACCGCCCGCCTCAAGGCTCACCACATCCCGGTGTTCGACCTGAACGAAGTGGACGCGCTGCCGGTGTACATCGACGGCGCCGATGAAATCAACCACCACCTGCACATGATCAAGGGCGGCGGCGCCGCGCTGACCCGCGAGAAAATCGTCGCCAGCGTGGCCGATCAATTCATCTGCATCGCCGACGAAAGCAAATACGTCGCCATGCTGGGCGGCTTCCCGCTGCCCATCGAGGTCATTCCGATGGCGCGCAGCTATGTGGCGCGCGAACTGGTCAAGTTGGGGGGGCACCCGGAACTGCGCCAGGGCGTGAGCACCGACAACGGCAACGTGATCCTGGACGTGCACGGCTTGAAGATCCAGAAGCCGGTGGAACTGGAGGAGATCATCAACCATCTGGCCGGCGTGGTCACCTGCGGCCTGTTCGCGCGCCGTCGCGCCGACGTGCTGGTGTTGGGGCGGCAGAACGGCGTGGAAGAAATCCGTTAAGGGCCGTCCGCCTTCGAGCAGGCCGCCCGCAGGCGGGCAGATGAATTGTCACATCGGCGTCATCTGCCCGCATTAACATAGCGTTTTTTGACTGGTTTTGGTTTGGGGCAGACATGGCAGAGCATATTTCCAAACAGTTCGATATGGAGCTGGAAACCATCCGCACCCGCGTCCTGCAGATGGGCGGACTGGTGGAGCAGCAGATTTTGTCCGCGGTGGAAGCCCTGCTGGCCGGCGATATTGACAAGCTGGACAAGGTGATCGCCGAGGATGCGCTGGTCAATGCGATGGAAGTCACCATCGACGACGACTGCTTGCACATCATCGCCCGCCGCCAGCCGGCGGCCAGCGACTTGCGCATCGTGTTCACCGTGATCAAGGTGATCACCGATCTGGAGCGCATCGGCGACGAAGCCAAGAAGATCGCGCGCATGGGCAAGACCATCTACCAGTCCGAACGCTATCAGGTGCCGCGCTTCCGCGAGATCGAGAAAATGGCGGACGCGGCGCTGGGCATGCTGCGCCGCGCGCTGGACGCCTTCGCCCGCCTGGACACCAGCGCCGCGCTGGAACTGGCCGAAGCCGACCAGGAGCTGGACGAAGACTTCGCCGCCGAACTGCGCCAGCTGATCACCTTCATGATGGAAGACCCGCGCACCATCAGCATGTCCATCGACACCTTGTTCATCTCCAAGGCGATAGAGCGCATCGGCGATCACGCCACCAATATTTCCGAATACGTGGTTTACCTGGTCAAGGGCAAGGACATCCGCCACACCACGCTGGAAACCAAGAAGCGCGAAACCCTGGGCTGAGCCGGCCCGCGCCGGCCACGGCGACTTGACATGACGGTTTGCCTAAAATGGCGGTAACATTCGGTGTTACCGCCATTGTTGCGTCCGGCGTCCGTGCCAGTCCCCCGGCGATCCAACCTGATGATGAATCCCCCCGTTTCCGCCGGCGCTGCCGCGCGGGCGCGGGCCTTGATAAAGAGAGAAGGGGTGTCTTTGACACTGACCACGCCCCCAAACAACGTGCTCGCCACCATCGATATGGGCTCCAACAGCTTCCGCCTGCAAGTGTCGCGGGTGGTGGACGACCAGCTGTACGCGCTGGACGTGATGAAGGAGACCGTGCGCCTGGGCGCGGGCCTGACCGCCGACAAACAACTGGACCAGGAAACCCAGGACAAGGCCCTGGCCTGTCTTGCCCGCTTTGGCGAGCGCCTGCGCGGCTTCACCCCGGCGCAAGTGCGCGCGGTGGGCACCAACACCCTGCGCGTGGCCAAGAACGCGGCGGACTTCATCGCCAAGGCCGAGCCCTTGCTGGGTTTTCCCATCGAGGTGATCGCCGGCCGCGAAGAGGCGCGGCTGATCTATCTGGGCGCCGCCCATTCGCTGCCGGACACCAAGGAGCGGCGCATGGTGGTGGACATTGGCGGCGGCTCCACCGAGTTCATCATCGGCAGCCATTACAAAGCCCTGGTCACCGAAAGCCTGCCCTTGGGCTGCGTCAGCTACACATTGCGCTATTTCGGCGACGGCAAGCTGACCCAGGCCAATTTTCGGGACGCCATCCTGGCTGCGCGCAACGAGATTCAGCGCATCGCCCACCAATACCAGCGCGAAGAATGGCAGCTGGCGGTGGGCACCTCCGGCACCGCGCGTTCCCTGCGCGACGTGCTGGAAATCAACGACTGGAGCACGGCCGACATCACCTTGTCCGGCATGGAAAAGCTCAAGGCGCTGCTGATCCGCCAGGGCGGCATCGCCGCCATCGACGTCAACGGCCTCAAGGCCGACCGCGCGCCGGTGCTGGCCGGCGGCCTCGCCATCATGATCGCGGTGTTCCAGGAACTGGCCATCGACAAGATGACGGTGGCCGAAGGCGCTTTGCGCGACGGCGTGCTATACGATCTATTGGGCCGTCAGCGTGAAAAGGACATGCGCGATACCACCGTCACCCAGTTCAAGCGCCGCTACCATGTGGACACCGCCCAGGCCGAGCGCGTCACCGCGCTGGCCGAGCGCCTGTACCGGATGGTGGCCGGCGAGGACGTGGACCAGGCCATGCTCAAGCGCCTGCTGTGGGCGGCCAAGCTGCACGAGATCGGGCTGACCATCTCGCACACCGCCTATCACAAGCACTCTTCCTACATCCTGCAGCACGCCGACATGCCCGGCTTCTCCAAGCGCGAACAGGCCACGCTGGCCGCCATCGTGCTGGGCCACCGCGGCGACATGGGCAAGATGCGGCAATACATGGAAGACTCCAGCCTGTGGCAGGCGGTGGTGTCGCTGCGGCTGGCGGTCTTGTTCCACCGCAGCCGCAACAGCATCGCGCTGCCGGAAATGCTGGACCTGCGCCAGCACGCCACCGGCTTCGCGCTGACGCTGAACAAGGTCTGGCTGAAGGGCAGCCCGCTGACGGCGAGCGGCTTCAAGCAGGAGATCGGCCAGTGGAAGAACGTCGGCTTCGTGCTCGACATCGTGCAAGTGTGATCCGCCCATGCGCCACGCCACGCTGAAAAAACGCATTCCCACGCTGGGCGAGGCGCCCGGCACCCTGCTGTCGGTGGGCGAGGCGAAATTGCCGGAAGCCTCGATCTCGCTGTTCGAATACGGCCCGGAGCAATTGCAGGAAACCGTGTTCCAGACCGTGGCCGAGGGCCTGGCCCACCAGCCCGGCGGCGGCGTCTTGTGGCTCAACGTCTACGGCCTGCACCAGCCCGAGGTGATGCGCGCCATCGGCCAGCGCTTCGGCCTGCATTCCCTGGTGCTGGAAGACATCATGAACGCGCGCCAGCGGCCCAAGGTGGAGGACTACGGCGATTATTTGTTCGTCGCCAGCCGGGTGTTCGACTACCACCAGCACAGTGAAAACGGCGCCGGGCGCTTGTTGTCCGATCAGATCTATCTGGTCATCGGCCGCCGTTTCGTGCTGAGCTTTCAGGAGCGGCCCACCGGCGTGTTCGAGGAGGTGCGGGAACGGCTGCGCCGCGGACGCGGCCTGCTGCGCCACAAGGACGCCGACTACCTGGGCTATTCCTTGCTGGACGCGATGATAGACGACTACTTCGGCGTGCTCACCGAGTTCAACGAAAAAGTGGAGCGCATGGACACCATGCTGCTGCGCGGACGCGATCAGGGCGTTTTGCTGCAGATCCAGCGGCTGAAGCGGGATTGCCTGAAGCTGCGCCGCGCGTTGATGCCGATGCGGGAAATGCTGATTTCGCTGAACCGCGGCGAGCATGGCTTTTTCAAGCCGGAGACCTTGGTCTATCTGCGCGACGCTTACGATCACACCATGCATGTGATCGAATCGCTGGAGATGTCGCGCGAGATGGTGGGCGACATGCTGGACCTCTACCTGTCCACCCAGTCCCATCGGCTCAACCTGCAAATGCGGGTGCTCACCGTCTTGACCATGATCTTCATGCCGCTGACGCTGATCGCCGGCATCTACGGCATGAACTTCGAATACATGCCGGAGCTGAAATGGCATTACGGCTATCACCTGGTGCTGGTGGCGATGCTGGGCATCGCCGGCGGGCTGGGGTGGTTGTTCTGGAAGCGGCGCTGGCTCTGAGAAGCGGTCCCGCCTAGGCCGGACCAGCCCAGCGTGTTCCCTGAGAAACGGCAGACGCCTGTACGGCGGCTGCCGTTTTTTTCCGCCCGCGCGTTGAGCGCTTGAAAAGCGCGGCGAGTCCTCTTTCGGCCCAGCTTGCCTTGGGCTTTTCTCCTTCCCCTGAGGGGTATTTATTTTTATATGGAGTTTCCCAATAAAAATCCATTAATTTTGCATATTAATATTATGCGATTTTAAGATGATTACCTCATGGTTAGCATTTCATATAACCATATGACAATAAAATAGGATAAATCCTATATTTCATAAGTATTTGAAAACCTAAAATCCTCTTCAGATTGTTTGACAGTCTTGGCATTGGCGTGTTTTCGCCATTCGAACGTCGCAGGCTTTGGTCTGCGGCTTTTTCAATCTGAGGGAGGTTTTGCATGAAATTGTTAAACAGCAAGCAAGGGAAATTCGTTGTGGCGGCGCTGGCCGCCTTTGTCGTCAGTCCGGTCTTTGCCGATACCCTTTCCGGCCAGATCGACTTTACCGGCCGAGTGATTTCCGATTCTTGCCGGCTCAGCTCGCCCAATGGCGACGCCAACAGCATCAAGGTGGACATGGGCACGGTGTCGGTGGAGGACATCGGCACGCTGGCCAATCCCAAGTTCACCGGCGCCGGCAGCCGGCAGGTGAACTTCAACATCATTTGCAAAACCGCCAGCAAAGTGACGATGAAGCTGGCCGGCGCGGCGCCGGAAGTGATGAGCGGCAACAACATCCTGCGCGTCAACAACGGCACCTCGTCTCCGGGCTTTGCCCGGGGCGTCGGCATCGCGGTGTTCGACAGCGCCGCGGTGGCCAACCCCTCCGCCTACAACCTGACCAGCGGCGTTCTCTTGCAAGAGGACCAGCCGGGTCAGCCCGATGATATCCGTCGCGTCAGTTTCGCCGCCGCCTATGTCGGCTCCGGCGGGGCCATGTCGCCCGGCATCGCCAACGCCAGCCTGCCGTTTACCCTGACTTACGACTAAAGCGCCGGCGCGGCGTCGTCAGGCGTCCGCGCCATGCCCGCGGCGCGGGACTGGCCGCGCCGCGGGCTCTCCTGAACAGGCTCTGCCAGGACGACGGCGCGCCGTCCTCCCTTTCCTCATCGCGTTCCCGGCCGCGTCAGCCGCCTTGGGACCATTGTTGGATATCTCGTGGCCTCACTCATGAAAATCATTCTGTTCCTCTCCCTGGCCTTGCTCATCAGTCCGGTTTGGGCCGGCATCGCGCTTAACGGCACCCGCGTCATCTTTGACGGCAATGACAAGGAGGCCTCCATCATCGTCAGCAATCTGGGCGAGGAGATCCTGGTCCAGTCCTGGCTGGAGTCGGCGGAAGGCCAGCCGGACGAACTGCCGTTCGCGGTGACGCCTCCGCTGGCGCGCTTGCCGCTTAAACAGCAGCAGTTGTTGCGGGTGTTGTATGAGGGCGCCGGAGCGGCGCCCGACCGGGAGTCGGTATTTTGGCTGAACGTGCAGGAAATCCCCCAGGCGGCGCGCGGAGACAATGTGCTGCAACTGGCGGTGCGCCAGCGCGTCAAGGTGTTCTTCCGGCCTCAGGGGCTGGGCAGCGACGCCGCCTTGCAAGCACCGGAAGGCTTGCGCTGGAGCCTGCTCCAGGCCGACGGCAGGCCGGCCTTGCGCGTGGACAACCCCAGCCGCTATCACGTGACGGTGGTGGATTTGACGCTCAAGGCCGGCGCCGGAGCGCAGGAGCTGGCGAGCGCCTATATGGTGGCGCCGGGCGGCAGCGGGCAATGGCCGCTGAAACCGTCCGCCGCCGGCAGCGCGCAACTGCGCTACGGCATCATCAACGACTTCGGCGGGCTCGTGGAGTACGAGGTCGCGCTCGAAGCCGGCCGGGAAGGCCGCCCTCAGCAGCGCCCCCAGGAACCTTGACCATGTCGCTTCCATCTTCCTCGGCCATCTGCCGGATCCCCTCCGTATAAAGCCCAATCATGCGCATACGTCCAAATCGTCAGCCCTGGAATAAAACCTCGATCCGACGCCGTTCCGCGCTGAAGCCCGGCTGCCTGGCCCTGTTGATGGCGCTGGCGGAACTGGCCCGGGCGGAGGCGGCGGAAGGAGAGGCGCAGTCCGCGCCTGTCTTGCTGGCCTTCAACACCAACTTCATCAACGGCTCCGGCCGGATGCCGGATTTGAGCGCGGTGCTCAGCGCCGGCAACGCCTTGCTGCCCGGCAACTATCGCGTGGACGTGCTGGTCAACGGCAATCTGACCGGCCGCCGCGACGTGCTGTTTCGCCAGGCGGCCAGCGGCAAGGTGGAAGCCTGCATCGACGCCGGTTTGCTGCAGGCGGCCGGCGTGCAGCTGCAAAGCCTGACGCCGCCCTTGTCCGCGGACGATCCGGCCTGCCTGGACCTGCCGGCGCTGATGGACCTGGCGGCGGCGGACTACGACGCCAATCGGCTGCAACTGAGCTTGAGC
The DNA here is from genome assembly GCF_057808735.1 of Chromobacterium sp. FG89. Classification (NCBI taxonomy): domain Bacteria; kingdom Pseudomonadati; phylum Pseudomonadota; class Betaproteobacteria; order Neisseriales; family Chromobacteriaceae; genus Chromobacterium; species Chromobacterium sp. FG89. The sequence goes on along the minus strand of NZ_JBMDIQ010000019.1, from coordinate 46,672 downwards.
ATTCCCCAGGCCTTTCTCAGCCGCGGCGCGCGCGGTTATATCGACCCGGCGCTCTGGGACGCCGGCGTGGCCGCCGCCTACGTCAACTACCAGTTCAACGGCAATGAGAGCCGCAGCAGCGAGCCGGGCGGGGTCAACCGCCGCAACGCTTTCCTCGGCCTGCAAAACGGCGTCAATCTGGGCGCTTGGCGTTTGCGCAACGACAGCACCTTCAACTGGGCCGACGGCCAGTCCATGAGCGCGCGCAGCAACCGCAGCGTGTTGCAGCGCGACTTGATCGGCTGGAAAAGCCAGCTGGCGCTGGGCGAGCAATACGCAGACTCCACCTTGTTCGACAGCGTGCGCTTCCGAGGCGCGCAGCTGGCCAGCGACGACGCGATGCTGCCGGACGGCGAGCGCGGCTACGCGCCGGTGGTGCGCGGCCAGGCGCAGAGCAACGCGGTGGTGGAAGTCCGCCAGAACGGCTATACGCTGTACCGCGCCAATGTGCCGCCGGGGCCGTTCGAGCTGACCGATATTTTTCCGTCCGGCTCCAACGGCGATCTGGAAATCACCGTCACCGAGGCCGACGGCAGCAAGCGGGTGACGCAGCAGTCCTTCTCCAGCCTGCCCCTGATGCTGCGCAAGGGCCGTTGGCGCTACAGCGCCGCCTTCGGCGAGTATCAGGGCAGCCAGAACGTGCATCCCAGCTTCGCCGCCGGCACGCTGGTCTACGGCGCGGGCGACGACAGCACGGTGGCGGCGGGCTTCCAGCTCACATCGAATTTTCAGGCCGTCAACCTGGGCGTGGGCGCCAACACCCCGCTGGGCGCGCTGTCCTTGGACTTCACCCAGTCCAACAGCCGGGTCAGGGGCGCGCGGCGGCAAGGGCAGAGCTTGAGACTGCTTTACGCCAAAACCTTTACCCGCACCCTGACCAACCTGACGCTGGCCGCGTATCGCTATTCGACCTCCGGCTATCGCAGTTTCAACGACCACGCCAACGATCTCGCCGGCAATAGCCAGGGACAGTTCGGCCGCAGCCGCTCGCGCATCGATCTGAGCACCCAGCAGGACCTGGGCCGCGAGCGGCGTTTCGGCAGCCTGTATCTGAATCTGAGCCAGCAAAGCTACTGGGGACAGAACGGCAGCAGCGGCAGCGTGGGCCTGGGCTACGGCAACAACTGGAAACTGCTGGGCTACAACTTCACCTTGAGCCGGAGCCGCGACAGCCGGCCCGGCGGCGTCAGCAGCAACCAGGTGATGCTGACCTTTACCGTGCCGCTGGGGCCCAAGCCGCGCTCGCCGCGGATGTACGCCAACCTGAGCCACACCTCCGGCAACGGCTCCACGCTGCAAACCGGGGTCAGCGGCCATCTGGGCGAGAACACCACCTATTCCGTGCAGCTTGGCCATGCCGGGCGCAACGGCAGCACCTCGGGCGGGCTCAGCGTCAACCACAACGCCGATTTCGTGCAATTGAGCGCGGCCTACAACGCGGCGCGTCATTACCAGTCCGCCAGCGTCGGCCTATCCGGCGCCATTGTCGCCCATGGCGGCGGCGTCAACCTGAGCCGTCCGGTGGGCGACACCTTCGCGCTCTTGCAAGTGGACGGCGTGACCGGACCGGCGCTGCGCACCGGCAACGGCGGCGAACTGGGGCGCAACGGCTACGCGGTGCAACCCTACGCGCAGCCCTACCGCGTCAACACCCTGAGCCTGGATACCCGGCAGCTGGGGGCCGACGTGGAACTGGACGACACGGTCAAGCTGGTGGTGCCGCGGCGCGGCGCCGTGGTCAAGGGCGTGTTCAAGGCCAGAAGCGGCCAGCGTGCCCAGTTCACCCTGCTGCGGCAGGACGGCGCTCCGGCGCCGTTTGGCGCCAGCGTGGAGGACGCCGACGGCAAACCGCTGGGCATCGTCGACCCCAGGGGCAAGGTGCTGGCCTTGCTGAAGCGGGAGACCGGCCGGCTGACGGTGAAATGGCGGGGAGGCCAGTGTACGGCCGATTACCGGCTGCCGCCGGCCAAGGCCGGCCGCTATTACCAGCGGCGGACTCTGAACTGCGGCTAGCCCGTAGGAGCGGGCCGACTTTGCAATATGATCGAGTGGAGCATCAGCGAATGAAGCACATCAAAATCCGGCGGAGCATCGGCGTCATGCTGCTGAGCTTCCTGCTTGGAGGCATGGCCAATGCGGGGCCTTGCGAGCCTACAGGCTCGGTTCCCCGGTTCAGTTTCGCGTTTAACCGGACTTTTACCTCGCCGGATGACAATGCGGCGGGGGCCTTGTACCCGAACGCCCATAGATGGGAGTTGGGCGATACTTATGTGGCGCGCTGCGCTTGTGCCGGGGCGGAGACACCTTTCAAGGTGTTCTACACCACCAGGACCGAGTTGCCCAAGGGAGAGCACAGAACGGTCAATGGCGTGCCGTTGCAGTTCTATGTCTTGAACCGCAATCTGCAAGTGGGGGTGGAGGTCTTTCTCGCCGGGGAGGTTCGACAGTATAAAGTGGTGCCGTGGGACAGTTTGAGCAATGAGATGACTGGTCAGCGGCGCTGTAGAAACGGCGAGTCAATCGACTCGCGGCCCTTTGAGACCGGCAGCCGGGGGCGAGTGCATTTGCTGATCAGCCGCCCCTTTGTCGGCACCTTGACTGTGCCTGAATTCAAAGTGCTGGATGTGTTCGGGGTGCAAGGTTACGCCACTGCGCCGGGCAGCGTTCCCATGGTCAGCCTGTTCATGAGCATGGGCGTGACGGTGCCGCAGAACTGCAAGCTGGCCGCGGGGCAGCAAACCACTATCGATTTCGGCCCCTTGATCGCCGGGCAATTGGCCCGTTCCGGCGCGGCCAGGCAAAGCGCGGTGAGCCGCACTTTCCAGATTCAATGCACCAATATCTCCGCCGGGGTCAAGATCAATCTGGCGCTGGAAGGACGGCCGCACGGCCGGGACGCGCGCTATCTGGAAACCACGCATCAGAACGTGGCGGTGGCGATGGAGAGCGCCGGCAAGCTGGTGCCGCCCAGCCTGCCTGGCGGGACGCCGGCCGGCGGGCAATTGATTCCGATCGCGCTGGATTACGACAATCTGCGCGCCTTGTTCGGCTTGACCGCCTGGCCGGTGAAGATGGTGGAGAACCCGACGCCGGGCGGGTTCCAGGGTAGCGCCACTTTGAAGTTCGATTTCGAGTAGCGGCGGCGTTCAGGGCCGGCTCAGCTCCACCGACCACTCCGGTCCGGAGCCGATGCCGCGCTTGGCGGCGTAGTTGTCCATATTCAGCGCCAGCGACACGTCCAGCAGGCTGTTCAGATAGACCAGCGGCTGGCCGCTGGGCACTTCGCCGAAGGTGCGGCGATAAGGCGCCACCACCTCGTCCACCGGCTTGCCCTGCTTGAAGATACGCACTTTCACCGCGTCGCCGGGGCGGAAGCCCTGGGCTTCGAACAAGGTTTTGGGGATATTGGTCCACACATTACCGTATTGCGGGTCCAGCACCGGAATCATGCCCTTGAGCCGTCCGTCGGCGGCTTCTGCGCGCTGATACGACAGCTTGACCACGGCGGCGGCCGGCAGCGGCGGGCCCACGTCCTCGAAACGGATTTTGCCGGCGGCCAGCCGCGCGCCGGTGTAGGCGTAGACGTCGCGGCCATGGAAGGTGTAGGAGTCGGCCGAACCTTGCAGGCGGTTGGTTTTTTCGTCGATGCGGCGCAGTTCAGCCACGCCGTCGCGTTCGGCGATCAAGGTCAGCAGGCCGTTGTTGGGATTGACGAAGTAGCGGCCGTCCCGTGTTTTCAGCACCACGGACTGGCGCTCGGTGCCGACGCCCGGGTCCACCACCGACACGAACACCGTGCCCTTGGGCCAGTAGTTGGCGGTCTGGTACAGCCGGTAGGCGCCGCTCCAGATATCGTAATCGGGGATCTCGTGGGTCAGGTCGGACAGCGTCAGCTTGGGGTCCACCGAGTAGGCGACGCCGCGCATCGCCGACACCGCGCCGTCCTTGAGGCCGAAGTCCGTCATCAGCACCAGCGGCGCGTCCGCGCGCGCCAAGCCGGCCAGCAGCAGGCCGGCGGCCAGCCAGAGGCGGGCGTGTTGGAATAGCTTCATTCTTTTTCTCCTAAGTGTTTTTGTTTCCAGACGCCTGCCAGCGCCGGGCTTGCTTAGCACCTGTCCACGATCTCGCGAGCCAGAGCGAGACAAGGCGTTGCGGCTGAAGAAGCGGAATGTACATACGGTACATGAGCATTCTGAAGGCGGTTTCAACGCCCTTGTCTAAACAATCCCGCCGACGCGCAGCAGATCGTAAACAGCTTCTTACACCTCGTCCGAGCGCAGCCTCTGCACGCCGGCGGCCAGCATCTGCGCCCAGGCGCTACTCAGCGAGCCGTTCAGATTGATGCCGCGGCAGGCGTCGTCCACCACCGTGGTTTCCAGGCCGGCGGCGCGCGCGTCCAGCGCGCTCCAGGCCACGCAGTAGTCGGTGGCGAGCCCGGCCAACCATACCCGTTTGACGCTGCGCTCGGCCAGGTAGCCGGCCAGGCCGGTGGGGGTTTGACGATCCGCTTCGACAAAGGCGGAATAGCTGTCCAGAGCCGGGTTGCAGCCCTTGCGGATGATCAGTTGGGCCTGGCTGGTGTCCAGCTCCGGGTGGAATGCCGCGCCATGGCTGCCGGCCACGCAGTGATCCGGCCACAGCGTCTGCTCGCCATACGGCAGCTGGATGCTGTCGAAAGGCTGCTTGCCGGCATGCCGGCTGGCGAAGGACACATGTTTGGCCGGGTGCCAGTCTTGGGTCAGGATCACCCGGTTGAAGAACTGCATCATGTGGTTGATCAGCGGCACGATCTGATCGCCGTCGGCCACCGCCAGTTCGCCGCCGGGACAAAAACTGTTTTGCACGTCCACCACGATCAAGGCGCAATCGTCGCCGTAGCGTTTCAGGGGCATAGCGTTTTCCTGCAAGGGTTCTCAGCCTATCTTGTTACCACGCGGCCGCCGGCGTGGTAAAGCCCGCCACGGTGACAAGAGTGAAAAAAGGGTTTGCCACAAATACCCTGTGGGGGTATATAATTCGGCTCAGGAGGTCATCATGACAGCAAGCACCGTGGATTTGCCGATTGAGGGCATGAGTTGCGCGGCCTGCGCCGCCAGGATTGAAAAACAGTTGAACCGGCTGGACGGGGTGGAGGCGGCGGTCAACTTCGCCAGCGAATCGGCCAAGGTCTCGTTCGACCCGGTCAAAACCCCGCCGCAAACCTTGGTGGACACCATCGCCAAGACCGGTTTCGCCGTGCCGCGCCGGCAGGCGGAACTGGACATCCAGGGCATGACCTGCGCCGCCTGCGCCGGCCGCATCGAGAAGGTGCTGAACCGGTTGCCGGGCGTATCCGCCCAGGTCAACTTCGCCAGCGAGAGCGCGCGCGTCGATTACGTGGCTGGGCTGGCCGACGAGGCGGCGCTGATCGCCGCGGTGAGCCGCGCCGGCTACCAGGCCGCGCCCAAAGCCGGGCCGGGCGACGACACCCTGGCCGCCGAGCATGCGCGCCGCTACCGGCGCGAGCGGCTGTGGTTCGTGTTTTCCGCCTTGTTGACGCTGCCCTTCGTCATTGAAATGGCGGCGATGTTCAGCGGCGGCCACCATGGCTGGCTGCCGCGTTACTGGCAGCTGGCCTTGGCCACGCCGGTGCAGTTCGTCGTTGGCTGGCGTTTCTACAAGGGCGCCTGGGCGGCGTTGCGCGGCGGCGGCGCCAATATGGACGTGCTGGTGGCTCTGGGCACCAGCATGGCCTGGCTGCTATCGGCGGCGGTGACGTTGTTGGGCCTGGAGGACCAGCATGTTTATTTTGAAGCCAGCGCCTCGGTGATCACCCTGGTGCTGCTGGGCAAGCTGCTGGAGGCGCGCGCCAAGGGCAAGACTTCGGCGGCGATCGAAGAGTTGATCCGGCTGGCGCCCAAGACCGCCCGCGTTGAGCGCGAGGACGGCCGGGTGGAAGAGGTGGCGGTCACCGCGCTGCGCCAGGGCGATGTGGTGGTGGTGCGCCACGGCGAAACCCTGCCGGTGGACGGCGAGGTGGTGGACGGCGCGGCGGCGCTGGACGAAAGCATGCTCACCGGTGAAAGCCTGCCGGTGGCCAAGCGGGTGGGCGACAGCGTCTACGCCGCCACCCGCAATCAGGACGGCATGCTTAAAGTGCGCGCCACCGGCGTGGGCGGCGACACCCAACTGGCCGAGATCGTGCGTCTGGTCAGCGCGGCCCAGGGCTCCAAGGCGCCGATCCAGCAATTGGCGGACGTGATTTCCGGCGTGTTCGTGCCGGTGGTGGTGGGCATCAGCCTGCTGACCTTCGTCGTCACCGGCCTGTGGCTGCAGGACTGGTCGGCGGCGCTGATCCACGCGGTGGCGGTGTTGGTGATCGCCTGCCCGTGCGCCTTGGGCCTGGCCACGCCGACGGCGGTGATGGTGGGCGTGGGCAACGGCGCGCGGCGCGGCATTCTGTTCCGCAACGCCACCGCGCTGGAACTGGCCAGCCAGGTGGGGGTGTTGCTGGTGGACAAGACCGGCACGCTGACCGAGGGCAAGCCGCAAGTGAAACAAGTGCTGCCCTTGGAGGCGGACGCGGACCTGGTGCTGCAACTGGCCGCCAGCGTGGAGGCCGGTTCGGAACACCCGCTGGCGCGCGCCATCCTGCAGCAGGCGCAGCAGCAGGGCCTACCCTTGCTGCCGGTCAGCGGCTTCGCGGCCCAGGTGGGGCAGGGGGTGCAGGCTGAGGTGGCCGGCCACGGCCTGGTGCGCGCCGGCGTGCCCGGCTGGCTGGGCGAGCAGGCGCTGTCCGCCGCCTTGCCCCTGCAGCAGGCGGGCAACACTGTGGTGGCGGTGGCGCGCGGCGAGGAGCTGCTGGGGCTGTTGGCGATCGCCGACCGCATCCGGCCCAGTTCGGCCCAGGCGGTGGCGCAGTTGCAGGCCATGGGCATACGGGTGGCGATGCTGACCGGCGACAACCCGGCCACCGCCGCCGGCATCGCCGCGGAGGCGGGCATCCGCGATTACCGCGCCGAGGTGAAGCCGCAGGACAAGGCGGCGGAGGTGCGGCGCTGGCAGGCGCAGGGTTTCAAGGTGGCGATGATGGGCGACGGCGTCAACGACGCGCCGGCGCTGGCCGCCGCTGACGTCAGCCTGGCGATGGGCGCCGGCTCGGACGTGGCGATCGAGGCCGCCGATATCACGCTGATGCACGGCGACCTGATGCACGCGGTGGACGCGATCCGGCTGTCGCGCGCCAGCCTGCGCAAAATCCGGCAGAATCTGCTGTTCGCCTTCATCTACAACGTGATGGGGATACCGCTGGCGGCGCTGGGCATGTTGAACCCGGTGATCGCCGGCGCGGCGATGGCGATGAGTTCGGTATCGGTGGTGAGTAATTCGCTGTTGTTGCGGCGCTGGAAATAGGGCGGCATCGGAATGAGAACGTGTTTACGATCTCGCGAGCTAAGGCGAGACAAGGCGAAAACAGCTGAGAAGGCGGAGTGTACAGACGGTACATGAGCATTTCGAAGTTGTACTCACCGTGTCACGTTTCACGACGCGCAGCAGATCGTAAACAGGTTCTGAGGGACGGTTTAAATTTTTTCAGGAGAAAGCAATGTCCGAATTGATCATGAAAGTGGATGGCATGACCTGCCAGGGTTGCGTGAAAAGCGTCAGCGGCGTGCTCAGCGGCATGGCCGGCGTCAGCGAGGCCGAGGTCAGCCTGGAGGCCAAGCAGGCCAAGGTGGTGTTCGACGCGGAGATCGTATCGCCGGAGGAGTTGGCGGCGGCGGTGGAGGACGCGGGTTTCGACGTGACGCGCTGAGCCTTAAACGGCGGCGTAGCGGAACAGGGCATGGCTTGCGGGCCATGCCCTGTTTCTTTGGGCGCCAGCATGTGGCCAAAGGATGCGGCCAGTCTTCTGCTTGGCTTGTTATGGTCCCATGTTGGGACTATCATGCAGCCATGAAGATCATCGCCACGCGCGCCTTGAAGACTTTTTGGGCGCTGCATCCCCCTGCCGAGCAAGCGCTGAAAGCGTGGGTGGATGAGGCGAGCCAGGCGTGCTGGACCTGTCCGCAAGACATCAAGGACCGTTACCGCAGCGCCAGCTTCGTCAGGGCCAATCGGGTGGTGTTCAATATCAAGGGCAATGATTATCGCTTGATCGTTGCCGTCGCCTACCGGGTGGGCATCGTCTACATCAAGTTCATCGGCACTCACGCTCAGTACGATGCCGTCGATGCCGCCACCGTGGAAATGGAGTCTCCATGAATATCCGTCCTATCCGCAGCGAAGCCGACTATCAGGCCGCGCTCAAGGAAATATCCGCACTGGTGGAGATGGACCCGGCGCTGGATTCGCCGGAAGGCGAGCGTCTGGACATTCTGGCCACGCTGGCCCAGTCCTATGAGGCCAAGCACTTTCCCATCGACTTGCCGGACCCGATCGAGGCGATCAAATTCCGTATGGAGCAGGGTGGTTTGACGGTGGCGGACATGCAGGTTTATCTGGGCAAGCGCAACCGCGTCTATGAAGTGTTGAATCGCAAGCGGCCGCTCAGCCTCGCGATGATCCGCCGCTTGCATGAAGGCTTGCATATTCCCGCCGAGGTGCTCATCCGCGGTTGATCGATTCGAACCGTCTTCCTTTCTGCTGAGACGGGGCAGGTTCTTATTCCTCTTCCCCCAGCACGCCGAACTCCACCTGCGTCTTCACGTAAAACACCTTGATACCGGCGGCGGCGAGCGCGGCCAGCAGTCGTTCGGCCTCGTCGGCGCTGAGCGCCAGCGTGACTTCCTCGGGCTGGTCCGCCAGTTCGAAGAAGTGAGCGGAGTGCAGCCGGCGGTGGCGGCCGTAACCTTCGCTGGCGGCAAACAGCGTGGCGCCGCGGACGCCCATCCGCCGCGCCTGTTGCAGTATCCATTCCGCCAAGGGCAGGCCGTCGTGGCTGTGGCCCTGCTGAGTGAAGAAAGAGAGTTGATAGCCTTGCATGGCGCGGGCCTCCTGCGGCTACAGTTCGATCACCATGCCTTCGCGCAGCGGGCAGACGCGCAGGCCGTTGGGGTATTCGGAGCGCAGCTGTTCCAGCAGGTGCTCGCGGCAGCCGGGGTCGATGTGGCTGATCCACAGGTGGGTGTTGGCCGGCAGCTGCGGCAGGAAGGGCAGCAGCAGCAAGGGCGTCATATGGCCTTGGCGCGAGGCCTCGCCCTGGCGTTCGTCGGTGTAGGTCAGTTCGCAGATCACGTCGGTCAGCGAGGGCACATTGGACACCCATTGCCAGAAAGCCGGGCAGGGGCCGCTGTCGCCGCTGAAGGCCAGCGCGCGCCAACTGCCTTCTATCAGCCAGCCCAGCGCCGGCACGCTGTGATTGGCCGGCAGCGCGGTGGCCAGGCCTTCGCCCAGCGGCAGCGCGTAGCCGGGTTCCACCGCCTGCAGCCGCAGCCAGGGCTGCTCGACGCTGGGCTGACGGGTGTAGTCCGGCCACAGCTCGCCGTTGAACAGATGGGCGCGCAGCGCGTCCAGGGTTTCCTGCTGGCTGTAAACGGTGAGGCCGGGCCCGCGGCGGCTGGCGTGGACGTCGGCCAGCAGCGGTAGGCAGCCGCAGTGATCGGCGTGGCTGTGGGTGAGCAGCACCTGACGGATGGACAGCATTTCGTCCGGGCGCAGGCTGGTGACGCCGGTGCCGCAGTCTATCAGGGTGTCCTCGTCGATCAGGAAACTGGTGGTGTGGCCGGGATGGCCGATGCAGGCGGCGGCGCCGAGAATCTTGATGTGCATGGGTTTCTCCTGGTTGCGGCCGTTGACCGGCCTGGCCGGTCCGCCGCTGCAAACATGGAAACGATCCGCTGCCCGCCCCGCCTTGAGTGGGCGCCTGCGCCGTGAGGTCCGGCCGGCTTTAATCTATTCATTGTAGACAAGCCGGCGGACGCTTGCGCGGGACGGGATCAGCGCACGATGCCTACCGGGTAGAGGAAGCGGTTGCTGTCGGCGAACGGGGTCTGCTCATAGAACCAGTTGAGCCGGGCGTTGCGGTCCTTGGCGAACTTGGGGTCCTTGAGCCTGGCCTGGAAGGCCTGGCGCAGGGCCGGGCTTTCCGCCAGCATGCGCCGCGCCATCGGCTCCATCACATAGGCTTCCGGCGCTTCCGCCGAGGTGAGGTTGGCGTTGAAGAAGCCCCAGTGCAGGAAGGAGTCCGGGCTGGCGGGTTCCAGCAGCAGCATCGCCAGCGTGCCCAGCGGCTGTTGCGGGTCCACCACCACGGAACCGGCCGGATAGGTGACTTTGCGCTGCAGCGGGCTGGGCTTGCCGTCTATCAGCAAGCGGCCTTCATAGCCGGGGATCTTGTCGGCGGATTCGCGATCGGGCTCGAACGGGGTGCCCAGCTTGATGTCGTCCAGCCGGTAGACGGTGACGTCCAGGGTTTCCGGCCGGCTCAGTTCGCGTAGCTGGATGCCGTGGGCGCGCAGGCGGGCGATCACCTCATGCCATTGCGCCGGCACCACATAGGCCTTGGGCCGCGCGGCGATCAGGTCCGGCACGGTCAGCGGGGTGATGGGCAGGCGGTAGTCGCGCGGCTGATTGCTCCAGCGCATGATTTTGTCGCCGGTGACGGGGGAGGGCACTTTGTCGAATTTGACGCCCTTGAAGTCCACCAGCTTGGGCTTGCCCTCGGCCTCCTTCCAGGTCAGCGTCACCGGGTCCGGCCGCGCGGCGCGGTCCTTGGCGATGGCGGCGCGCAGGCCGTCGTAATGTCGGGACACGCTGTCGAAGATGGCGCGGTAGAGCACGTAGTTGCCCAGCACTTGCTGCTTGTAGGGCTTGAGCGCGTGCAGTTCCACCAGGATGGCGGGGATGCCGCGCGCGTCCGCGTATTGGTTGGAGAAGCGCGCCAGGTCGCTGTAGTACGGGTAATAGCCCTTGTCTGGGTTCTCGTTGTCGTTCATCGAGATGCAGACATTGGGCTCGTGGCCGTAGCGGCGCAGTTCGCGGTAGACCTCGGGCGTCATCACCTGGTCCATCCAGCGGCTGGACGCGGGCGACCAGCCCTGGCCGTTATTGCAATAAGTGACGTCGTACTGGTAGTTGACGCCGTCGGTGCTGTGGGTGTCGATGAAGAAGTCCGGCTGGTAGTCGTTGAGCGCGCGCGCCACATTGCGGATTTCCGGGCTGTCCAGCTTGGTGAAGTCGCGGTTCAGATTGAGGTTGCGGCCGTTGACGCGCCAGCCGGTCTGTTCCGGCCCGTTCTGGTTGATGCGGCCGTATTTGCCGTAGCGCATGTCGCCGTCCACGTTGACGGTGGGGACGAAGAGCAGGTTGACCTTGGACAGCAGCGCGTCGTCGCGGATCAGCAGGTCGCGGATCAGCATCAGTCCGGCGTCCTTGCCGTTGGCTTCGCCGGGGTGGATGCCGGCTTGCACATAGATCAGCGGCTTGCCGCTGGCGCGCAGGCCCTGCGGCGATTTATCGGCGGCGGCGGACACCACCGCCATCATCATGTCGCGGCCCTGGTCGGTTTTTTCCGTCATCGGGCTGAGCTTGAGCAGCGCCGGCTTGGCGGCGGCCAGCTTTTGCAGGTAGGCGATGGTTTCCGGATAGGCCGGCGTGTGCTTGAAGCCGCTGGCTTCCAGCGGGGTGGCCCAGGCGTCGTCCGCCTTGGCGGCGAAGCGCTGACTGTCGCCCTGCCAGGGGATGTCCGGCGGCAACACCCGCTGGCGCGCGGCGGACAGGTATTGGCTGTCGTCGATGTAGTCCGGCGCGGCCGGCATGGCGTGCGCGGGCGGGCTGAGGTGCAGGGCGGCGAAGGCGGAAACGATGGCGAAGCGTAGCGGCAAGTGCATGATGATTATCCTGATTGTCCGAGACCGAAATAGGCTACGCCCGGCGGCCCGACGGACGCACGGGCTGTTGCGAGGCGGCTTGACGCGGATCAAGCGCTTGCTCGCCGCGTTTCCCGCCGGAGCGCATCCAGTTCAAATCCAAAAGCCGGAGCCCCGCGCTACAGGACTCCGGCTCCTACGCTGTTCTGCTCGATGAGGTCGGCTCCAGTGCCGGGGCGGTTTTCCCCGGGCTCAGGCCCGGGCCGGCAGGCTCCAGCGCTTGTCGCTCCAGCGGCCCAGCAACTGCAGGCCGCCGCAGACCAGGAAATAAGCCAGCGCGATGAAGGCGAAAATCTCCAGCGGGTAGACCTGCTCGCGGTTGTTGACCTGGGTGGCGACGAAGGTGAATTCGGCCACGCCCACCACATAGGCCAGCGAGCTGTCCTTGATCAGGGTGATCCACTGATTGACGAAGGAGGGCAGCATCATGCGCAGCGCCTGCGGCAGCACGATCAGCCGCAGCGTCTGCCAGCGGTCCAGCCCCAGAGACAGTCCGGCCGCCCATTGGCCGGGGCCGATGGCGGCGATGCCGGCCCGCACCGACTGGCTTAGATAGGCGGCGTTGATCAGCGCCAGCGCCAGCACCACGGTGAGCACGCCGGGGATGTCTACGCCAAACAGGATGGGCAGCAGGAAATAGCACCAGAAGATCAGCATCAGCACCGGGATGGCGCGCAGCAGCGCCACCAGCACGCCGAGCGCGCGGCGCGGACCGGGCCCGCCCATCACCAGGGCGATGCCGCCGGCCAGGCCCAGCAGGCTGGCCAGCACGCCGGCGGCGGCGCTGATGGCCAGGGTCAGCAGCAGGCCGCCGGGCTCGCCGTTGGCCAGATTGCCCCACAGCAGATAATCGAGATTGTCCTGAATCACCGGCGGCATCATCGCGGCGCCCTCCATGCCGGCTCGCCGCGCTGGCTCAGCGCCTGGGTCAGCAACACCAGCAGCAGATAGGCGGCGGTGGCGACGGCGAAGGCCTGGAAGGCGAGCAGGGTTTCGGTTTCCACCTGACGCGAGGTGTAGGACAGCTCGGCCACGCCTATGGCCATCGCCAAGGAGGTGTTCTTCACCACCGCGGTGTATTGGCCGACCAAGGGCCGGCGCGCCAGCGCCCAGGCCTGCGGCAGCACCACCCAGCGGAATTCCTGCCAGCCGTTCATGCCCAGCGCGCGCGCGGCCTGGCGCTGGCCGGCGGCGACGCCGCGCAGCCCGGCCTGCAGTTCGCCGCAGATGAAGCTGGCGCTGTACAGGGTCAGGCCCACCAGCGCGGCCAGGAATTCGAAGGACGGCCACGGCAAGGCCAGACCGCCCGGCAAGGGCAGGCTGCGCGGGGTGTTCAACCACAGCATGGCGACTTCAGGCAGCAGGCCGGCCACGCCGAAATACCACAGCAGCAATTGCACCATCAGCGGAGTGTTGCGGTGCAAGCTGACCCAGAGGCCGACGCCGCGGCCGAGCGCGCGCCAGCGCGACTCCAGCGCCGCGGTCAGCAGCATGCCGAGCGCGGTGGCGGCGGCGCAGACCAGCAGGGCCAGCCAGCCGGTGAGCAGCGCGCCCTTGAGCAGCCAGCCCAGGTAGTGGGGCTCCAGCCAGTGGTGGCCGAGCCAGGAGGGGGGATTCATTGCTTGCTGTCCTGTATTGCGATTGCGCTCCGCCTTTCAGCGCCGGCGGCGTCTGAAATGGCGAAACCGCCGGGCGCGCCCGGCGGCTGGGGATACGGATGGGAAAACGCGGGTCTTGGAACGTGTTTACGATCTCGCGAGCTAAGGCGAGAGCAGGTGAAAATGGTTGAAGAAGCGGAATGCCCTGGTGGTACATGAGCATTCTGAAAGCATTTTCAACGCCGTATCGCCGACGCGCAGCAGATCGTAAATAGGTTCTTAGAGCCGCTAACAAAACCTCGCAGAGAACCTGAGCCAAGGCGCGCCGACGCAGGCAGTACAAGTGGTACGACAAGGAGGCGCAACGCAGGATCAGGGGTTTTGTTAGCGGGTCTTAGCTGGCTTCGCCGATCTTGAAGTCCCTAGGCAGCGGCGCCTTGGTGGCCGGGCCGAACCACTGATTGTAGATCTTGGCGGCCTGGCCGGATTTTTCCAGTTCCAGCAGGCTGTCGTTCACAGCTTTCAGCAGACGCGCCTCGCCCTTGGGCAGGCCGATGGCCTGGTATTCGCGGGTCAGGGTGAACGGCGCCAGTTCGAACTTGGCCTTGTCCGGCGCATTGGCCAGCAAGGCGGCCAGCTTGGAGCCGTCCTGGCTGATGGCCTGGACGTTGCCGTTGCGCAGCGCGGTGAAGGCCAGGGGGGTGTCGTCGTAAGCCACCACGGTGGTTTTCGGGTATTTGTCGCGCAGATTCACTTCCTGGGTGGTGCCCTTGTCCACGCCCACGCGCAGGCCGGCCAGTTGTTCCGGCTTTTGCAGCGATCCCTTGCGGGCGATGAACTGCTGGCCGGAGGCGAAGTAGGGCAGGCTGAACGCCACTTGCTTCTTGCGCTCGTCGGTGACGGTGAAGTTGGCGGCCACCAGATCGGCCTTGCCGGACACCAAGAGCGGCACGCGGTTGGCCGGATTGGTGGGGATCAGGCTGAGTTTTACGCCCAGTTTCTTGGCGATGTGTTGGGCTACGTCCACGTCCAGGCCAGAAATCTGACGGGTCTTGGCGTCGAGGAAGCCGAAGGGCGGGTTGCTGTCGAAGGCGGCGACGCGCAGCACGCCTGCTTTCTTGATGTCGTCCAGACGGTCGGCCCAGGCGGCGGTGGCGGTGGCGCTCAAGGCGATGGCCAATGCGATGGCGTGTTTCATGATGATGCCCCTAGTCTGAAGACGCGCCGCGGGTTTCAATCGCGCCTGTTGGCGGCGCGGTTTCAGAAGATGCCGGCGCATCGTGATTCTGAGAAATTTCCTGCCATGGATAAACCCATGACATGCGATGAGCTGATGCTAAGGCATCTTGCAAATTCTTGGAAATTATTAAAAATTAGTCTTATATATTAATTTGTTTTGATTGTGTGATTTTCCTCATTGGAACAGTGCCTTGTTCGCATTGAGGCCGCGGCGGCGGCGAGCCGGTATTTTTGTTCGAGGTAGGATTGCCAAACAATTTCCTTTGCCGCGCTTTTCTGCAATCGGCATAATCGCGTTTTCCGTGCGTTCCCCATTGGCGGACGCGTCGACGGATTTGCAACTTTTCTTGACGACTGTGATGACTGGCGCGAAAGCGCGTCGGGACGAAGCAGACGAGCCGAAGCCGAAATGCCCAGCATCTATCAACTCAAATCCCGTTTTCAGGACCTGCTGCGCCCCTTGCTGCGCGGCCTGGTCTCCCTTGGCGTCACCGCCAACCACGTCACGCTCGGCGCCATGCTGGCCTCCATCGGCTACGGCGGCTGGCTGGCCTGCCGGCCGGAGCGGCCCTTGCCCTGGCTGCTGCTGCCGGTGTTCCTGTTCCTGCGCATGGCCTTGAACGCCATCGACGGCATGCTGGCGCGCGAGCACGGCCAGAAGTCGCGCTTGGGCGGCATTCTCAACGAGGTGGGCGACGTGGTGTCCGATGCGGCGCTCTATCTGCCCTTCGCCCTGCTGCTGGCCCAGCCTGCCTGGGCGGTGCTGGCGGTGTCGTTGGCGCTGCTGACCGAGTTCGTCGGCGTGCTGGGCCCTAGCCTTGGCGCGAGCCGGCGCTACGACGGGCCGATGGGCAAGAGCGACCGCGCCTTTGTTTACGGCGCCTACGCGCTGCTGCTGGGCCTGTGGCCGCAGGCGGCGGCCTGGGGCGGCTGGGTGTTTGGAGTGAGCGCCGCCTTGATGGCGCTGACCTGCGTCAACCGGACGCGGGCCATTTTGAAAGAGGGCGAAGATGTTTAAACCGCTGTTGCCGCAAGCATTGATCTGGGCGCTGGGCGCCGTATTCGCGCTGCTGGTGATCGCCAGCGTCGCCATCCGCGTGCTGGAGAGCCGCTCGCCGCAGAAGAACTGGCTGGAATTGAAGCTGCGCATCCGCACCTGGTGGTGGATCGTCGCCTGCTTCTCGCTGACCTTGCTGGGCAATGTGCCGCTGGCGCTGGTGGTGTTCGCGCTGATCAGCTTCCTGGCGCTGAAGGAATACCTGACGCTGTGCGCCACCCGCACCGCCGATCACGTGGTGCTGTTCTGGGCCTATCTGAGCATCCCGCTGCAGTATTACTGGCTGGGGGTTCACTGGTACGGCATGTTCATCATTTTCATCCCGGTCTACATCTTCCTGTTCCTGCCGATGCGTATGGTGCTGATCGGCGAGACCCAGGGCTTTCTCAAGGCCGCCGCCTCGCTGCAATGGGGCTTGATGATTTGCGTGTTCTGCCTGAGCCATATGGCCGCGGTGCTGACCCTGCCCCAACTGACCCATATCGGCGAACCGGCCCAGGGCGCGATGCTGCTGTTCTACCTGGTGGCGCTGACCCAGCTCAACGACGTGGCGCAATACCTGTGGGGCAAGGCCTTCGGCCGGCGCAAGGTGGCGCCCAAGGTGTCGCCCAACAAGACGCTGGAGGGCTTCCTCGGCGGCGCGCTGACCACCTGCCTGCTGGGCTGGTTGCTGGGGCCGCTGCTGACGCCGTTCTCGCCGCTGCACGCGGCGCTGGCCGGCCTGCTGATCGGGGTGATGGGCTTTATCGGCGACATCGTGATTTCCGCGGTGAAGCGCGACATCGGGGTCAAGGACTCCGGCCGCCTGCTGCCCGGCCACGGCGGGGTGCTGGACCGGCTGGATTCGCTGACCTATACCGCGCCGCTGTTCTTCCACTATGTCCATTACTTGTACTTCTGAGCCGATGATGAGCCGATTGCTGCGCATTCTGTTCGTACTGCTGCTGGCCCGGCCGGTGGTGCGTCTGTGGCTGGGGGTGACGGTGCGCCACCAGGAGCGGCTGCCCTTGCGCGGCCCCGCCATCGTGGTGGCCAACCACAACAGCCACCTGGACATCCTGGCGCTGTACAGCCTGTTTCCGCTGGGCC
This sequence comes from Chromobacterium sp. FG89, assembly GCF_057808735.1. Taxonomy (NCBI): domain Bacteria; kingdom Pseudomonadati; phylum Pseudomonadota; class Betaproteobacteria; order Neisseriales; family Chromobacteriaceae; genus Chromobacterium; species Chromobacterium sp. FG89. Next base: position 29,801 of record NZ_JBMDIQ010000019.1, on the reverse strand, counting down.
GCATCCCCGAGGTGCAGCCGGCGGCGGCGGCGGACTACTTCCTGAAAAACCGCCTGTTCGCCTGGTTCGCCACCCAGGTGGTGGGCATCATCCCGGTGGTGCGCGGAGGCGTGGCCAAGGGTCTGGACCCGCTGGAAGGCTGCCGCGAGGCGCTGCGCCAGGGCCGCATCCTGATCCTGTTTCCGGAAGGCTCGCGCGGCGAGCCCGAGGTGCTGTCCGAGATCAAGTCCGGCATCTGGTATCTGAGCCGGGATTTCCCCGAGGTGCCGGTGGTGCCGGTCTATCTGCACGGCCTGGGCCGGGCGATGGGGCGCGGTCAATGGCTGCCGGTGCCCTTCTTCGTCGACATCGCCGTTGGTCGGCCGTTACAGTGGCTGGAAGAGAAAGCCGCTTTCCGCGACCGTATCCGCGAAGCCTTGTTGTACTTGAAGCAAAAAACGCTGCCCGCCGCGCCGGCGGAGCAGGAGGGCTGAGACGCCGCCGTCCGCCCCTTGGCGGGCTTGGGGGAGACGCCCTATTGCGGCAGCCGGCCATGGCTGGCAATCTGAACGGGCGACGTTCGTGGACGTCGCCTGGCGAGGCAGGCTGGAACAATAAGAAGATTCGATGTGTGGGAAGAGGAGAAACGTGATGAGCAAGAAAGGATGGTATCTCGGCTCCTTGTGCATGGCCGCGGCCGCTTGCGCGGTGGCTTTGCTGGGCATGGCGTTGGCGGACGCCGGCTCGGCGGCGTGGCCGTTCGTCTTGGCCAAGGGGCTGGCTTTCGCCGCGCTGGCGATGTTTCTCTGCGGCCTGGCCGCGTGCAGGGAAGCTCGATAGACGTGGGATGAAGGCGCGAGACGACGGGGCGGCAGGCTTAGGCTTGCCGCCCCGTCCTCGTTTCAGCCCATGCGCCGGCGCAGCGCGCGGCTCAGCTGTTCCACGCCCCAGGACAGCGCCACCATCGCCAGGATGACGGCCGCGGCGGCTTGCTGTTGGAACAGCGACAGCGCCAGATACAGCTGCTGGCCCAGGCCGCCGGCGCCGACGATGCCGAGCACGGTGGCGATGCGGATATTGTTTTCCCAGCGGTACAGCGTATAGGCCAGCCATTGGCTGGCCACCATGGGCAGCGGCCCGTAGCAGAAGGCGGCGATGCGGCCCGCGCCGGCGTTGAGCAGCGCCTGTTCCGCTTGCGGCGGCGCGTTTTCCAGCGTTTCCGCGAACAGACGGCCCAGCACGCCGGCGGTGTGCAGCGCCAGCGCCAGCACCCCGGCGGCCGGCCCCAGACCCAACGCCAATACCGCCAGCGCCGCCCACAGCAGATCCGGAATGCCGCGCAGCATATTCAGCAACAGCCGCGTCGCGCGCTTGGCGGCTGCGCCCAGCCGGCCGGCGGCGGGCAGCGCCAGCGGCATGGCCAGCAAGGCGGCCAGCACCGTGCCCAGCGCCGATATCGCCAAGGTTTCCACCACGCCTTGTCCCAATGGCCGCAAGTTTGGGGCGGAGAGGTCCGGAGGCAGGAATTCCATGGCGAAGCGCGGCAGGCCGCGCCAATCAAAGCCGTTGGCGCGCCAATCCGGCCACAGCCAGCACAGGCTGAACGCGGTCAGAGCGCCGCCGGCCAGCAATAGGCGGCGTCCGCCGCCGTCGCGCTCCAGCGCGCGCCGCGACCAGCGGCTGACGCCCTCGCTCAAGCCCACCAGCAGCAGGAATACCAGGAGCAGGGCGCCGACCTCGCCGCCGTTGAGCATTTTCAGGCTGCTGTCCAGCAATTGGCCGATGCCGCCGGCGCCGACGAAGCCCATCACCGCCGATGCGCGGATCGCGCATTCCCAGCGGTAAACGCTGTAGCTGATCAATTCCGGCAGGGCCTGAGGCCACAGCGCCCAGCACAGCCGCTGCCAGCGGCTGGCCCCGGCCGCCGCCAGAGCCTGGGCCGGCGCGCGCGGCTGGGATTCCAGGATCTCCGCGTAAACCTTGCCCAGCATGCCGCCGTAGGCCAGGCCCAAGGCCAGCACCGCCGGCAGACTGCCCAGGCCGGCGGCGCGGACGAAGAGCAGCGCCCAGACGATGTCCGGCACGCCGCGCAGCCACACCATCAGCCCGCGCAGCAGGCTTTGCGCGGCCAGGACGGTGCGGCGCGGCCGGACCGCGGTGAGCTGGTGATCGTCCAGCGCGCGGCTGGTGGCGAAGGCCAGCGGCGCGCTCAGCAGCATGGCCAGGCACAGGCCGGCGCTGGCCACCGCCAGCGTGGTGGCGGTTTCCTTGGCCACTTCTTTCAGAAAGTCGCTGTCGTGGGCCGGCGGCAGAAAGCCGGCGGCGAAACGCGCCAGGCTGAGCCAGGTGTCGCCGTTGAACAGCGTGCTCAGCGTGAACTGGGTCAGCGGCAGCGTCGGCAGCAGCAAGGCCAGGGTCAGCAGCAGCCAGCCCAGCCGCGAGCGGGCGGCCGGGTCGCGCGGCGCGGGTCTCAGCATTGCAAGCCTCTGAGCGCGGCGGGCGCGGCCGGCTCCACCGCGGTCTCGGGCATCTCGCCGGCGTAGAGCTCGGCCAGCAGCTGGGTATGGACTTGCTCGCGCGGCAGATCGAAGGCGACGGCGCCGTCGCGCAGGCCGATGATGCGCGGGAAGTGCGCCAGCGCCAGCTGTACCGAGTGCAGGCTGGCCAGCAGGGTGGCGCGGCGGGCGCGGGCGTCCTCGCACAGCAGGCGTATGCTGTCGTCGGCCAGCCTGGGGTCCAGCGCCGACACCGGCTCGTCGGCCAGCATCAGGTCTGGCCGCTGGTACAGCGCGCGGGCGATGCCGACGCGCTGACGCTGTCCGCCGGACAGCTGATCGCAGCGCTGCCATAGTTTGTCGGCCAGACCCAGCCGTTCCAGCTCGGCGACGACGCCGGCGGCGTCGTCCGGCCACAGCAGGCGGCGCAAGGCCGCCAGTTCGCCGCCCTGGCCCAGCCGGCCGGCGGCCACCGCGTGGATCACGCGCTGGCGCGGCGGCAGCGGCGGCGTCTGGTAGATGTTGCCTATGCGCGCGCGCAGCGCGCGCAAGGCGAGGCGCGGCAAGCGCCAGGGATCGGCGTCCAGCAGCCGGACCGCGCCGCAGTCCGGGCGCAGGCCGGTGTTGGCCAGCAAGAGCAGGGTGCTTTTGCCGGCGCCGGACGGGCCGATCAGGGCCGCCTGTTCGCCGGCGGCAAGTTGCAGATCGATGCCGCGCAGGATGACGGCGCCGTCCAGGCTCAGGCCGACGCCGCGCAGCTCCAGGCTCATTTCAGCAGCCCGGCGGCCGCGGCGGCGGCTTCTATGCCCTTATAGTTGTCCGGCTTGGTGGGGATGAAGCGGCTGGCGCGTTGCAGATCCAGCACGGCTTTCTGATCTGGGTTCTTGGCGTCCAGCTTGAGGAAGGCCTGGCGGATCTTGTCCTGCAAGCCCTTGTCCATGCTGCCGCGCACCGTCCAGTTGTAGTCGTAGTAGGCCGGGGTGGTGGCGATCACGCGCACCTTGGCGGTATCCACCTTCTTGCTTTCCACCAGCTTCTGCCACACCGAGCTGTTCAACACGCCGGCCTCCACCTTGCCGGCGGCCACCCAGGCCACGGTAGCGTCGTGAGCGCCGGAATAGGCGACGTTCTTGAAGAAGCTTTCCGGCTTGAGGCCGTCCTTCTGCATGAAATAGCGCGGCATCAGGTGGCCGGAGGTGGAGGAGGCGGAACCGAAGGCGAAGCTGTCGCCCTTCAGCTCCTTCAGGCTCTTGGCCGGGCCGCTGGTGATGAAGGTGGAGGTGAATTTGCTGTCCTCCTCGCGCTGCACCAGTGGCACCACCTTGCCGCGCTGGCTGGCCTGCACATAGGTGAAGCCTCCCAGCCAGGCCATGTCCAGCTTGTCCGAGGTCAGCGCGGTGACCACGCCGGCGTAGTCCGACACCGGCACGAACTGCACTGGGATGCCCAGCTCTTTTTCCAGGTATTGGCCCAGCGGCGCGAACTTGCGCTGCAGCTCGGTGGGGGATTCGTCCGGGATGGCGGAGACCTTGAGCACGGTCGGGGCGGCGTGGGCCAGGGCGGCGGCGGCCAACAGCGCGCCGGCCAGCGTCAGTTTGATGGCGGTCATGGCAGTGTTTTCCTCTATTGCGGACGAAAAGCCGCAAGGGCTGGCGCCGGCGGGCCGGCGATTCAAAAAGGCCAGTCATTAAGACTGGCCTTGAAGCGGCGGACTAAAAACCGCCGCGTATAGCAAGCATTCTAGCCTAGCCCGGCTTAGGCCGCCTTGCGCTTGCCGAACAGGTAGAACAGCGCCAGGCCGATCACGATCATCGGCAGGCTCAGCCACTGGCCCATGCTGATCACGTCGGACTGGCCGAAGATGCCGGCGTCCGGGGTGCGGAAGTATTCGCTGCCGAAGCGCGCCAGGCCGTAGCCCATCAGGAACAGCGCCGACACCTGGCCGCGCGCGCGGGTCTTGGCGCTGAAGCACCACAGCAGCGCGAACAGCGCCAGGCCTTCCAGCGCGAACTCGTACAGCTGCGACGGGTGGCGCGGCAGGCCGCCGTATTTGAGCAGGGTCACCATCAGGTCGGACGATTGCTGCGCCTGGATCAGATCGTCCATCTTGGCCTGCGGAAACAGCATCGCCCACGGCAGTTGGGGATCGGCCACCCGGCCCCACAGCTCGCCGTTGATGAAGTTGCCGATGCGGCCGGCGGCCAGGCCCAGCGGCACCAGCGGCGCGATGAAGTCGGTGACTTCCCAGAAGCTGCGGCCGTGCTTGCGCGCAAACAGCGCCACGCCGATCAGCACGCCGATGAAACCGCCGTGGAAGGACATGCCGCCTTTCCACACCATCAGAATCTCCAGCGGATGACTAAAATAATAGCCGGGCTGGTAGAACAGCACCTCGCCCAGGCGGCCGCCCAGCACCACGCCGACGGCGCCGTACATCAGCAGATCGTCCAGCAGCTTGGAGGTGAGGAAAGCGTGGCCGCGCTTGATGCGGTAGTTGCCCAGGATCAGGAAGCTGGCGAAGCCCAGCAAGTACATCAGGCCGTACCAATGAATGGCCAACGGGCCCAGCTGGATGGCCACGGGGTCGAACTGCGGATGAATGATCATTTGTCAGCCGTGTGCGTTTGCGGTAAAAGAATGTGGACGGATTATATGGGAAAGCGTTCCCACGCGTCGCGCGGCCCACCCGCCGCCCGACGCATTTTTGCCTTGAGCTCCCCGGCACCCGGAGCCAGGCGGCCCGGCCTTAAAGCAGGCCAGGCCCGGAGCGCCTTTCCCCTCATGTAGAAATTAAGGAATCAGCAATGCCCCAATACCGCTCCCGCACTTCCACCGCCGGCCGCAATATGGCGGGTGCCCGCGCCCTGTGGCGCGCCACCGGCATGAAGGACGACGACTTCGGCAAACCCATCATCGCCATCGCCAACAGCTTCACCCAGTTCGTGCCCGGGCACGTGCACCTGCACAATATGGGTCAACTGGTGGCGCGGGAAATCGAACGCGCCGGTGGTGTGGCCAAGGAATTCAACACCATCGCCATCGACGACGGCATCGCCATGGGCCACGGCGGCATGCTCTATAGCCTGCCCAGCCGGGACCTGATCGCGGACAGCGTGGAATACATGGTCAACGCCCACTGCGCGGACGCGCTGGTGTGCATCTCCAACTGCGACAAAATCACCCCCGGCATGTTGATGGCCGCGATGCGTCTGAACATCCCGGTGGTGTTCGTCTCCGGCGGCCCGATGGAAGCGGGCAAGGTGCAATGGGGCAACGACATCCGCAAGCTGGACCTGGTGGACGCGATGGTGGAAGCCGCCAACAGCGCGGTGTCCAACGAGGACGTCGAGCGCGTGGAGCGCTCCGCCTGTCCCACCTGCGGCTCCTGCTCCGGCATGTTCACCGCCAACTCCATGAACTGCCTGACCGAGGCCTTGGGCCTGTCCCTGCCCGGCAACGGCAGCCTGGTGGCCACGCACGCGGACCGCAAGGAATTGTTCCTGCGCGCCGGCCGTCTGATCGTGGATATCACCAAGCGCCATTACGAACAGGACGACGCCAGCTTGCTGCCGCGCGCCATCGCCTCCAAGGCCGCGTTCGAGAACGCGATGAGCCTGGACGTGGCCATGGGCGGCTCCACCAATACCGTGCTGCACCTGCTGGCGGCGGCGCAGGAAGCCGGCGTGGACTTCAAGATGGCGGACATCGACCGCATTTCGCGCTCGGTGCCGTGTCTGGCCAAGGTGGCGCCGGCCACCCAGAAATACCATATGGAAGACGTGCACCGCGCCGGCGGCGTGGTGGCCATCCTGGCCGAGCTGGACCGCGCCGGCCTGATCCGCCGCGAGGTGCCCACCGTGCACAGCGCCACGCTGGGCGAGGCGCTGGAAGCCTGGGACATCTGCCGCCACGGCGAAGACAGCGAAGCGCGGCGCTTCTACCGCGCGGCGCCGGGCGGCGTGCCCACCACCATCGCCTTCTCGCAGTCCATGCGTTACCCGACGGTGGACGACGACCGCGCCGAGGGCTGCATCCGCGACCGCGAGCACGCTTATTCCCAGGACGGCGGCCTGGCCGTGCTGTCCGGCAATATCGCCGAGCGCGGCTGCATCGTCAAAACCGCCGGCGTTGACGACTCCATCCTCAAGTTCAACGGCCGCGCCCGTATCTTCGAAAGCCAGGACGCGGCGGTGGAGGCCATCTTGGCCGACCGCATTGTGGCCGGCGACGTGGTGGTGATCCGCTATGAAGGCCCCAAGGGCGGTCCCGGCATGCAGGAAATGCTCTATCCCACCAGCTATCTGAAATCCAAGGGCCTGGGCAAGGAGTGCGCCTTGCTGACCGACGGCCGCTTCTCCGGCGGCACTTCCGGCCTGTCCATCGGTCATGTATCGCCGGAAGCGGCCGAGGGCGGCGCCATCGGCCTGGTGGAAGAGGGCGACCGCATCGAGATCGACATCCCCGGCCGCTCCATCCGTCTGGCGATCAGCGACGAAACGCTGGCGGCGCGGCGCGCGGCGATGGAAGCCAAGGGCCGCGACGCCTGGAAACCGCTGGGCCGCGACCGCGTGGTCAGCCCGGCCTTGCGCGCCTACGCGGCGATGACCACCAGCGCCGACACCGGCGCGGTGCGCGACGTGACGCAAGTCGAACGCCGTTGATATTTGTCATATTTCCTTAACCGGTTTCCGGATAGGATTCGGGCCGTGCGGTTTTTTGCCGCGCGGCCCATTGTTTTTTGGGGCGCAGCAACCATCTGCTCCTCATTCGTCCGCCGCCGCTTTCCACTGGCGCGGCCCCATCTCTCCCCAGCCTCCCGGTTTTCGGCGGCGTCTTAGTCTTGTTCATTTGTTTTCGAATCCAACAGTTCCTTCCCGCTTGTTTTCCTAAATTTTCACAAACGAAATCCGTTCTAATGCCATTAATCATATGCTTGGTCTGTTTAAATCTAAATGGCATTGTTTGAGACTAAGATTCGGCTGGGGCGGGGCAGGGGCGAGATGGGGGTGAAGAAGAAAACGGAGACGCTGATCGGCGCCGGCAGGCAAGTTCCCTAGCTACACGGATTTTAATAATTCTATTGATTTAACAGAAGCTTAGCGTTTGCTTAGCATGGAGCGTCGCCGGAAAAAGGCAAAAAAAATGCGCGGTACCGTTAGGTCCGCGCCAAGTCTACAAAGGAGAAATAGAGGAGAAACTATCAAGAAGCAATTGCTGCATCTCAACGAGAACGAATTATCCAGATTGCGGTATCGAGTGTCAACATGTTGTTTTTCGCAAATGTGTGAAATTATAATTTTCTGTCGCTGATCTGGTACATCGCTACTGGAATCGCCGCTGTCGCGGCGCACCATGGGCGCCGCAGCTGTGCCAAAATAGCGGTTTTCCGATTGCCGCAGGATTCCCCTTCATGGACGCCGTACGCCACACCCTTCCCGATCCTCGCCAGTACCACCCGCAAGTGGCGCTGACCAATATGCTGATCCACAACGCCCAGTCGGCGCTGAACGCCAAGACCGAGTCCGACCGGGAAATGTGGTTCTCCGCGGTGCGCGACGCGATGGCCGAGATGCTGGCGCGCGGCGAACTGCTGTCCATCTCGGTGGCGCTGGCCATGGTGCCGTCCCAGCAATGCTATCAACTGGTGTGGGACGCGCTGCGCGACGCGGTGGAAAACACCGGCGGCGGCCGCGCCATCGTCTTCGCCATGCCGCTGGTGCTGGTGGCCGGCAGCAAGAACCAGACCACGCTGCCGGGCGAGATCGCAGATGTGGCCGGCCTGAACCAATTGCTGCGCGAGCACGGCGTGTTCGCCGCCGACGCCGACGTCGCTCTGGGCGGCGCGTTATTGCATCCGGACAGCGTGGTGGGGCTGGACTCCGCCCAGCTCTATAAGCTGAACCGCGATCCGGCCCATGCGCGCGCGCTGCTGCCGCAACAGCCGGCGCCGGTCACGGTGAAGGAAGAGGGCGTGTTCCTGCGCTACCTGCTGGGCGTCGCGATCCAGCCGGAAGGCGCGGAGCCGCCGCTGCGCCTGGGCGGCGCGGTGGGCGCTTGGGGCATGCCGCTGATGAAATTCCTGGGCGAGCAATTGAAGGCCGAGGGCGTGACGCTCTTTCCCATCGCCCGCCCGCCGATGCCGGCGATGCAGGCGATGGTGGCCGGCAACTACGCTCGCTTCGAGGTGGCGATGCAGGTGTTCGCCAGCAGCCAGATCCGCAGACTGCGCGAACTGAACAAGGAGCCGGTGGCCATCCTGTCCGCCCACGACAACGGCGAACTGCACATCACCCTGTCCGCCGAAGGCGACGAGCGCAATTGGGAAGCCTTCGTCTGGCCGCTGGCGGCGCTGGACACTGTGCCGCTGATCGAGGAAAGCTTCCGTGAACTGATGGCGGAATGCCATGTGCGCGAAGTGCATGTGCTGGCGGAGCTGCATCCGGACAGCAAGGACGGTGTGCCGCTGTTCTTCACCGCCGACGATTTGTAAGCCTCGTCCCGCCTTGTCCGGTGATCACGCCCCGCCTCGAGCGGGGCTTTGTCATTGCGCTTATCGTTAGCCGCTAACGGCAATCCGCCCACGGCGCGACGGCCAGCCGCGCCGCCAGGTAGTCGATCAAGGCCTGCACCCGCGCCGGCCGGCTGCGGCCCGGCGGCGTCAGGATGTAGAGCGCGATCGGGTCCACCTGCCAATCCATCATCACGGTTTCCAGCTCGCCGGCCTGCAAGTCCCGCCAGGCCAGAAACTCCGGCTGCAAGGCCAGGCCCAGGCCGGCGCGCAGCGCCGGCGTCAGCGCCTCGGCGTTGTTGACCCGCAGCGACGTAGGCATTTCCAGCGCGAATTCGCCTTGCTCCGCGTGGCGGAAGCGCCAGAACTCGCCGCCGGGCGCGTTGCTGTACAACAGCGCGCGATGCGCGGACAGCTCGCGGGGATGGCTGGGCCGGCCGTGGCGTGCGAAATACGCCGGCGAGCCCACCAACAGAATGCGCACTGAGCACAGGCGACGCGCCAGCAGGCTGGAATCGGCCAGCGAGGCGATGCGCAGCGCCAGGTCCAGGCGCTTGGCCACCAGGTCCACCTGCTCGTCGCTGAAATGGAAATCCAGCTCCACTTCCGGATGCCGCGCCATGAACTCCGGCAGCAGCGGCGCCAGATGAGACAGCCCGAAGGACATCGGCGCAGTCACCCGCACCAGCCCGCGCAAGCTGGAGGATTGCTCGGCGATGTCGGCCTCCACCGCCTCGCCTTCCGCCAGGATGCGGCTGGCCCGCTCCAGCGCGGCGTGGCCGGCCTCGGTCAAGGACAGCCGCCGCGAGCTGCGGTGCAACAGCATGGTTTTCATCCGGGCTTCCAGGCGGGAAATCGCCTTGGACACCGTGGCCTGGGACAGCGTCAGCTCCGCGGCGGCGCGCGCGAAGGAGCCGCATTCCGCCACCTTGGCGAAAATCGCCCAGGCTTCCAGATCGGGCAGTCGTTTCATAAATAGGCAGGAGTTGGATAGATTGATTCCAATTTTAGCGTTTAAAAATCAGTATGGCGCATTGATTGCATCAAAAATGGAAAGAATGCTATTCGATCCCTCGGCTTATCAGCCCCTGGCCCGCTGCGTATAGTGGCTGCATCGGACGCGTCGCCGCGCAGGCGGCGCCTCGCCACAATATCGGAGGACCATATGATCGAGCATCGTCCCTTCGCCGCCTTGGGCGGCGCCCATCATGGCTGGCTGGACGCCAAGCACCATTTCTCCTTTGCCGAATACCACGACCCGGCGCGCATGCACTGGGGCGCGCTGCGAGTGTGGAACGACGACGTCATCGCGCCGGGCGCCGGCTTCCCGCCGCATCCGCACGCGGACATGGAAATCGTCACCTATGTCCGCGAAGGCGCGATCAGCCACCGCGACAATCTGGGCAACCAGGGCCGCACCGAGGCCGGCGACGTGCAAGTAATGAGCGCCGGCCGCGGCATCGTGCATTCCGAATACAATCTGGAAGCCGTCGATACCCGCATCTTCCAGATCTGGATCATGCCGGAGCGACGCGGCGGGGACCCGTCCTGGGGTAGCAAGCCCTTTCCCAAGGCGGACCGCTCCGGCGCCTTCGTCGCGCTGGCCAGCGGCATGGATGGCGACGATCAGGCCTTGCCCATCCGCGCCGACGCCCGCGTGCTGGGCGCCACCCTCAAAGCCGGCGAAAGCGCGGACTATCCGCTGGGCGCGGAGCGCCGCGGCTATCTGGTGCTGGCCCGCGGCCGGGCGGAAGTCAACGGCGTGGCGCTGCAAGCCCGCGACGGCGCGGCGATTAAGGATGAAGCGCTGTTGCGCATCGTCGCCAGCGAAGACGCCGAGCTGATTCTGGTGGATAGCCGAGAGTGAGGGAATGAAAGACAAAGCGCCGGGTGTCCGGCGCTTTTTTCAAACCACGCGCAGTTTGCGCGTTGGCGGTTTCTTCGATGATGGTGGGTTGGATTCCACCTTGACTACAGTTCCTTTGGAACAAGCCTCACCGAGATCATGGCTTAGCTTAGCCAAGCTGTGGGCGGTGCTCTGGGACACATAGACCCGCTTCTTGGCATTGGGTGATTTAACGCTGTTTTTCATAGCCGATATACCCCGTATCCTCAAGCCCCGCGTTGTGGATGGCGCTAAAACCCAGTTCTTGTATGAGCAGGTGATTACAGTGACAAACTCTATCATAGAACCTGCCAAGCCCCGGAGCCGGCTTGTAAAAGTACTGCCTTGTTTCAGATACAAGCCGACTATGGTAGACAACAATTTCAAGTAAATGTTGCCCAAAACTGAAAATTTGGCGGGGGTTGTCCAGGCGCCATGAGGCCGGCTCGTAGATATGGTCGCGGCTGATAGCGTCGGCTCGCATGAACTTTACCAACCGGCTTGTGCGCATATCGGGTTCAAAGTCATGCGCCCAAGTCCGGATAAAGTCACGTACCTCCTGCTCATCGTCTCCAGGCACTTCTCCCGCCAGGCTGGCAAAATACATTAGGTAGCGGTAGGCGCTAAAAACAAATGGCACGACTTCGAAGAAGCCATCGGCATGATGGGCTAAGGGGACACGGTAGATATTCCCCACCCACGCGGAGCGCTGATCCGGCGTGGGCGCACCTGCGAACCACTCCGTGGGCATGGCTTGGTTTTGCTCCAGCCAAAACATTCATCTTTCTCCACTGAGACGAACCATTGGAAGAGGGCGCTTGCCACAAGAGTGAGATGCAAGCAAGGTCGTAGCCCTTGCAAAGCGATCCATGGGCGCTTGGCATTGTTGCTTTATCCAATGCTGGGCTGCAAATCGCTGTGGCTTTGTCCCTTTACCGGTGGGGTGTGGGGGCGATGGAAGTGGCGCGCAGGGGCTTGTCGTTGCCTCTCGCAATTGCTTCACGTTAAGGATTTCGCTCCGGCATTTCGTGTAGAATGCCCGCATCGTTAACCCTTTGATGGATGAGTCAAAGATGTTCGCTGCTGACCAGACGATTGCCAAATTCGACCCCGAACTCGCCGCCGCCATTGCGGCCGAGTGTCAACGCCAGGAAGATCACATCGAGTTGATCGCCTCGGAAAACTACACCAGCCCCGCGGTGATGGAAGCCCAGGGCTCCCAACTGACCAATAAGTACGCCGAAGGCTACCCGGGCAAGCGCTTCTACGGCGGTTGCGAACACGTGGACGTGGTGGAACAGCTCGCCATCGACCGCGTCAAGCAGCTGTTCGGCGCGGAATACGCCAACGTGCAGCCGCACTCCGGCAGCCAGGCCAACCAGGCGGTGTACTTCTCCATCCTGAAGCCGGGCGACACCGTGATGGGCATGAACCTGGGCCACGGCGGTCACCTGACCCACGGCTCCCCGGCCAACCTGTCCGGCAAGATGTTCAACATCGTCGCCTACGGTCTGAACGACAAGGAAGAAATCGACTACGACGACATGGAACGCGTAGCGATGGAAACCAAGCCCAAGCTGATCATCGGCGGCGCTTCCGCTTACGCGCTGCGTTTCGACTTCGAGCGCATGGGTCAGATCGCCAAGAAATGCGGCGCTTACTTCATGGTGGACATGGCGCATTACGCCGGTCTGATCGCCGCCGGCGTTTACCCGAACCCGGTGCCGTTCGCCGACTTCGTGACCTCGACCACCCACAAGACCCTGCGCGGTCCGCGCGGCGGCATCATTCTGGCCAAGGCCGAGTTCGAGAAGAGCATCAACAGCAATGTGTTCCCGACGCTGCAAGGCGGCCCGCTGGAGCACGTGATCGCCGCCAAGGCCGTGGCCTTCAAGGAAGCGCTGCTGCCCGAGTTCAAGGTGTATCAGGAACAAGTGCTGAAGAACGCCGCCATCATGGCCAAGACCCTGGGCGAGCGCGGCGTGCGCATCGTATCCGGCCGCACCGAGAGCCATGTGTTCCTGGTGGACCTGCGCGCCAAGGGCCTGACCGGCAAGGCGGCCGACGCGCTGCTGGGCCGCGCCCACATCACCGTGAACAAGAACGCGATTCCGAACGACCCGGAAACCCCGTTCGTGACCTCCGGCATCCGCATCGGCTCCCCGGCCATCACCACCCGCGGCTTCAAGGAAGCCGAAGCCATCCAGGTGGCCAATCTGGTGGCGGACGTGCTGGACAACCCGAACGACGACGCGCTGATCGCCCGCGTGGCCGAGCAAGCCACCGCGCTGTGCCATCGTTTCCCGGTGTACTCCAAATAAGCCAAGCTGGTCTCGGCCGCTGAAAGACGCCCCCAGGGGCGTCTTTTTCATGGGCGGGCGATAGCGGCATTAACTTGACTGCGCATTGCTGATAACATCCCTACATTGGAACCCTTAGGATTAAGTCATGAAATGCGCGTTCTGCGGCAATGCCGATACTCAGGTAATCGACTCCCGCGTCAGTGAGGACGGCAGCAGCATCCGGCGGCGGCGGCGCTGCCCGGTGTGCGAGAAGCGTTTCACGACCTTTGAAACCGCCGACGTGCGCATGCCGCAGGTGGTGAAAACCGCCGGCCACCGTTCGGAATTCGACATCGAGAAAGTGCGAACCAGCTTCCTGCGCGCGCTGCACAAGCGCCCGGTGCCCACCGCCTTGGTGGACGAGGCGATAGACCGCATCTGTCACAAGCTGCTGCAATTGGGCGAGCGCGAAGTCTCCAGCCGCGAGATCGGCGAAATGGTGATGAACGAACTGGCGCGCCTGGACAAAGTGGCTTATGTGCGTTTCGCCTCGGTGTACCGCAGTTTTCAGGATGTGTCCGAGTTTTCCGACGCCATCAAGGAAATCCAGAAGTCTTCGCATTGACCGACCGGCGGGCGGCTGGAGTAGACTGCTCTATTCTTCCGTCATCGCGGGTGCCCTCCATGGTAGAACCCCTGCCTTCCAATGTTTCGCTGCGCGCGCCGGAGCTGTCCGACGCGCCGGCGCTGTTCGCGCTGATCAACGCCAACCGCGACGCGTTGCGGCCGTGGATGCCGTGGGAGCCCCTGACCCGCTCCGAGGCGGACTCCCGCGCTTTTCTGGAATCCGCCGCCGTCGGCCGTCAGATCGGCAAGGCCTATACTTGGCTGGTATTGCGCGACGGCGCGCTGGCCGGCGTTTGCGATCTGCACGCCATCGACGATTTGAACCGCCACGCCTTCGTCGGCTATTGGCTGGACCGCCGCCAGGTGGGGCAGGGCGTGATGCAGGCGGCGCTGCGCCTGTTGCTGGCCGAAGCCTTCGGCCCCTTGGGTCTGCACCGGGTGGCGATAGACGCGGCGGCGGACAATCATCGCAGTTGCGCGGTGGCGGAGCGGCTGGGCTTCCGCTACGAAGGCGTGCTGCGCGAGTACTTGTTGTTGCAGGGCCGCTATTGCGACGCCAGGCAGTACAGCCTGCTGGCTCAAGAATGGAAGCAATGAATCATGAATTATTCCGCCGATGACCATCGTCACATGCAGCGCGCGTTGCGGCTGGCCGCCGCGGCCACCCGCCGCGCCGCGCCCAACCCGGGCGTGGGCTGCGTGCTGGTGCGCGACGGCGCGGTGATCGGCGAGGGCGCCACCCTGGAAGTGGGCGGCGATCATGCGGAAATCCAGGCGATCAAGGACTGTCTGGCGCGCGGCCTGTCCCCGCGCGGCGCCACCGCCTACGTCACGCTGGAGCCGTGCAGCCACCACGGCCGCACCCCGCCGTGCGCGCGGCGTCTGATCGACGAGGGCGTGGCCCGGGTGGCCGCGGCGATGGTGGACCCCTACCATGAAGTGGCCGGCCGCGGCCTGGCCATGCTGCGCGCCGCCGGCATCGCCGCCGACGCCGGGCTGATGGAAGCCGAGGCGCGGCAAGTGCATCGCGGTTTTCTGTCGCGCGTCGAGCGCGGCCGCCCCTGGGTCACGCTCAAGGCCGCCGCCACGCTGGACGGCAAGACCGCCTTGCTCAACGGCCGCAGCCAATGGATCACCGGCCCGGAGGCGCGGCGGGATGTGCATCGCCTGCGCGCCGAGCATTGCGCGGTGCTCACCGGCAGCGGCACCGTGCTGGCCGACGATCCGCAACTGACGGTGCGGGAAGTCCCCTGCGAGCGCCAGCCGCTGCGGGTGGTGCTGGACAGCGATCTGCGCACGCGGCCGGAACAGCGCATCTATCAGGACGGCGCCACCTTGCTGGCTACCTGCGATCACGAGGCCGCGCGTTTGGAGCCCTACCGCGCCGGCGCGGAGCTTCTGAGCTTGCCGCGGCTGGCCGACGGCCATGCCGATCTACCGGCTTTGCTGGCGGCCTTGGCGCAACGCGGCGTCAATATGCTGATGGTGGAAGCCGGAGCCGGCCTCAACGGCGCGCTGTTGCGCGCCGGGCTGGTGGATGAGATCGTGCTCTACCTGGCTCCGTCGCTGGCCGGCGACGCCGCGCGCGGCCTGTTCGCCTGGCCGCCGCTGGAAGACCTGGCCGACAAGCAGCGGCTGAGCATACGCGACGCGCGCATGGTGGGCGCGGATTTGCGCCTGAGCCTGACGCCGGTCTTGGCGGCTGCTCAAGGTCCCGCGAACTAGGGCGAGACAAGGCGAGGATGGCCTCCGCGCTTGGGAAAATGACCGCATCGCCGCGAATCCCGTCTGGAGTCTGCAACATTTCTGTCCGAAAATAAGAGCAGTTCGCCTGCTGTGCGCATGACGCGTGAAGGCGGGCGCGAACGCACGCTCAGGACGGGCCGCCAAGAACGGCTCGCTTTCGCATTCGGGGCAGTCGCGGCATCCGGGAGGGCTGGGGAAAGGGCATGAGCGATTTGAAGGCGGCGCTGGAAGCTTATATGCGATTGTTGGCGCGTCAGGGCGCGCCGGCTCAGGTGATCGACGAAAGGCGTCGCATTCTGGAACTGCTGCTGCCCTGGCTGGACGGCGTCGAGCGCAACGCGGAAGGTTTCCGCGGTCCTTGCGAACGCCTGCTGCAGGCCTGCTCGCCGGACGAGCAGGTGCTGGCGCTGACCTGTACCCGCGAGTTCTATTACTTCTGGCTGGGCGATACCAAGAAAGTGGTGGAGATCACCGCGCGCAGCGGCTTTTCGGTGCGCAATGTGCGGGTGTGGCTGGAGACGGATTGGGAAGGGCTGCTGACGCGGATGGAGCGCGACGGCTTCTCCCGCTTTCCGCCGTCGCTGGGCTTGTACTTGGGCAAGCTGTTCGAGGACGGTATGTCCGAGCCGGACATCCATCTGCGCGAGCGCCTGCTCAAATCCCTGCTCTATCTATTGGACGGCCAGCCCATACAGGGCGACAGCTTCCGCATGATGGTGGACGCGGTGTTATTGCATCTGCGCGAGGCGGAGCTGAAAAACACCTTTCTGTTGCTGGTGCGCGAGTACTTCTATTACTGGCACCAATTCCCGCAAGCCCAGGCGCGCAACGCCGGCCAGCCGGCGGCTTGAGGCGGACCGCCGAGCCCGCTATTTCATCCCCAGACGCTTCCGTTCCCGCGGTCTCAAGCCGGCTGCGCGGCTTCCAGCCTGGCCCGGCCCGGCAAGCCCGCGCGCCAGGCCGGCGGCGCTTCGGCGCTGGCCCAGTATTCCTCGATCTGGCTGATCAGCCCGTGTTCCAGCGTGAACAGGGAATTGGCGAAGAAGCGCGCCTCGCCGTGGTCCACCTGCGCCACCACGTGCCAGCGGCCGTCGGCCAGCAGATTGTCCTGCAGCAGGCGTATGCTCCAGCCCTCCGGATAAACGCGGTTGACGTGGACGATGGCGTCCGCGCCGCGGAAGCACTCGCCGCTGCAGTGCCATAGCATCACGGCGTCGTCGCGCAGCAGGCGGCGCGCGCGCTCCCAGTCGCGGTCCTGGTAGGCGAGAAAGAGTTGGGCGGCGATGGATGGCATGATTTTACCTCATGCTAGTCATGGGATATTGATAATGTACAAAATCAAAATCCTTGTCAATACGCGGCTTTGGCGGATTTTGGGGCGGAAGTTGTCAGATCAAATAGTCTGATGGCATCATGCTTTGACAAGTGGAGCGTGTTTACGATCTCGCGAGCTGGGGCGAGACCAGGCGTTGCGGCTGAGAAAGTGGAAGGAGTAGCGCTACATGAGCATTCTGCAGCGGTTCTCAACACCGTATCGCCGACGCGCAGCAGATCGTAAATCGGTTCTTTATAGAGAGGAGACAAGATGACGCACACATCCGCCTACCAGGCTTTAACCCACACTTTCGCCCGCCTGCACCGCTTTAGCCACCTCGGCGCCATCGCCGGCTGGGATCAGGCGGCGATGATGCCGAGCAAGGGCAACGACGCCCGCGCCGCCGCGCTGGCGGAGCTGGGGGTGCTGACCCACGGCATCATCACCGCGCCGCAGCTGAAGGAGCAGCTGGACGCGGCGGAGCAGGAAAACCTGGACGAGCTGCAACGCGCCAATCTGCGCGAGATGCGCCGCGAATGGGCGCAGGCCAATCTGCTGCCGGCGGAGCTGGTGGAAGCCAAGACCCTGGCCGGCGCGCGCTGCGAGCACGCCTGGCGCAGCCAGCGCCCGGCCAATGACTGGAAGGGCTTTCTGGAAAACCTGCGCGAGGTGGTCAAACTGTCGCGCGAGGAGGGCCGCTTGCTGGCCGAGGCCAGCGGCGGCAGCCGTTACGACGCGCTGATGGACAAGTACGAGCCGGGGATGAAGAGCGCGGAGATCGAGCGCATTTTCACCGAGGTGAAGTCCTGGCTGCCGGGCCTGATCGAACGCGCGCGCGCCAAGCAGGCGTCGGAAACGGTGATCGAGCCGGTGGGGCCGTTCGCGGTGGCGCAGCAGCGCGCCTTGGGCGTGGAGGCGATGAAGCTGCTGCGCTTCGACTTCGACGGCGGCCGGCTGGATGTCAGCAGCCATCCCTTCTGCGGCGGGGTGCCGGAAGACGTGCGCATCACCACCCGCTACCGCGACGATGATTTCGTCCAGAGCCTGATGGGCATTGTTCACGAAACCGGCCACGCCCGTTACGAGCAGAACCTGCCCAAGGACTGGCTGGAGCAGCCGCTGGGCCGCGCGCGTTCCATGGGCATTCATGAGAGCCAGAGTCTGTCCTTCGAGATGCAGCTGGGCCGCAGCCCGGCCTTCCTGCAGTTGATCGCGCCGCTGATCCGCAGCCATTTCGGCGAGCAGCCGGCGTTTGCGCTGGAAAATCTGCAAGGCCTGTACAGCCGGGTGCAGCCGGGTTACATCCGCGTGGACGCCGACGAGCTGTGTTATCCGGCGCATGTGATTCTGCGTTTCGAGATCGAGCGCGCGCTGATGGACGGCGATATCGAGGCCGAGGACATCCCGGCGCTGTGGGACGAGAGGATGATGGCCTATCTGGGCGTGGACACCCGCGGCAATTACACCAACGGCTGCATGCAGGACATCCACTGGACCGACGGCGGCTTTGGCTATTTCCCCAGCTACACGCTGGGCGCGATGTATGCGGCGCAGTATTTCGCCAGCCTGCGCCGCGCCGAGCCGGAGCTGGACGCGCAGGTGGCGGCCGGCAATCTGGAGCCCATCTTCAACTGGCTGAACACCCATATCTGGAGCCAGGGCAGCCGCTGGAGCACGGACGAACTGGTGCGGCGCGCCACCGGCGAGACGCTGAACCCGGCGCATTTCAAGGCGCACCTGGAGCGGCGTTATCTAGGCGTTTGAGTTTGTGGAAGGCAGATGAAAAGCGCGGCTTGGCCGCGCTTTTTTTTGATCCGCTAATCAAACCCCTGATCCTGCGTTGCGCCTCCTTGTCGTACCACTTGTACTGCCTGCGTCGACGCGCCTTGGCTCAGGTTCTCTGCGAGGTTTTCTTAGCGGCTCTTATTGGGATTGGCTGAAAAACGCGTGGACCGCCACGGCCAGCGCTGCCGGCTGTTCCCATTGCAGCATGTGGCCGGCGTCGGCAATCACGGTTTCCTGGAGTTGGGCGAAACAGGTGCGCCGCTGCGCCATGCTGGCGGCCACGCTCTTGGCCAGCGGGTGGTCGTCGGTGTCGCCGCCCAGCGCCCACAGCACCGGCGCGCTGATGCGCTGCCAGCAAGCCATCGCTTCTTCCAGCCGGTACAGCACCGGGTTGACCATTTTGTGGCGTGGATCGGCGCGGTAGTAGAGGCCGTCGTCGCGCTGGCGGGTCAGTTCGCACGCCAGCCATTGGGCGCGCGCCGGCGTCAGCCTGGGGTTGCGTTCCAATAGTTTGGCGGCGACGGCGTCCAGCGACTGCAAATCGCCGAACTCCGGCGCGGTACGGGTTTCGCGCAGCCAGCGCGCGTAGCGGCCCGGCGCTTCCGCCGGCTTGGAGGCGGCCAGGCCAAAGCCTTCGGCCAGCACCAGCTTTTCTATGCGTTCGGGGCGGATGCCGGCGTAGATGCCGGCAATCATAGCGCCCATGCTGTGGCCCAGCAGCTTGACTGGCTGTTGCGGCGACAGCGCGTCCAGCAGCGCGTCGAGATCGGCCAGGTAGTCGGGGAAGTAGTAGCTGCCGTCGTTCCAGTCGCTGTCGCCAAAGCCGCGCCAGTCCGGCGCCGCCACTTGCCAGCCGTCCGGCAGCGCGTCCACCAGGAATTGAAAAGTGGCCGAGCTGTCCATCCAGCCGTGCAGCAGCACCAAGAGCGGCGCGTCGCGCGGGCCCCAACGACGCAGATGATAGCGGTGGCGGTTGAGGGTCAGGATTTCGGGCTGGCTGAGGCGTTGAATCGGCATGGCGGCGCGAGCGGTGGGATGAAAGCCCCAGTCTACCCAGAAACACGGCGAACCGGGAGGTCCGCCGTGCGCGTGGGAAGGGGCTTATTGATGGATGTCGGCGCGGTGCGTCTCCTTCAAGCCCAACAGGCAGACGATGAAGCTGACGCTGTAGACGATGACCGGATACCACAGGCCGTAGAGGATGTCGCCGGTGTAGACCACCAGCGAGAAGGCCACGGTGGGGAACAGGCCGCCTATCCAGCCGTTGCCGATGTGGTAGGGCAGCGACATCGAGGTGTAGCGGATGCGGGTGGGGAACAGCTCCACCATGGTGGCGGCCAGCGGGCCGTAGACCATGGCGGCGATCAGGCTGAGCAGCACCAGCACCGCCACCACCATCGGGTAGTTGATCTTGTCCGGGTCGGCCTTGTCCGGATAGCCGGCCTGTTTCAGCGCGGCCAGCAACGCGGCCTTGTCGAAGCCGGTCAGCGTCTGTTCGCCCACTTTGATCTGGGTTTCGCCGCCGGCGGGCGCCGCCTGGCGCTGATAGGGCACGCCGTTCTTGGCCAGCAGGGCCTTGGCCTGGTCGCAGCTGCTGCTGAGCTTGGCCTTGCCCACCGGATCGAACTGGAAGCGGCAGCTGGCCGGGTCCGCCACCACCACCACCGGCGCCTGGCGCGCGGCGTTGGCGATGTCCGGGCTGGCATAGGCGGTCAGCCATTTGAAGGCGGGAAAGGTCAGCAAAGCCGCCAGCAGCAGGCCGGTCAGCATCACCGGCTTGCGGCCGATGCGGTCGGACAGATAGCCGAAGTAGAGGAATAGCGGCGCGGCGATCAGCAGCGACATCACCAGCAGCTGGGTGGCGATCTGCGAATCGACCTTGAGGATCTGGGTGAGGAAGAACAGCGAGTAGAACTGCGCGCAATAGAAGGTGACCGCCTGGCCGCCGTTGATGCCGAACAGCGCGGTGAGCACGATGCGCAGGTTCTTCCAGTTGGTGAAGGATTCGGTCAGCGGCGCTTTGGAATGCTTGCCTTCGGCTTTCATTTTCAGGAAGGCCGGCGATTCGTGCATGGACAGCCGGATCCAGGTGGAGATGGCCAGCAGCGCCAGCGACAGCAGGAAGGGCAGGCGCCAGCCCCAGTCGTCGAAAGCCGGGCCGGTGAGTTTGCGGCAGGCCAGGATCACCAGCAGGGACAGCAGCAGGCCGGCGGTGGCGGTGACCTGGATCCAGCTGGTGTAGGCGCCGCGTTTGTGATCCGGCGCGTGTTCGGCCACGTAGATGGCCGCGCCGCCGTATTCGCCGCCTATCGCCAGGCCCTGCAGCATGCGCAGCACCACCAGCAGGATGGGCGCGGCGATGCCTATGCTGGCGTAGCCGGGCAGCAGGCCCACCAGGAAGGTGGACACACCCATGATCAGGATGGTGGCGAGGAAGGTGTATTTGCGGCCTATCATATCGCCCAGCCGGCCGAACAGCAGCGCGCCGAAGGGACGCACCAGGAAGCCGGCGGCGAAGGTCATCAAGGCGAAGATGAAGGCGGTGGTTTCATTGACGCCGGCGAAGAACTGCTTGCTGATCACCGCCGCCAACGCGCCGTACAGGAAAAAATCGTACCACTCGAAAACGGTGCCCAGCGACGAGGCGAAGATCACTTTGCGCTCGGAGCCGCTGATCGTGTGTCCCGCCGTGGCGGCGGGCGTCAGGGTGCTGCTCATGGTGCTGTCTCCTCTTGGTGTGGCTTTGCGACAAGTTGTGGGGCGGGAAGTGGGCTTCCTCTGTTTGGGTGGATTCCGATGTCGCGCGGCGCTCAGTCCGGCGCGGCGCGGTCTTGCAAAATCATGCGGGCGGCTTTTTCCGCGATCATCAGCGTGGGCGAGTTGGTATTGCCCGAGGTGATGGCGGGCATGATGGAGGCGTCCGCCACTCTTAGTCCGGATAGTCCGTGAACGCGCAGTCTGGCATCGACCACCGCCTGGGTATCCTGTCCCATTTTGCAGGTGCCGACCGGATGAAAGATGGTGGTGCCGATGCGGCCGGCGGCGGCGGCCAGCTCCGCATCGCTCTGGGCGGCGAGGCCGGGCAGGTATTCTTCCGGCCGGTAGCGCGCCAGCGCCGGCGCGGCGACGATGCGCCGGGTCAGCCGCAGCGCGGCCACCGCGACGGCGCGGTCCCGCGGGTGGCTGAGGTAGTTGGGCTGAATCAGCGGCGCGGCGTCCAGGCCGGCGCCGCCAATGGCGACCCGGCCGCGGCTGAGCGGACGCAGGTCGCACACCGAGGCGGTGAAGGCGGGGAAGGGGTGCAGCGGCTCGCCGAAGCGTTCCAGCGACAGCGGCTGCACATGGTATTCCAGGTTGGCGCGCGTCTGTTCCGGGCCGGATGCGGCGAAAGCGCCCAACTGACTGGGCGCCATCGCCAGCGGGCCGCTGCGCCGCCACAGGTATTCCCAGCCCATGGCCAGCTTGCCGCTCCAGCTATTGGCCAGCTGGTTCAGCGTGCGCGCGCCGCTGACCTTGAACACCATGCGCAGTTGCAGATGGTCTTGCAGGTTGGCGCCGACGCCCGGCAGCGCATGGCGCACGGCGACGCCGTGTTCTTGCAGCAGCGCGGCGGGACCGATGCCGCTGCGCTGCAACAAAAGCGGGGAGCCGACGGCGCCGGCGGCCAGGATGATTTCGCCGCGGCAGCGCGCCTGCCAGCGTTGCCGCTGTTGCAGGAATGCAATACCGGCGGCGCGGCCGTCCCCCAGCAGCAGGGTTTCCGCCTCGGCATGGGTCAGCACGGTGAGGTTGGGGCGCTGGCGCACCGGGCGCAAAAAAGCCTTGGCGGTGTTCCAGCGCAGGCCGCCGCGCTGATTGACTTCGAAATAGCCGCAGCCAGCGTTGTCGCCGCCGTTGAAATCGTCCACCGGGGCGATGCCGCTCTGCTCCGCGGCGTCGCGGAAGGCGTCCAGGATCGCCCAGGACAGCCGCTGCCGTTCCACCCGCCATTCGCCGCCGTGGCCGTGCTGGGCGCGGGCGCTGTCGAAGTGGTCTTCCATGCGCAGGAAGTCCGGCAGCACCTCGTCCCAGCTCCAGCCGGGGCAGCCCTGGGCCGCCCAGCCGTCGTAGTCCGCGGCCTGGCCGCGCATATAGATCATGCCGTTGATCGAGGAGCAGCCGCCCAGCACCTTGCCGCGCGGGTAGTTGAGGCTGCGTCCGCCCAGGCCGGCCTCGGGCGCGGTGCGCAGGCACCAGTCGGTGCGCGGATTGCCGATGCAGTAGAGATAGCCGACCGGGATGTGTATCCACGGATAGTTGTCCTCGCCGCCGGCTTCCAGCAACAGCACGCGGTGTCGCGGATTGGCCGACAGGCGGTTGGCCAGCAGGCAGCCGGCGCTGCCCGCGCCGACGATGATGTAGTCGAATGTGTCCGCCAATGCCTGCATGCCGCGCTTTCCTATGACGTCTGTATCGCCACCATATAAGATCAAGCCGGGCCGGCCTGGAAATAGCCAGAGTGGAACAACAGCTGTTAGTTTTCTAACAGCCGCGCAATTGAAGCCTGTCATATTTGTGTGCAAGCGCACCATAAACACGGGGAGGGCTTGATGTTCGACTGGAACGACATCCGTTATTTTCTGGCCTTGCAGCGCAGCGGCAAGCTGCTGGCTGCGGCCCGGCAGCTGCGCACCACGCATGCGACGGTGGCCCGGCATATCGAACAGTTGGAGCGGCAGCTGGGCCTGCCGCTGTTCGTGCAGCAGCCGGATGGTTATCAACTGACCGCGGCCGGCCGGCAGTTGCTGCCCCTGGCCGAGCAATTGGAAAACACCGCGTCGCGGATGCAGGACGAGGCGCGGGTGGGCCATGTGGAGGTGGCCGGCCTGGTGCGGCTGGGCGCGCCGGAGGGCTTGGGCTCGCTGTTTCTGGCGCGGCACCTGCCGCGGCTGACGGAGCGTTACCCGGCGCTGGAGATCGATCTGGTGTCGGTGCCGCGCTTCGTCAGCATCACCAACCGCGAGGTGGACATCGCCATCGCGCTGGAGCGGCCGCAGGCCAATATGGTGGTGACGCGCAAGCTGACCGATTACTGCCTGGGTCTGTACGCGACGCCGGCCTATCTGGACGCGCATGCGCCCATCCGCGAGCGCGAGGACCTGGCCGGGCATCCCATCGTCGGCTATGTCGACGATCTGCTGTTCTCGCGCGAGCTGATGTTCCATCGCGGCCTGTGCCGCAACCCCTTGATCCCTCTACGCTGCACCAGCGTGGTGGGCCAGCAGCAGGCGGCGCTGGCCGACGGCGGCATCGCGGTATTGCCGTATTATCTGACCTACGACGACGCGCGGCTGCGCCAGTTGTTGCCGGAACTGCGCATCATCCGCTCTTACTGGATCAGCGGCCGCAGCGACATCCGCCGCACGCTGCGCTACCGCGTGGTGTGGGACTACGTGGTGGAGCTGTGCCAGCGCATGCAATGGTTGCTGCTGCAACAGCCAACTCAGCAAAACGAATCAATCGATGCGGGATAAGCTCACTTCATGAGAACGCTCTATCGCAACGGCGGCCCGGATTCGCCGTATTTGTGGCGGATGCTGCGGGTGCTGGACTATCTGTGGCGCCATCTGGATGGGCCGGTGCCGCTGGAAAGATTGGCGGAGGAGGCCTGCTTGTCGCCCTTTCACTTTCACCGCGTGTATCGCGGCCTTATGGCCGAAACGGTGGGAGAGACCCGGCAGCGGCTGTTGCTGCATCGCGCGGCCGGGCAGTTGGACGGCGGCTCGCTGCCTTTGTCGAGGGTGGCGACGCGCGCCGGCTACGGCGGCACCGCGGCCTTCGTCCGGGCCTTTGCCAGGGCTTACGGCGAGAGTCCGGGCCGCTATCGCCAGCGCAGAGCGTTCATTTCTAGGCAAGACTGGGAGACCGTTATGCATGAAGTGACATTGCTCAAGCAGGATAAGGGGCTGAGGGTGCTGATGCGCCGCCATATCGGCAGTTATATGGAGATCGGCCAAGCCTTCGGCGCTTTACAGGCCATCAGCCCGGCTTGCGCGGCCGGCGACGCGCCAGGCCGCACATTCGGGATGTATCTGGATGATACGGAACAGACGGAGGAGGCCAAGCTGCGCTCCATCGCCTGCGTGACGGTGCCGGACTCCTGGCAGGACCGGACGCTGCCGGATGGGTTTGAATGGGGGGAGATCCCAGCCGGAGAGTACGCTTGCGTGACGTATCTGGGACCGTACGCGGAACTGTCCACGGCCTGGTCCTGGCTGTACCGGCACTGGCTGCCCGGCAGCGGGCGCGCGCTCGGCGAGGTGCCGTGCGTGGAGGAGTATTTGAATTCGCCTTACGACAATCCGCCCACCGCCTTGCGGACTCGGCTGATGTTGTCGCTGGCCTGACCGCGCTGGTGGTTCAGCCATGAAAAAACCCGCGCCGTTTGGCGCGGGTTTTGCCGTAAAGGATGCCTGACGACGTCGGGTCTTAACGGGATACGTGGTAGTTCGGCGCTTCCTTGGTGATCTGCACGTCGTGGACGTGGGATTCCTGGATGCCGGCGGAAGTGATTTCCACGAACTCCGCCTTGGCGTGCATGTCGGCGATGGTGGCGCAACCGAGGTAGCCCATCGAGGAGCGCAGGCCGCCCACCAACTGGTGGATCACCTGGCCGATGGAGCCCTTGTACGGCACGCGGCCTTCGATGCCTTCCGGCACCAGTTTTTCCACATTGCCCTCGTTGTCCTGGAAGTAGCGGTCGGACGAGCCCTGGCTCATCGCGCCCAGGCTGCCCATGCCGCGGTAGGACTTGTAGGAACGGCCCTGGAACAGCTCGACTTCGCCCGGGGCTTCCTCGGTGCCGGCGAACATGCCGCCCAGCATCACGCAATTGCCGCCGGCGGCCAGCGCCTTGGAAATGTCGCCGGAGAAGCGGATGCCGCCGTCGGCGATCATCGGCACGCCGGTGCCCTTCAGCGCTTCGGACACATTGTGGATGGCGGTCAGCTGCGGCACGCCCACGCCGGCTACGATGCGGGTGGTGCAGATGGAGCCGGGGCCGATGCCGACCTTGACGCCGTCGGCGCCGGCGTCAACCAGCGCCATCGCGGCGGCGGCGGTGGCGATGTTGCCGCCGATCACGTCCACTTCCGGGAAATTCTTCTTGACCCAGCGCACGCGCTCGATCACGCCCTGGCTGTGGCCGTGGGCGGTGTCGACTACGATCACGTCCACGCCGGCCTTCACCAGCGCGATCACGCGCTCTTCGGTGTCGCCGCCGGTGCCGACCGCGGCGCCTACGCGCAGACGGCCCTGGTTGTCCTTATTGGCGTTGGGGTGTTCGCTGGTCTTAATGATGTCTTTGACGGTGATCAGACCCTTCAACTCCCAGGCCTCGTTGATCACCAGCACGCGCTCCAGGCGGTGGGTGTGCATCAGCTCGCGGGCTTCGTCGATGCTGGCGCCTTCCTTGACGGTGATCAGGCGCTCGCGCGGGGTCATGATGGAGCCGACGCTCTGGTCCAGACGGGTCTCGAAGCGCAGATCGCGGTTGGTGACGATGCCGACCACTTTGCCGTCTTCGATCACCGGCAGGCCGGAAATCTTGTGATGGCGGGTCAGCAGCACCAGATCGCGCACCAGCATGTCCGGGGCGATGGTGATGGGATCCTTGACCACGCCGCTTTCATGGCGTTTCACCTTGGACACTTCGCTGGCCTGTTTCGCGGGATCCATGTTTTTGTGCACGATGCCGATGCCGCCTTCTTGAGCCATGGCGATGGCGAGACGGGCTTCGGTCACCGTGTCCATGGCGGCGGACACCAGGGGCAGGTTCAGGGTGATGTTGCGGGTAAGCTTGGTGGAGAGAACTACGTCGCGCGGCAGAACTTCAGAGTGGGCCGGGACGAGGAGAACGTCGTCGAAAGTATAGGCTTTCTCGATGATACGCATCTTGGCGTTTCCTTTGCGGCAAAGCGGCATTATACCGAGGTATTGTCGCTATTGCAAAAAAAGGGGCTTTCCGCCCGCAACCCTGTTACCTTTTTGCTCGCAGGCCGCGCAGGCCTTACAATTTGAGTATCTGCAGCGCATTCGGGTCAGGGAGTCGATGATGAAGTCAACCTTAGTATGGACCTTTTTGCTGGCTTTGCTGGGCTCCTCCGCCGCCAGCGCGGAAGTCTATGTATGGAAGGACGAGGCCGGAAAAACCGTGTATTCGGACCAGCCGCCGGCCAGCGTCAACGCCCGCCGCATGAATACGCGCGCGCCGGCGCCGGCATCGGCTCCGGCCAAGGAAAGCAAGAAAGCGTCGGGCAAGGACGCCGGCGGGGAAAACGCCAAGATTGCGGCGGAAAACGCCAAGATCGTGGAGGCCAACGCCAAGATCCGCGAGCAGAATTGCCAGAACGCGCGCAATCAGCTGGCCTCGGTGCAGACCAATAGCCGCATCCGCATGCCGGGTTCCAATGCGCTGGCCACCGACGCCCAGCGCAACGAGCTGATTAGCCAGGCGCAGGCCAATGTGCAAACCTGGTGCGGAAAATAAGTGACGAAACCGGTTTTTGACTACAAGGCGGTACTGGCTTCCCTGCCCAATCTGCCCGGCGTGTATCGAATGCTCGACGCGTCGGGCAGCGTGCTTTATGTCGGCAAAGCGATAGACTTGAAACGGCGGGTCAGTTCCTACTTTCAGAAAAACGACCAGTCGCCGCGCATCCAGCTGATGGTGCGCCAGATCGCCAGCATCGAGACCACGGTCACGCGTTCCGAGGCGGAAGCGCTGATTCTGGAAAACAACCTGATCAAGGCGCTGACGCCGCGTTACAACATCCTGTTCCGCGACGACAAGTCCTATCCCTATCTGATGCTGAGCGGTCACGCCTTCCCGCAAATGGCCTATTACCGCGGCGACCCCAAGCGGCCGCACCAGTACTTCGGTCCCTATCCCAACGGCTACGCGGTGCGCGAGAGCATCCAGATCCTGCAAAAGGTGTTCCGGCTGCGCACTTGCGAGGACGCGGTGTTCGCTAATCGCTCCCGTCCCTGTCTGCTGTATCAGATCAAGCGTTGTTCCGGCCCCTGCGTCGACCATATCTCCAAGGATGATTACGCGCGCGACGTGGCCAGCGCGGTGGCTTTCCTGCAGGGCCGTCAGAGCGAGCTGATCGACGGCCTGACCCAGCGCATGATGACGGCGGCCGAGGCGATGGAGTTCGAACAGGCGGCGGAGCTGCGCGACCAGATCCAGGCGCTGGCGCGGGTGCAAGAGAAGCAGTTCGTGTCCAGCAACTCCAGCCAGCAGGATTGCGACGTGGTGGCCGCGGTGCAGCAGGAGGGCATGCTCTGCGTCAATCTGGTGATGATACGCGGCGGCCGGCATCTGGGAGACAAGAGCTTTTTCCCGGTCAGCGGGGAGGAGGGGGAACTGGCGGACAGCCTGGAAGCCTTCCTGGCCCAGCATTATCTGGGCGCGCCCTTGCCGCCGGCCATCATCATCAACGGCGAGATTTCCGAGACCCTGCGCCAGCATCTGGAGCGGCAGGCCGAGCGCAAGCTGGCCATCGCCAGCAATCCCATCGGCGAACGACGGGTGTGGCTGGAAATGGCGGAGAAGAACGCCGCGCTGGCCATCATGCAGCGGGCTAGCAGCAAGGCCACCCAAAACCAGCGGCTGGCCCAGCTCAACGAGGTGCTGGAATTGGAGGGCGCCGGCCGTTTCGAGTGCTTCGACATCAGTCACACCATGGGGGAGGCCACGGTGGCGTCCTGTGTGATCTACGACAAGGGCGCGATGCAGCCCGGCGAATACCGGCGCTACAATATCGAAACCGCCAAGCCCGGCGACGATTACGCGGCGATGCGCGAAGTGTTGTCACGTCGCTACGGCAAGCTGGCGGCGGGCGACGGCAAATTGCCGGACGCGGTGTTCATCGACGGCGGCAAGGGGCAGGTGGGCGTGGCTTTGGAAGTGTTCGCCGAAATCGGCCTGAACCTGCCCATCGTCGGCATCGCCAAGGGCGAGGAGCGCAAGCCGGGCCTGGAGACCTTGATCCTGCCTTATCTGGACAAGAGCCTGCAGCTGCGGCAGGACCATCCGGCGCTGCATCTGATCCAGACGGTGCGAGACGAAGCCCACCGCTTCGCCATCACCGGCCACCGCGCGCGGCGCGCCAAGGCGCGCACCGCGTCCACGCTGGAGGAGATTCCGGGCGTGGGCGCCAAACGCCGGCAACAGCTGCTGATGCGCTTTGGCGGCCTGCGCGGCGTGACCGCCGCCAGCATGGACGACCTGGCCCAGGTGGACGGCATCAGCCGCACCCTGGCGGAGAAGATTTACAACGCGCTGCATTGATTGCCGGCGCGCCATCGTTTATACACTGTAACCATTGCCGTGCGTCCCGTTGTGGCTTGGGGCGGACGCGCAGTTTTTGACCGAGCCGCAAACAATAAGATTACTGACACCGATGCCCTTCAATTTGCCGATATTCCTAACCTGGCTCAGGGTTGCCCTGATCCCCATCTGCGTAGCGGTCTTCTTTTTGCCGGATTCCGTGCTGCTGCTGGAAAGCCGCAACCAGGTAGGCGCCGCCATCTTCGCCTTGGCGGCCATCACCGATTGGCTGGACGGCTATCTGGCGCGCAAGTTGGGTCAGACCTCGGCCTTCGGCGCTTTCCTGGATCCGGTGGCGGACAAGCTGATCGTCGCCGCGGCCTTGATCCTGCTGGTGCAGATGGGGCGCACTGAGGGCTGGATGGCGATGATCATCATCGGCCGGGAGATCGCCATCTCCGCGCTGCGGGAATGGATGGCGGAGATGGGCACCCGCAAAAGCGTGGCGGTGGCCTATATCGGCAAGTTGAAAACCGCGGCGCAAATGGTGGCGATTCTGCTGTTGCTGTATGCCGGCCCGCTGCTGCCGGGGGTTTCGACATTAATTTTGGGCAATGCCTTCATGGTGGTGGCGGTGATTTTGACTTTGTGGTCAATGGTTTATTACCTGAGGATGGCCGCCAAGGAGTTTTCCGGGAAAAAAATTGATGTTTGAAGTGTTGACAGTGACTGATAAATCCTTATAATTCGCATCTCTCAGCGCTGCTCCAGCAGCAGCGAAGAGAAAGCAGAAGTGTTGCAGCAGTTTTGAATGCGGGAATAGCTCAGTTGGTAGAGCGCAACCTTGCCAAGGTTGAGGTCGCGAGT